>NZ_CAXBOD010000002.1:0-315377 GCF_963977235.1 uncultured Albimonas sp.
AATGCGCCATCCCCGGGCGGGATCCGGGCGCCGCCAGGGACGCCCGGGGTCAGGCGCCTACTGCGCGACCTTCGCGTTCCACTGCTCGAGCCAGCTTTCGCGGTTGTCGAGCATCACGGCCGGCGAGATCAGGTCGAGCGACTCCACCGTCTCGGCCCCGTAGGTCAGGTTCTCGGCGACCTCGTCGGTCACCTCCACCTCGGCGTTGGCGGGGCTGTCGACGAGCGCGTCGGCGAGCGCCTGCTGGACGGGCGTGGACAGCCAGAAATCCATGAACTGCAGGGCCAGCTCCTCGTTGCCGTTGCCCTTGGTCAGGATCATCACGTTGACGCCGCCGGTCTGGCCCTCCTTCGGGGTGGCCCAGGCCATCGGCAGGCCGTTGTCCTTGAACCGGCCCCAGGCGAAGCGGCCCACGGGGGCGGCCCAGATCTCCTCCTGCTGCATCAGCTGCGCGAGCTGGGAGGAGCGGACGTAGAAGGTCACGATCTCGTCCTTGTGCTCGCCCACCGCCTCGATCGGGGCGCTCAGCGAGGGGTCCTGGTCGCCCATCGCCTTGCCGATCATGTGCAGCGCCGGCGGGCCCTGGTTGGTGGTCACGTCGGGCAGGGCGACGTTGCCGGCGAGCTCGGGCCCCAGCAGGTCGGCCCAGCTCTCGACCGTCACCTTGTCCGAGCGGTAGACGATCGAGGTCGCGTAGAACGTGTAGCCCACCGCCATGTTGTCCCCCAGCGGGTCCTTGGCGATGTCGTAGAGCTTGTCGTAGTTCGCCAGGCTCCCGACCGGGATCGGGGCCAGCAGGTCCTTGCGCGCCAGCGACAGCGCGTCGTGCGCGGACAGCACCGCCATGTCGATCACGGGGGCCGCGGCGTTGGCCTCGATCTTGGACATCCGCTCGACCGAGTTTCCGGTCTCGACCACCAGCTCGCAGCCGCAGATCTTCTCGAACGGGTCGTAGACGATCTCCTTGAACTCGTCCTGGGCGAATGCGTAGACCGAGATGGTCAGCGTCTTGTCCTGCGCCTCTGCGCCGGAGGCGAGCGCCAGCGCCGAGGCGCCGGCGAGGATGGCTGCGGTCGTCTTCATCGGATGTCTCCCTGTCCGAGAACGGTGGTTGGGGGGGCGCCGGGCGCGGGACCGGTGGACTCGCGCTCGACAAGGGTCATGGGCACGGTCGCCTCGGGCGGCGGCGCGCGGTCCGCGATCCGCGCGGCGAGGGCGACGACCGCCCCCTCCGCCACGGCGTCGACGTCCTGGGCCATGGTGGTCAGCGAGGGCGAGACCGCGGCCGAGAAGGCCAGATCGTCGAATCCCGCCACGCTGGCCCGCCCGGGCACCGCGAGGCCCGCGCGCTGCAGCGCGGTCAGCACGGTCAGCGCGTGCAGGTCGGAGGTGGCGAGAAAGGCGGTGACCCCGGCGCGGGCGAGCGCGGAGAAGTCGGGCGCGGGCGCGTCCTCGAGCCAGACCACGCGGCCCTCGGCCCCGGCGGCGACAAGCGCCGCGCTAATCCCGCCGATCCGCTCGCGTTGAACGTTGGAATCGCGGTTGGCCCCGATCAGCGCCAGCCGCCGGTGCCCCAGCGCCAGCATCCGGGAGGCCAGCGCCGCCCCGCCGCCGCGGTGGTCGGCGCACACGGTGTTGCCCGGCGTCGAGGGCGCGTCGATCACCGCCAGCGGCACGTCGAGCTCGAGCACCCGGGTGCCGCGGCGGGGGACCACCACGATGCCGTCCGCGCCCCGGCGCACCAGGCGCTGCAGGGCGGCGGTCTGGGCGTTCACGTCGCCATGGGAATCCGCGATCAGCACGCCGTAGCCGGCCCGCTCGGCCGCCGCGTCCACGGCTCGCGCGAAGCGGGGGAACAGGGGGTTGGACAGGTCGGCCAGCACCAGCCCGATGACGCCGGTGCGCCCGGTGCGCAGGGCGCGGGCGGGGGGCGAGGGCGCATAGCCCATCTCCTGCGCCCGCTCGCGGATGCGCTGGGCAAGCTCGGCCGAGACGCGCCCCTTGCCCGACAGCGCGTTCGAGACGGTGGCCGACGAAACCCCGAACTCCTCGGCGATGGTCTGGAGGTTCATCCCCTGCCCCGTTGCGGCTCCGAGCCTGCGGTTAAACGTTTAACCAGCGTGCCGGTCCCGGCGGCCGTCGTCAAGGCGGGAGTGTGCGATGCAGCGCGTGAATCCGGCGCGAATTCGGGCAGGGCGTGTGGATGCGCCCGGAGATCGGGCAGGGGTGGCGCGACGATGGGCGCCGCGCTCGCCATCGCCCGACCCGGGCCGCGTGTCGCGCGACGCAGACCCATGGGCCACACGCGCTCCGCCGGCCATGCGCCGCGGGCGGGCGGTCGCCACGGGCGCGACGCCTGACGCGGCGCCTCCGGCGCGAGGTGCGAGGTCGCCCCCCTGGCGCGAGGCCTGGAGCGTCGCCATGGGCGCATGGAGGGGCCGGGGAGACGCCGCGCGGCCCTCGCCGCGCGGCGGGTCAGATGCCCAGGCGCTTGCGCCAGGCTTCCTCGGTAATCTGGGGGACCTTGTCGGCCTTGTAGGCCTTGCGCAGCTCGGGGAGCTTGGCGACCAGCTGCTTGAAGGCGGTGTCGAAGCGGCGGCGGTTCTCGAAGAACCGCTTGGGGTCGCGCTTGAGCCGGTAGCCGACGCCGCTCTGCGCGTCGACCACCAGGCAGGTCTCGCGCAGGAACACCTGGTTGGGGCGTGCGCGGGTGTCCATGTCGAAGCGGCCGGTTTTGGCGTAGAAATAGCGCCTGGGGATCCAGCGGTGACCGTTGCAGGTCAGGTGGCGCAGGATCTGGAACGGCTTCGAGGTGTGCTTGGCCGGCGCCACCCCGGTGTTGCCCGCGCGCCGCCACTTCAGCTTGCGCAGGTTCGCCTCCTCGCCCCCGATCTCCTTGATGCGGGCGCGCTTGGCCGACATCTCGGGGTCCTCGTCAAAGAAGGCGGGGCCCTTGCAGACGTCCTCGATCGCCTCGATCACCGCGGCGGCCGAGCCGTAGTGATAGCTCTCGTTCCACTGCCGATAGAGGAAGGTCAGCTGGTCCTTGAACGTCGCCTCGTCCGTCGGCAGCCCGTCGTGGGCCAGCATCTGGATGATGTGATAGCGCGCGTCGAGATAGGCCGTCAGCGGGCTGCGCTTGGAGACGAAGTCGTCCTGGTGCGAGCACACCCCCAACACCGTGCGGATGTCGAAGTCGTTGGCCAGCGAGAACCACACGTCGTCGCCGCGCACGAAGAAGGGGAAGGCCAGACGTTTGACGTGGCTGAGCGGGAAGCAGAAATACCACCACCCCGCATAGCGCCCCTGCACCCCGGTCAGCGGGCGGGCGAGCTCGAGCACGTTCTCGAACTTGCGCAGGTTCAGGCCCTGCAGGATCGGGCGGCACAGCTTGTCGAAGATCGCCGTGTTCTCCCACACCTGCCAGCGCTTGGAGGCGGGGATCATGGTGCCGGCGACGGCGGCGTTCTTCGCGCGCGCCAGGCGCAGCGTCGCCAGCGTGCGGCGCAGGTTCTCGGGGAAGAACTCGGCGTCGTCGTCCATGAACAGGACATGGGTGACGTCCGGGTCCTCGCGATGCTCGAGCAGGCCGCGGGTGAAGCCGCCGGCGCCGCCGAGGTTGCGGTTCTTGATCACCCGCGCGCCGGGGGCGGCGTCGGTGTCGCCGCCGTTGTCGACCACCAGCAGCGACAGCCGGTCGGCGATGTCCTCGTTCTCAGCCATGTATTCGGCCAGCCGCGCGGTCGAGGCCTGCACCGCGTCGTTGCGCTTGAAGGTGGTGATCACCGCGCCGATCTTGACGTGGCGCGCGCGGGGCGCCTGCACCAGCCAGTCGGTGCGGGTCAGGTTCAGCCGGGTGCGGGCGTTGAAGCGCAGGTGGATCACGCCCGCGTCGCGCACCGGGGGCAGGGTCAGGTCCAGCGGCCGGCCGAGCTTCAGCGTCACCACGCTCGAGAGCAGCGTCTCGTCGCTGCGCAGCGGCCGGGCCATCTGCACCTTGACCAGCGCCTCGCCCTCGCCCTCCAGCCGCAGCACCACCGCGTCGTCGGGGCCGATGTCCATCGCCGAGGCGTGGAAGCAGTTGAAATAGCTGTCGAGCTTCAGGCGCCCGCCGGGCCGCGCGAAATACGCCTTGCGCCCCGCGTCGTGCCCCGCGCCGCGCACGCCGTGGCAGAACAGCCGGATGCGGGAGTTCACGGCCGGGTCGGGAAAGACCAGCCGCTGGGCCAGGATCCAGCCGGTTTCCGGGCCAGTCTGGGGGCCAGTCTGGGGGCCAGTCTGGGGGCCGGTCCGGGCGGGGACCTCTTCCGTCGACGTCTCCCGCTCGGGGGAGGGCGTCGCGGCGGTGGGTGTCGCGTCCATGTGCTCGCCTGTCTCGGGCCTGAATGGGCCGTGCGGAAAGGGGGCGTCTGCTCGGGTTCGTCTGGTAGACCGCCCGCCAAGGGCCCGGCAAGCCCCCCCGACCCCCCGGCGCGCCCTCGCGGCCGCGGCATGCCGCCCCGTTCGGCGCCCGCGCCACGCCCCACGCGCGGCGGGCCGCCCCCCCTCTCGCACGCGCAGGCCGCGCCTCACGCGCGCGCCTGACGCGCGGCGGGTTGAGCCTTTCGCGCGCATCGCTTAGCTGTCGGGCGACCGCGCCCCATCGCGCCCCTTCGCGCGCCCGCCATGCGAGGACGACCGTGACCGACAGACTGCTGATCCACCTGGGCGACTGCAAGACCGGGACGACGGCGATCCAGAACGTCCTCAAGCAGGGCGCCTGGTCCTCGGACGCGATCAGCTGGACCTACCCCACCGACCCCGAGCGGCTGCACAACTGCAACCTCGCCTCGTGCCTCTACAAACCCAAGATGAAGAAGTTCCGCGGGCCGCGGTGGAAGAAGGTGAACCGCAGGCTGACCCGCTCGGACGCCGATCTGGGCATCCTCTCGGGCGAGTGGTTCGAGTTCGTGGACCCCGCCCTGCTCGACCGCATCCTGCGCCGCTGGGTCCCCGACTTCGCCGAGGACGCGCGGCTGATCGCCTATGTCCGCCCCCACGCCGAGCGGGTGCTGTCGAGCTTCCAGGAGCGGACCAAGCTCGGCCAGTACAACGGCACGCTGGCCGAGTTCCACGAGCGGGTCCTCGATCACGGCCGCTTCGTCTACGCCGCGCGCCTGCGCAAGTGGCGCGAGGTGTTCGGCGATCGCTATGAGGTCCGCCCGATGGTCCGCGACCGGCTCAAGGACGGCGACGTGGTGCGCGATTTCCTCGATTTCGCCACGCAGGGCCGCCCGTTCGAGCTCGACGAGACCGCCGCCGCGGGCAAGAGCGCGAACGAGAGCCTGTCGGTCCAGGACCTCGCCTGGCTGCGGGCGCTGCACCGCGCCCGCACGCTGCCCCCGCAGGTCGGCCGCCGCGCCGCCCGCGCCCTGCAGGCGGGCGGGCCGAAGGGCGACAAGCTGCGCATGGACTCGGCCCTGCTCGAGACGGTGCGCAAGGCGTATCTGAAGGACGCGAAGGCGCTCGACGCCGAGTTCTTCGGGGGCGAGGCGACCGGACCGATGGTCGCCGCCTTCGACCGCGCCGCCGAGAGCGCGGTCGACGCGCCCCCGGACCTGACGCCCGAAAGCTGGTACGGCGAGGACGAGCTGCGCCGGGTCGAGGCCCTCGCCGAGGCCTTCGAGGCCGGCGCCGAGGAGCTGCGCCGCGTCAAGAAACAGCTTCGCAAGGCCAGCGGCGGCGTCGACACCGGCGAGGAGGACGGTCTGGGCTCCGAGGCGGACGAGACCGAGGACTGATCGGCCGCGCGGCACGCGGGCCGGGACTGAGCGGCCGCGCAGAACGCGGCGCAGGCGACGCCGACATTCGGGGGAAGAACTTGGACCTCGTCATCTTCATGGGCCACCACAAGGTGGGCTCGAGCTCGCTGCAGAGCTGGCTGTCGACCAACTGGCTGGCGCTGGCGCGGGCGGGCATCCTGTACCCGGCCGTCGAGATGCAGGGGCTGGCGACCAACCTCGCCACCGCGCTCCGCGGCGAGGCCGATCCCGGCGCCACCAACCCGATCAACGTGCGCGAGGCGCATAACGCGCTGGCCTTCAAGATGATGGCCGAGAGCGCCGAGAAGCGCGAGGTGCCGCCCTGGCACCAGAAGCTGCCGCCCTCGGGCCAGATGATCCGGGCGATTCGCCAGCAGGCGGTGATGATGCAGCCCAAGGCCGTGGTGCTGTGCTCGGAGGTCTTCGCGAACTTCGGGCCGATGCCGCCGCGGCTCCTCAAGCGCCTCAAGACCCTGTTCCCCAAGGCCAGCGTTCGCATCGTGTGCACCCTGCGCCGGCCCGACAGCTACGTCACCTCCTGGCACGGGCAGCGGCTGAAGTTCGGCCACCACCTGCGCGCCCTGCGCGAGGACGGGCTGGAGGAGCACTTCGGCTCGATCCACTTCAACTACCGCCGGATGCTGGCCCGCTGGGTCGAGGTCTTCCCCAAGGCCGAGTTCGTGTTCCGCGACTATTCGGAGGTGCTGGCCTCGGGCGGGTCGGTCCCCGACTTCATGACCGCCTCGGGGCTGGAGTGGCCCGAGACGCTGGTCGAGGTCGAGAACTCCAACCCCTCGCTGCCGCTGGCGGCGATGGAGATCGCGCGGCGCGGCAACCTCGAGCTGCCCGGCGGCGCGGCCAAGGCCCTGCGCGAGCATCTGATCGCCTCGGGCAAGCGGCTGGACTACGCGCCCAACGCCGAGGTGGAGATGTTCGGCGAGGCCAACCGCGCCCTGTTGCTGGAGCGGTTCGCCCCGATCGACGCCTGGCTGGCCCAGGTGGTGGGCCGCGAGCGCTTCTTCGCCGACCTCGACGAGGCCGGGCAGGCGCGGCCGGTCCCCGAGATGGAGGCCGCGCGCGCCGGTCTCGCGCTGGTGCGCGCCGACGGGTCCTTCGGCGAGCTGCGCCGCGACGCCCGCGGCTTCGTCAAGAAGCTGTCGTTCGAATAGGGGGCGGGAAGGGGCGCGAGGCCGGGCGCTCAGCCGTGGCTGAAGTGCCGGCGCACGGCGGCGACCAGCAGCAGGTTCGCCAGCGGCGCGGTCATCGCCACCCAGCGCGCCTCGGCCGGGGGAACGTCGTCGAGCAGCAGCGTCCAGGGCAGGCCCAGCGGCATCAGGAACACGCCCGCGAGGGGATCGCGCTCCTGCCCGAACAGGCCGAAAGTCCCGATCGCCAGCAGCGCCAGCGCCCCGATATAGAGCGCCACATAGGCCCAGACGGCGACCTGGTAGAATCTCAGACCCATCGGGGTCTCCCTGCTGCGCGGCGCCGATCGGTCGAGCCGGCGCTGTGGACATAAGGGGCGCGGGCCCCTGCGTCCATGGGCGGCGGACAATCAACCATGAGTTGCGACCCCGTGCAAGCCGCCGGGGACAACGCGGATCGGGCGTGGCGGCGGGGGCTCAATTCGCTTCCCCTGCAAGGAAATCCGCGATCACCGCGTCGAAATCCGGGTCGGCGGCGAGGGGCGGCGACAGCGCCGCCCGGGACACGAAGCGCCGCGGCCAGCCCGCCACCACGGCCCGGATCGCGGGGTCGGGCGCGTAGGCGATCCGGCCCGCGGTCTCGGGCCCCGCGACCCGGGCCAGCGCCTCGGCGATCCCGGCGGGCGTCACGGTCAGCCCCGGCTGGTTCAGCGCGCGCGAGGCGCCAAGGGCGCTCGCGGGGAGGTCGTGCAGTCGCAGGAGGTTGGCCGCCACCCGCCCGACCGAGGCCACGGGAAAGGCGTCCTCGGGGGCGAAGGGCGAGACGACGTCGCGCCCGCGCAGCGGCTCGCGCGCCAGCGCGGCGACGCGGTCCGAGACGGCGGCGCTCGGCGCGCCGGGGCGGGTCAGCACGATGGGCAGGCGCAGGGCGCGCCCGTCGACGAAGCCGTGGCGGGAATAGTCGTTGATCAGCAGCTCGACCATCGACTTGGCGGTGCCGTAGGAGGTCGCGGGGGTCTGCGCCTGGTCCTCGCCGACCTCCTCTGGCAGCGCGCCGCCGAAGGCCGCGATCGAGGAGGCGTAGATCAGCCGCGGCGGCGCCCCGCCGGCCTCGACATGGGCGCGCGCGGCCTCGAGCAGGCGCAGGGGGAGTTGGAGGTTCACCTCCCAGCCGCGGGCGAGTTCGCGCTCGGCCTCCACGGTCAGGGTGGCGGCGAGGTGGAAGATCGCCTGGGGAAACGGCGTCAGCGCCGCCGCGAGGGCGTCCGGGTCGGAGAGGTCGGCGCCCGCCGTCTCCACCGCGAAGGGCGCCTCGGGGGCGGGCGGCGCCGAGAGGTCGACCAGCCGCAGGGCGGAGATGGCGCGCGGCGCGCCGTCCGGCCCGGCCAGCGCTCCCGCGGCGCACAGCGCCCGGGTCAGCGCGCGGCCGATAAAGCCGCCGGCGCCGGTGATCAGGATGCGCATCTCCGGGGTTGTCCTCCCTGCCGGCCGGTCGATTTTCGGAGCAGGCTACCCGGCCCGCGCCTCCCCCGTCCAGCCCTGCGCGCCCGGTCGGGGACGGAGGCGCCGCGACGGCTGTCACGCGCGTGGCGGCCTCCGGCTCGCGGCGCGGGCGCGACGGGGACGCCGGTCGCGAGGTCTCCCGACGGGCGACGGGAGGGCCGGGCGTCCCCGGCCGCAATGCGCCGCGGGCGCGCCAACGGCAAAGGGCGCCGCAGGTGTCGCGGCGCCCCCTTCCGTTCGCGCGAGGCGCCCGCCTCAGTCGCGCGCGTGACCGGCCATGCCGCCCGAGAGCTCCTCGGTCTGGTCCTCGGTCAGCGGCGACGGCAGCACCAGGTTCAGCACGATCGCCAGCCCCGCCGCGGGCAGCAGGCCCGAGGTCAGCAGGATCCGCGGCGTCTCGGGCAGGTGCTGGAGCGCCGCCGGCTCCAGCTGCAGGCCCAGCCCCACCGAGAGCGACACGCCGAAGATCACCATCGCCCGCCGGTCCCAGTCGACGTCGGCCAGCATCGACACGCCCGAGGCGCAGACCATCCCGAACATCACGATCACGCCGCCGCCCAGCACCTCGATCGGCACGGTCGAGATCACCGCCCCCACTTTCGGCACAAGCCCGCACAGGATCAGGAACAGCGCCCCGATGGTCACCACGTGGCGGCTCATCACCCCGGTGATCGCGATCAGCCCGACGTTCTGGCTGAACGAGGTGTTGGGCAGCGCCCCGAACACGCCCGCCAGCGCCGAGCCGAAGCCGTCGGCATAGGTGGCGCCGGTGATCTCGCGCGTGTCCGCCTCGCGCCCCGCGCCGCCCTTGCAGATGCCCGAGACGTCGCCCACCGTCTCGATCGCCGAGATCACCCCCATCAGGCAGAAGCCCAGCACCGCCGAGACGGTGAAGTCGAGGCCGAAGTGGAACGGCTCGGGGATCATGACCCAGCCGGCGGCGCCGACGTTGGCGAAGCTGACCATGCCCATCGCCAGCGCCGCCAGGTAGCCCACGATCAGTCCGATCAGCACGGCGCCCAGCGACAGCAGCCCGTGGGTGAAGAACTTCAGCCCCAGCGTGACGACGACCACCACCAGCGCCACGAACCAGTTCTGCAAGGAGCCATACTCCGGCGTGCCGATCGCCGGCACGCCGCCGGCCGCGTACTGGATGCCGACCTTGACCAGCGCCAGCCCGATCATCAGCACCACCAGCCCGGTCACCAGCGGCGGCAGCGCGAAGCGCAGCTTGCCGATGAAGGTGGCGAGCACCGCGTGGAACAGGCCGCCCGCCAGAACGCCCCCCGTCACCACCGCCA
Organism: uncultured Albimonas sp.; assembly: GCF_963977235.1. Classification (NCBI taxonomy): domain Bacteria; kingdom Pseudomonadati; phylum Pseudomonadota; class Alphaproteobacteria; order Rhodobacterales; family Paracoccaceae; genus Albimonas; species uncultured Albimonas sp. The sequence continues at coordinate 9,751 of NZ_CAXBOD010000002.1, forward strand.
TCGCGTCCACGCCCTTGCCCGCGACCAGCGGGATCATCACCGGCAGGAAGGCGAACGAGGTGCCCTGCACGATCGGCAGCCGCGCCCCCACCGGCCCGATGCCGATGGTCTGCAACAGCGTCGCGACCCCCGCGAACAGCATCGACATCTGGATCATGTAGACCAGCTCGCCGACGCCCGGCGTGCCGAAGCCGAAGCCCGCCGCGCCGGCCACGATGATCGCCGGCGTGACGTTCGAGACGAACATCGACAGCACGTGCTGCACGCCCAGCGGAACCGCCCTGGCCAGCGGCGGAAAGTAGTCCGGATCCTTCAGCTGGGCCTCTGTGCCCAATCCCGCCATCGCCATGTCGCGCCCCTCCGGCCCCTCATGCTGCATCTGCTAACATTCCGGAGCGGCGCCGCGACGGCTGTCAAGCGAGAAGCGCAGAGGGGCGGCCCGTCAGTCACGGACCGCCCCTCGGGTGAGCGTTGCTTGGGCAGGGCGCCGCGCGGACGGGCAGGGCGCAGGCCGCCGCGCGCGTCGCGGGCTCGATCCGGGACCTCGCGCGGGGCCAGGCGGATGGCGTCAGGCGGCCGCTCGGGCGCGCGTCTCCGCTGCGACGCTGGAGGCCCCGGCTCAAGGCCGGGGCGCGCGCCCCCACCCGGCGCCTGCGGGCCTCAGGCTTCCTGCAGGCGCAGGATCGAGGGCGGGCCGTCCATGAAGGCGCCCATCTTGCGGCCCAGCGTCTTGAAGTGATCCGAGCCGCGGTGCGCCTCGACGGCGGCGGCGTCGCGATACTGCTCGACGAAATAGTAGGTGTCGGCCTCGTCGCCCTTGCACAGCTGGTAGAGCGAGCAGCCCTCCTCGTTGGCGTTGACGGCGGCTTCGAGCTCCTTGGCGGCGGCCTCGAAATCGGCCCCCTGGCCGGACTTCACCTTGATGGTCGCGACGATGACGGGCATGGGCTCTCCTCCTGGTCTTGTTTTCACCGGCCGACAGGCAGGTCGGCCGTCCGGCGGGCAGGGGACATGACCCGGCGCGGCTTGGCAAGCGGGGAATTCATCGCGCGATGAAGCCACCCGCGCCAGCGCCCGCCGAGCCCCTGCGATTCCATTTTGACTAATCGGCTGATTAGCGATATTCCGAATCTCGTCGACGCCCACAAGACAACGAGGAGCGGCCGGTCGACCGAAGGGCTCGCGCGGCCCGACCCGGCGCAAGACGGGCGGGCAGGGGCCTCGGCGGCGCGCTCCCAAGCAGGGAAACGCCCATGGCCATCGCCGCAGACGCCGGCTCCGGGAGCCAGGCCGACGAGTCCGCCTATCTCGACGCCCACCGCAAGCTGATCGACGCCCGCTGGCCTGAGGGCCTCCCGCGCGAGCCGGTCTATCCGTTCGGCGAGATCCCGCTGACCGACTATCTGCGCCGCTGGGCCGAGGCCGCGCCCGACCGGGTGGCGGTGGATTTCTACGGCCACGCGACGACCTATGCCGAGCTCGACGCCCAGGCCGACCGCTTCGCGGCCCTGCTCCAGCAGTCGGACGCCGCGCCGGGGACGCGGGTGGCGCTGTTCATGGGCAACTGCCCGCAGTTCATCGTGGCCTTCCTCGGGATCCTGCGCGCCGGCTGCGTGCATGTCCCCGTCAACCCGATGTTCCGCGAGCACGAGCTGGAATACGAGCTCAACGACGCCGGCGCCGAGCTGATCGTCGCCCAGGACCTGCTGGTCCCGCTGGTCGAGACGGTGCGTCCCAGGACCTCGCTGCGGAAAGTGTGGTCCACCGGCATGGCCGACCTGGTTCCCGCCACGCCCGCCTGGCCGGTCCCCGCGAGCATCGTCTCCGACCGCGCCGCGGCGGGCGAGACCGAGGACCTGGTCGAGGCGATGGGCAAGGCCCCCGCCACGCCGAGCCCGGTCGCGGTCGACCTCGATGCGCTGTGCAAGCTGAACTACACCGGCGGCACCACCGGCATGCCCAAGGGCTGCGTGCACACCCAGCGCGACATGATCTACACCGCCGCCACTGTGCAGGCCTGCGGCAACCGCCTGCAGCCGGGCGAGGCGATGCTGTGCTTCTACCCGCTGTTCTGGATGGCGGGCGAGGACGTGGGGCTGATTTTCCCCATTTTCTCCGGCGCCACCTGCATCCTGCTCGGCCGCTGGGATCCCGTCTCGTTCATGGGCGCGGTCCAGGCCCGAAAAGTCACCGCGGTGAAGCTGCTGGTCGACAACGCGGTGGAGCTGATGGACCACCCGCGCGTGGGCGAGTTCGACCTGACCTCGATCGAGAAGACCCAGGTCTCGAGCTTCGTGAAGAAGCTCAACGGCGACTTCCGCGCCCGCTGGAAGGCGTTGACCGGCTCGGTGATGGCCGAGGCCGCCTGGGGCATGACCGAGACCCAGACCTGCGACACCTTCACGACCGGCTTCCAGGACGACGACTATGACCTGAGCCTGCAGCCGATCTTCGTGGGCCTGCCGATGCCGGGGACGCAGTTCAAGATCTGCGATTTCGACACCGGCGCACTGGTCCCCTTCGGCGCGGAGGGCGAGATCTGCATCCGCTCCCCCTCGATCTTGAAGGAATACTGGAACAAGCCCGAGGCGACCGCCCACGCGATCAAGGGCGGCTTCCTGCACACCGGCGACATCGGGGTGATCGACGAGCTGGGCTTCCTGCACTTCCTCGGCCGGCGCAAGGAGATGCTCAAGGTCCGCGGCATGTCCGTGTTTCCCGCCGAGATCGAGGCGATGCTGGGCCGCCACCCCGCGATCCTCGGCTCGGGCGTCATCGGGCGCGAGGATCCCGACAGGGGGCAGGTCCCGGTGGCCTTCGTGGTGCTCGACAAGGCCAGGGCCGCGGACCTCGACGCCAGGGCGATCGAGCGCTGGTGCGGCGAGGCGATGGCCACCTACAAGCGCCCCGAAGTGCGCCTCGTGGACAGCCTGCCGATGACCGCCACCGGCAAGGTCAAGAAGGACGAACTCGCCAAGCTTCTGTGAAGGCGTGAGAAATTCGCACGCGACGGGCTTGGCCCGCCGCGCCACAAGTGCGGCGAAATGGTTTGCTGGTTGACCACTAACCCATTACCCTGCCGCAACGAGAACCGGTCGAATCAAGACCGGACCAGGGAGGAGACGCCACCATGATCACCCGCCATTCCGCGGGCCGCCTCTGCGCGGCCGCCGTTTGCGCCCTTGGCGCGCTGGGCGCGCTCGCCGCGGCGCCCGCTTCGGCCAAGGAGCTGCGCATCGTCATCGGCGCGCCGGGCGAGAGCTCGTTGCAGCTCGCCATGCGGATGTTCGCCGAGAAGATCGAGGAGAACACCGGAGGCGAGTACACCGGCAAGACCTACGAGGGCACGCTGCTGTCCTATGCCGAGTCCACCGCCGGCGTGCGCGACGGCATCGCCGACGTGGCCTACACCGTGCCCGCCTACACGCGCGCCGAGTTCCCCAACACCAACCTTGTCGTCGACATGGCCACCGCCTCGGACGACCCGGTGGTGATGGCCGCCGCCTCGACCGAGTTCATGTACACCTGCGCCCCCTGCATGAAGGAATACCAGGACCAGAACACGGTCTTCATGGGCTTCGCGGTGATCGGGCCCTACTACCTGATGTCGGTCGACAAGATCACCGAGATGTCGGACTTCCAGGGCAAGACCCTGCGCGGCTTCGGGCCCTTCGGGCGCTGGGTCGACGCGATGGGCTCGACCTCGGTCGTGATCGGCGCCACCGACATCTTCGAGTCGATGAGCCAGGGCCAGCTCGACGGCAACACCCACACGCTCGACACGCTGAAATCGCTGTCGATCGGCGAGGTCGCCGACTACATCCTCGACGCGCCGATCGGCCTGTATCTCGGCAACGCCATGTTCAACACCAACCGCGACCTGTGGGAGGAGCTGACGCCCGAGCAGAAGAAGGGCTTCCTGATGGCGGCCTCGGACTCCATCGCCTGGGCCACGGTCGATTACTTCAAGGTCAACGCCAGCTACCTCGAGAACCCCGAGTCGGTGGGCGTCGAGGTGGTCCAGCCCTCGGCCGAGGTCGCCGAGGCGACCGCGAAGTTCCGCAAGGAGGACCTCGAGACGGTCGCTCAGCTCAACATCGACAAGTACGGCATCGCCGACGCCCAGGAGCAGGTCGAGCGGATGAAGGGCCTGGTCAAGAAGTGGGCCGAGATCTTCGCCGACGTGGACACCACCGATCCGGCCGCGGTGCAGGCGGTCTTCGCCGAGCAGCTGTTCGGCCAGGTCGATCCGTCCGCGATCTGATCCCCCGGACCGGAGGCGAAACGACATGCAGGCCATCGGCCGCGTGCTGAACTGGATCTCCCACGGCGCCGCCCTCGTCGGCGCCGTGGCGGTGGTCCTGATGATGCTCCAGATCGTTCTGGACGTCTTCATGCGCAACATCTTCCAGACCCCGCTGCCGATGACCACCACGGTGGTGGCCAAGTGGTACATGGTCGCCTGCGCCTTTCTTCCGCTGGCGATGAGCGAGATCGTCAACCGCCACATCGCGGTCGAGGTCGTGTTCTCGGGCCTGTCGCGCCGGCGCAAGAGGCTGGTGGGGGGCTTTGCGTGCCTCGTGGCCTTCGCGGTGGCCGCGGCGATGGTGCGCCCGTTCTGGTTCGAGGCGGTCAAGAAGTTCGAGGTCGGCGCCTTCCTCGTCGAGAACGGCCGCCAGCTTCCCGTCTGGCAGACCTATTTCTTCCTGCCCATCGGCTTTGCGCTGTTCGCGGCCGTGCTGCTCTACCGGGTGGTCCTGCTGTGGACCAACGCGCAGAGCGGACTGGGCGAAACCCCCATCGACGCCGATCCCCAGCGGGATGCGGATCCGGCCGCGGAAGGGGTCTGAGCGCTCATGGCAAGCGAATACGTCGGCCTGATCGGCCTCGGCATCCTGGTGTTCCTGCTGCTGGCGCGCGTGCCCATCGGCCTGAGCCTGGTGCTGGTCTCCTTCGGCGGCATCTACGCCCTGATCGGCGCCCGGCCGGCCTGGGGGATGCTGGCCTCGATGCCCTACGACTTCACCTCCAAGTGGACGCTGAGCTCGGTGCCCATGTTCCTGCTGATGGGGTTCGTGTGCTATCACGCGGGCCTCACGCGGGGGCTGTTCGACGCGGCGCGAAGCTGGCTCGCGCGCTTGCCCGGGGGCCTTGCGGTCGCCTCGGTCTGCGGCTCGGCCGGGTTCGCGGCGGTGACGGGATCCTCGATCGCCTGCTGCGCGGCAATGGGCCGGATCGCCATCCCCGAGATGATGCGCGCGCGCTACGACCCCGCGCTCGCCACCGGCGCGATCGCGGCGGCCGGCACGCTGGGGGCGCTGATCCCGCCCTCGATCCTGCTGATCCTGTTCGGGGTCTTCGCCGAGGCGCCGATCTCCAAGCTGTTCATCGGCGGCATCGGGGCGGGCGTGGTCACCGCGCTGCTCTACATCGGCATGATCATGATCCGCGCGAGCCTGAACCCCGCGCTGGCCCCGCGTCTCGACACCCTGCCGCCGATGTCCGAGCGCCTGCGCCACCTGCGCGAGACCTGGCCGGTCATGGCCCTGCTGGTCGTGGTGATCGGGGGCATGTTCGTGGGCCTGTTCACCGCCACCGAGGCGGGGGCCGTGGGCGCGCTCGCGGCCATCGTCATCGCGCTCGCCAAGGGCTCGCTGACGCTGGGCGGGGTGTGGGAGTCGCTCAAAGAGACGCTGATCACCACCTCCTCGCTGTTCGTGATCGCCATCGGCGCCAACCTGCTGACCCGGTTCCTGGCGCTGTCGGGGGCGGGGGACTTCATCGCCGATGGGATCATCTCGATCCAGGCCGACCGGCTGACGCTGCTGATCGGCGTGTCGCTGATGTACCTGGTGCTGGGCATGTTCCTCGACCCGCTGGGGGCGATGCTGCTGACGCTGCCGGTGATGCTGCCGGTGCTCGACCAGGCCAACATCGACATCATCTGGTTCGGCGTGTTCCTGGCCAAGTTCCTCGAGATCGGGATGATCACGCCCCCCATCGGGCTGAACGTCTTCGTCATCAAGGGGGTGGTGGGGGACAAGGTCCCGCTGACCACGATCTTCCGCGGCATCGGCTGGTTCCTGGCCGCGGACTTCGTGGCGGTGGTCCTGTTCATCGCCTTCCCCGAGATCATCACCTGGCTGCCGCAGTTCATGGATTGAGCCGCGGCGGCTCCCCCCAGCTTGGGAGACGCGCATGACCTATCACCTCGACCCGCGGATGCCGGCGCCCGAGCAGATCATCATCCGCGACCTGATCGATCAGCATGCGATCGCGCAGCCCGACAAGACCTATGCGGTCTTCCCCGACCTGTCGGAGTGGTCCTACGGGCGGATGAAGGACCTGGTGGTGCAGACCGCCATCGGCCTGCAGCGGCTGGGGGTGAAGCAGGGCGACCACGTGCTGGTCTGGCTGCCCAACGGGCCCGACATCCTGCGCATCTGGTACGCGCTGAACTACATCGGCGCGGTCAACGTGCCGATCAACACCGCCTACAAGGGCAAGCTGCTCGAGCATGTGGTCGAGAACTCGGACGCCGAGCTGATCGTGGCCCACGCCCAGCTCGCCCCGCGGCTGGCCGACATCGACCGCGCGAAGCTGAAACGCGCGGTGATCCTCGAGGGGCCGCCCGATGCGGCGGCCGACCTCGAGATGCACCCCGCCGAGGCGATCTCGCCCGAGGGCGGCGAGCTTGCGCCGCTCGAGCGGCCGATCACGCCCTGGGACACGATGTCGATCATCTACACCTCGGGCACCACCGGACCCTCGAAGGGGGTGCTGAGCAGCTACATGCACCTCTACGCCTCCTCGACGGTGGCGGAGGTCGAGACCACCGACCGGCAGATGGTCAACCTGCCGATGTTCCATGTCGGGGGCACCTTCCCCTGCTACCGGATGCTGCAGAAGGGCGCCTCGCTCTCGATGATCGAGAGCTTCAAGACCGAGGAGTTCTGGGACGTCGTGCGCGCCACCGGCACCACCTACGTGATCCTGCTGGGCGTGATGGCGCAGTTCCTGGCCAAGCAGCCGCCCAAGCCCGACGACGCCGACAATCCCCTGCGCCGCGTGCTGATCATCCCCTACGACTTCGACACCCGCCCCTTTGCCGAGCGCTTCGGGGTCGAGACCTACACCATGTTCAACATGACCGAGATCAGCTGTCCGCTGGTCTCGGAGATCAACTCCACCGTGCTGCACGCCGCCGGCCGTCCCCGCGCGGGCGTCGAGGCCCGGGTGGTCGACGAGAACGACTGCGAGCTGCCGCCGGGCGAGGTCGGCGAGCTGGTGCTGCGCGCCGACTGCCCGTGGACGATGACCCACGGCTACTACAAGAACCCGGAGGCGACCGCGAAAGCCTGGCGCAACGGCTGGTTCCACACCGGCGACGGGTTCCGCACGGATGCCGAGGGCAACTTCTACTTCGTCGACCGGATCAAGGACGCGATCCGCCGGCGGGGGGAGAACATCTCCTCCTACGAGGTCGAGACCGAGGTGCTGGCCCATCCCGACGTCGGCGAATGCGCCGTGGTCGCCGTGCGCTCGGACGTGTCGGAGGACGAGGTGCTCGCCGTCGTCGCCCCCGTGCCCGGAAAGACGCTGAAACCCGAGGACCTGCTGCATTTCCTCCTGCCCCGCATGGCGCATTTCATGGTCCCGCGCTACGTTCGGATCGTGACGGAACTGCCGCGCACCCCCACGGCCAAGGTCCGCAAGATCGAGCTGAGGGAGGCCGGCGTCACTCCCGACACCTGGGACCGGGAAGCCGCGGGCATCCGCGTGCGGCGGGAGAAGATCGGTGCGTGAGGATGCCCGGTCCGGCGCATGCGCCGGCGCGAAGGAGGCGGGACCGAAAGATGGAGGATCACAGCCCCCCGACGGCCCCCGGCCAGACCCCGGAGTCGACGCCCGTGGTGCTCGGCCCCAAGGACGAGCGACGCGAGAAGTCCGACCGCCACATGCTGCGCGCGGCGATCGCGCTGATCTCCAAGCACGGATCGGTGGGGGCGAGCCTCGCCCAGATCGGCCTCGACGCCGGCTATTCCCGGGGCCTGCCCGCCCAGCGCTTCGGCACCAAGCTCAAGCTGCTCGAGACGGTGGCCGACGCGACGGCGGAGCGCTTCGACCAGCTGGTGGCCGAACGCACGGCGGGCAAACGCGGCTGCGAGGCGCTGGCCGCCCGCATCCGCGCCCAGATGGAGGCGGTGCGCGATGCGCCCGAGGCCGCGACTGCGGTCTATCATCTGATGGTCGACGCCATCGGCTCGGTCCCCGAGCTGAAGCCCCGCGTCGCCGCCCTGCACGAGGGCTATCGCCGCTCGATCCGCAAGCACGTGCTGGAGGCCCGCCAGATGGGCGAGCTGCAGGAGGGCGTGGACGTCGAGGAGACGGTGCGCGCCATCCAGGGCGTGATTTCGGGCCTGTGCCTGCAGGCCCTGATCGCGGGCGACACCGCCCGGCTGACGCGCGACGCCGAGGTGGCCGCGAACCTGTTGATCGGAAGCATTCGCAAGACGAGCTGACCGCCGCGCTCCGGATTTCCCGGGCGCGGACGGCCGCCATGGGAGGAGACCTGGAATGAGCGAAATCGAGCTGGAGTCCGAAGTGGCCGGCGTGGTCCTGAGCGTGACCGCCGCCGCCGGCGCCACGGTCGCCGAGGGCGACGAGATCATGGTCATCGAGTCCATGAAGATGGAGATCCCGGTATTGGCGACCGGCCCCGGCGTGCTGGCCTCGCTGGCGGTCGAGGAGGGCGAGGCCGTCTCCGAGGGCCAGGTCCTGGCGAGGATCCGCCCATGAGCGACCGCAGGCCCCCCGGCGAAGCGGCGGCGCGTCCGGAGATGGACGCGCTGCTCGAGAGGCTGGCCGCCGATCGCGCCGCGACGCTCGACGCCGCGCGTCCCGCGGCGGTGGCCAAGCAACGCAAGCGCGCCGGCATGACCGCGCGCGAGCGCATCGCCCACCTGGTCGACCCCGGATCCTTCCGCGAGACCGGGCAGCTCGCGCGCGAGGCCGACGCCGAACCCGGAGACCGCCCCGCCGACGGCATCGTCACCGGCTCTGCGATGATCGAGGGACGGCCGGCGGTGCTGGTGGCGCAGGATTTCATGACCATGGGCGGCTCCTCGGGGGAGCTGGGCGGCAAGAAGCTGCACACCGCCGTGCGCCGTTCGATCCGCGAGGGGGCGCCGCTGGTGATGCTCCTCGACGGGGGCGGGCACCGCATCCAGATCGGGCAGAGCTCGCGCCGCTACGCCCCCTCGACCACCACCTTTCAGGAGTTCGCGAGGCTCTCGGGCTGGGCGCCGATGGCGGCCGCGATGCTGGGGGCGGGCTTCGCCGCGCCGACCAACTTCGCGGGGCTGGCGGATTTCATCTCCATGGTCCGCGGGCAGTCCACGATGGGTCTCGCGGGGCCCGCGCTGGTCAAGGCCGGCACCGGCGAGGATGTCGACAAGTTCGAGCTGGGCGGCGCCCAGGCCCAGGTCGACCGCAACGGCATCGCGGATCTGGGGACGCAGGACGAGGCGGGCGCGCTCGACAGCCTGAAGACCTTCCTCGGCTACCTTCCCTCGAACGCCCGCGCGCCGATGCCGATGCGCCCCGCCCCGGCCGAGGATCCCGCCCGCGCGCAGGCGCTTCGCGGGCTGGTGCCGGCCAACACCCGCAAGGCCTACGACGTGCGCCGGGTGGTCGATCTGGTGATGGACGAAGGCTCGGTCTTCGAAGTGAAGCCGACCTACGCGAAGAACGCCGTGACCGCGCTGGCGCGGCTCGCGGGGCGCCCGGTGGGGGTGATCGCCAACCAGGCGATGTCGATGGGCGGCATGCTCACCGGCCCCGCTTGCGACAAGGTCGCCCATTTCGTGGCGCTCTGCGACGCGTTCGGGCTGCCGCTGGTGTATTTCATCGACGTGCCGGGGTTCTCGATCGGCTCGCCGGCCGAGAAGGCCCAGCTCGGCCGCCGCTCGGCCAAGCTGATCTACGAGCTGGGGCACGCCACGGTCCCCCGCGTCTCGGTCGTGCTGCGCAAGGGCTACGGGCTCGGCTATGTCGCCATGGCCGGCGGGCGCAGCTTCGAGGCGGACGCGGCGCTGGCCTGGCCCACGGCCGAGATCTGCGCGATGTCGATCGAGGGCGCCGTCGACGTGGTCAACGCCCGCCGCTTCGCCGAGATGGCCGCGGCCGGCGAGGATCCCGCGCCGGAGCGCGCCCGCCTGATCGCGCAGATGCGCGCCGAGGTGACCCCCTTCGGCGGCGCCGAGTCCTTCGGCCTCGACGACATGATCGACCCCGCCGACACCCGCCCCCGCATCCTCGAGGCGCTGGACCGGGCCCCCGCCCGCCGCGACCTCGCCATGCCCCCCAAGTTCCGCTCGATCTGCCCGATCTGAGCCCCGATCCGAACGACGAGGACACCCCATGACCAACCCCGGCCGCAACGGGCCGCTCGCCGGCCTGCGCGTCGTCGAGATGGCCGCCATCGGTCCCGTGCCGTTCGCGGGCACGATGCTCGCCTCGATGGGCGCCGAGATCCTGCGCATCGAGCGTCCCGGCAAGACCTTCTCGGACGCCGACGTCACCGCCCAGGGGCGCGAGTTCGTGACGCTCGACCTCAAGGACCCCGCCGACCAGGCCCGCGCGCTGGACCTGATCGCGGCCGCCGACCTGCTGCTGGAGGGATTTCGCCCCGGGGTGATGGAGCGGTTGGGCCTCGGGCCCGAGAAGGCCCACGCCCGCAACCCGGGCCTGGTCTACTGCCGGATGACCGGCTGGGGGCAGGAGGGGCCGCTGGCCTCGGCGCCCGGGCATGACATCAACTACATCGCCATCACCGGCGCCCTGCACGCGATCGGCACCGCCGCGCAGCCGGTGCAGCCGCTGAACCTGGTGGGCGACTACGGGGGCGGGGCGCTGTACCTCGTCGTCGGCGCGCTGGCGGCGTTGCGCGAGGCGGCCGCCACCGGCCGGGGCCAGGTGGTTGACGCGGCCATGTGCGACGGCGCCCTGAACCTGATGCTGCCCTATGCGGCGGGGCGCAATTCCGGCGGCTGGGTGGGCGAGCGGGAGAAGAACGTCCTCGACGGCGGCGCGCATTTCTACGGCGTCTTCGAATGCGCCGACGGCAGGTTCTTCTCGCTGGGCGCGATCGAGCCGCAGTTCTACGCCGAGCTGCGCCGCCTCTGCGGTCTGGACGGCCCCGAGTGGGACGCCCAGCTCGACAAGTCGGCCTGGCCCGGACTGCGCGAGAAACTGCGCGCGGTGATGAAGACGAAGACGCGGGACGAGTGGACCGCGATCCTCGAGGGCTCGGACGTCTGTGCGGCCCCGGTGCTCGAGTTCGACGAGGCCAAGACGCATCCCCATCTCGTCGCCCGCGGCGCCTTCGTGGACGGCCCGGGGGGCCCGCAGCCCGCCGCCGCGCCGCGCTTTTCGGCCCACAAGCGTCACACCCCTGCACGACCGCCCGCCGCGCCGCTGGCCGTTGACGACGCGGTCGCGCGCTGGACGGATGCCAAGAAATGACCAAGGGAGACCTCTGAATGACGATCCGCCGCCTGCTGATTGCGAACCGTGGCGAGATCGCCGTCCGCATCGCCCGCACCGCCGCCGAGATGCGCATCGAAACCGTCGCCGTCTTCCCCGAGGACGACGCGAAGACCCTGCACGTGCGCGCCTGCGATCACGCGGAGCCCATCCCCGGCCGCGGCGCGCGCGCCTATCTCGACCCTGACGCGCTGGTCGAGGCCGCCAAACGCGCCGGCGCCGACGCGGTGCATCCGGGCTACGGGTTCCTGTCCGAATCCGTCGCCTTCGCGCGCGCCTGCGAACATGCGGGCCTGACCTGGGTGGGGCCGACGCCGGCCTCGCTGGCGCTGTTCGGCGACAAGGTCGAGGCGCGGGCCCATGCGGCGCGCCACGACGTGCCCACCATCCCCGGCTCTCCCGGCCCGGTGGACGCCGCGGGGGCCGAGGCGGTCTTCGACCAGCTCCCCGAGGGCGCGTCCCTGGTGATCAAGGCCGTCGCCGGCGGCGGCGGCCGGGGGATGCGCGTGGTCCATGCGCGCGAGGAGATCGCCGAGGCCCACGCCCGCTGCACGTCCGAGGCCAAGGCCGCCTTCGGCGACGGCGCCGTCTACGCCGAGCGCTTTCTCCCCGCCGCCCGCCACATCGAGGTGCAGGTGCTGGGCGACGGAACCGGCGAATGCCTCCACCTGCTCGAGCGCGACTGCACCCTGCAGCGCCGCCACCAGAAGGTGCTCGAGATCGCGCCGGCGCCGGACCTCTCCGCGCCCGCGCGGGAGGCGCTGCTCTCCCACGCGCTGAAGCTGGCGCGGGCGGGGGACTACCGCAGTCTCGGCACCTTCGAGTTCCTGGCCCTTCCCGACGCCTCCGAGGTGTTCTTCATCGAGGCCAACCCCCGTATCCAGGTCGAACACACGGTGACCGAGGAGATTCTCGGCCTCGACCTCGTGCGGCTGCAGCTGCAGATCGCCTCGGGCCGCACGCTGGCCGATCTGGGGCTGTCGCAGGCGAGCCTGCCGCAGCCCTCGGGCTACGCCATCCAGGCGCGCGTGAACGCCGAGCGGATGGACGCCAAGGGCCAGGCCCGCCCCTCGGTCGGCACGCTGAGCAAGTGGGAGCCGCCCTTCGGCCCCGGCGTGCGCATCGACACGCTGGCCTATTCCGGCTGGGGGAACTCGCCGGCCTATGACAGCCTGATCGCCAAGGTGATCGTGCACTCCCGCTCGCCCGAGTTCGGCGACGCGCTGCGCAAGATCGACCGGGCGCTGGGCGAGCTGAAATGCGTGGGCATCGAGACCAACGCCCGCTGGCTGCGCGCGCTGTCCCAACGCCCGGAGGTGGCCGACTACGCCGTCACCACCCGCTTCATCGAGAGCGTGGCGGGCGAGCTCGCGGCCGCCGCCGCCGCCCTGCCGGACCCCGCCGCCGAGGAGGCGGGCGCCGAGGTCGCCGCCGCAGCCGTCGCAGAGGCGCTGCCCGATGGCGCGATCCCCCTCTCGGCCCCCACCATCGGCACCGTGACCCGGGTGCCGGAGGCCGGCGCCCGCCTGCGCCGGGGCGAGGTGGCGGTGCTGATGGAATCCATGAAGATGGAGCACGCCGTGACCTCGCCGGTTTCGGGCGAGGTCCTGAAGGTGCTGGCGGCGCCCGGCGACACGCTCGACGAGGGCGCCCCGATCCTCGCCCTGATGCCCGACGCCGAGCAGGACGAGACCGAGGACGCCGCCGCCGCCGTCGACCTCGACCACATCCGCGCCGACCTGCAGGAGGTGCGGGACCGCCTCTACGCCGGCCAGGACGAGAGCAAGCCCGAGAAGGTCGCCAAGCGCCACGGCCGCGGCCAGCGCACGGCGCGCGAGAACCTATCCAGCCTCGCCGACGAGGGCTCGTTCCAGGAATACGGCGGGCTGGTGATCGCGGCGCAGGCGGCGCGACGCTCCGAGGAGGATCTGGTCAGGAACACCACCGGCGACGGGGTGGTGACCGGGATCGGCACGATCAACGCCGACAGGTTCGGGACCGAGAAGGGGCGCTGCGCCTTCACCATCTACGACTACATGGTGCTGGCCGGCACCCAGGGGCAGCGGCATCACCGCAAGCTCGACCGGATCTTCTCCCTGGCGGGCGAATGCCGCATGCCGATGATCGTGCTGGCCGAGGGCGGCGGCGGACGGCCGGGCGAGACGGAACGACGCTCGGTGGCGGGTCTCGACGGGCCGTCGTTCGCGCGGTTCGCGGCGCTCTCGGGCAAGGCGCCGCTGGTGGGCGTGGTCTCGGGCCGCTGCTTTGCGGGCAACGCGGCCCTGCTGGGCTGCTGCGACGTGATCATCGCCGACGAGTCCTCCAACATCGGCATGGCCGGCCCCGCGATGATCGAGGGCGGGGGCCTGGGCAAGTTCGCCCCCGAGGAGGTCGGCCCCATCGACGTGCAGTCGAAGAACGGCGTCGTCGACATCCGCGTGAAGGACGAGGTCGAGGCCTGCGCGGCGGCGAAGAAATACATCTCCTACTTCCAGGGCGACGAGGCCGAGTGGACCGCCCCCGACCAGCGCCTGCTGCGCCACGCGATCCCCGAGAACCGCCTGCGCGCCCATGACGTGCGCCACGTGATCGAGACCATGGCCGACGACGGCTCGGTCCTCGAGCTGCGGCGGGAATTCGGCCTCGGCATCGTCACCGCGCTGGTGCGGATCGAGGGCAAGCCCTTCGGCCTGATGGCCAACGACAGCCGCTATCTGGGCGGCGCCATCGACGCGCCGGCCGCGGACAAGGCGGCGCGCTTCCTGCAGATCTGCGACACCTTCGGGCTGCCGGTGATCTCCCTTGTCGACACGCCCGGCTTCATGGTCGGGCCGGAGGCCGAGAAGACCGCGCTGGTCCGCCACGTCAGCCGCATGTTCGTGGCCGCCGCCGGCATCACCGTGCCGATCTTCGCGGTGGTCCTGCGCAAGGGCTACGGGCTGGGCGCCATGGCGATGACCGGCGGCGCCTTCCACGAGAGCCTGTTCACCATCTCCTGGCCCACGGGCGAGTTCGGCGGCATGGGGCTGGAGGGCGCCGTGCACCTCGGCTTCCGCAAGGAACTGGAGGCCAAGACCGACCCCAGGGAGAAGCAGGCCCTGTTCGACGAGCTGCTGGCCAAGATGTACGCCTCGGGCAAGGCGATCCAGGCCGCGATCACGGCCGAGCTCGATGCGGTGATCGACCCGGTGGAGACGCGCCAGTGGATCCTCGCCGGTCTGCGCTCGGTTCCCGCCGAGCGTCTGACGGGAGGCAAGGGGCGGACCTACATCGACGCCTGGTGAGGTCCAGACGCCCCGGCCGCGCGCCGGGGCGTCAGAGCCCCTCGAAGGCCGCGCGCAGGGCCTCGGCCGTGTCGTGGACCTTGGGGGCGAGGTCGGAGCGGAACTCGGATTCCGAGACCGTGTGCGCCGGCACCCCGCAGTTCACCGCCAGGCACATGCCGCCGGCCATGCGCCGGACCGGCGCGCCGGCGCCGTAGTGGCCCGGGCGCCAGTCGCCCACCACCACGGTCCAGCCCCGCTCCCGGCACTCGTCCAGGCTGCGGGCGATGTCGGCGGCGCGCGCGTCCCACAGGCCGGGGTAGGCGGTCTCGACCGCGCGGCGGGTCCCGGCCAGCTCGTCCTCGTCCAGCATCGA
Organism: uncultured Albimonas sp.; assembly: GCF_963977235.1. NCBI lineage: Bacteria > Pseudomonadati > Pseudomonadota > Alphaproteobacteria > Rhodobacterales > Paracoccaceae > Albimonas > uncultured Albimonas sp. The sequence goes on from NZ_CAXBOD010000002.1 coordinate 24,937, forward strand.
CAGCAGCGCCCGCCCGACGGCCGAGCGGGGCAGGGGGCCGGTCATGCCGATCTCGGGCAGGTGGGGCATCTGCTCGGAGGGGCGCACGGTCTGCACATAGATCAGGTCCGCCCCGTGGATCGCGGCCAGCGACACCGCCCCGCCGGTCAGCCGCGCATAGCCCCGCATCGGTCCCAGCGCCCGCTGGCGGAAGCTCATCGAGGCGAGCACCGGATAGGCCAGCTCCAGCACCCCCAGCCCCAGCCGGAAGGAGCCGGTCTTCACCCGCTCGAGGTAGCCCGCGTGGGCCAGCGAGTTGGTCAGGCGCGAGATCGTGGGCCGGGTCATCTCCAGCCGGCGGGCCAGCTCCCCGTTCGAGAGCACCTCCTGCACGCCCCGAAAGGCCGAGAGGACCCGAAGCCCCCGCACCAGGGTCAGGGACATGGCGCTGGCCTCGACCTCGGGCCGGGCGTCCGCCTGCCGCTCCGCGCTGCGCGCCTCGCTCAAGCCGCGTCCTCCGTTCAGGGTTCGCGCGCAGGATCGGGCGCCGGCGCATAGGGGCGCAAGACCGCCTCGGTGTCGCGGCCGAGCCGCCCCGCGGCCCGGCCGGGCCGCGTGGGGCTGCGCGAGAAGCGGGGCACCACCGCCTGCATCCTCACCTCGCCGAAGTCGTCGTCGGGGACCGCGACGATGGCCTCGCGGGCCTGGAACTGGGGGTCCTCGAAGATCTGGTCAATGCTCAGGATCGGGGCGAGCGTGCCGCCGGCCTCGCGGAAGCGGGCGATCGCCTCGTCCTGGGAGTGGGCGGCGAACCAGGCGCGGAAGATCGCGTCGATGGCCTCCACGTTCTCGACCCGCTGGGCGTTGCCCGAGAAGCGGGGATCGTCGTTCAGGTCCTCGCGCCCGATCGCGCGCAGGTTGGCGCGGAACGTCGCCTGGGTGCTGCCGGCGAGCGAGATGAACCGCCCGTCCGCCGTGGGGTAGACGTCCGCGGGCGCCGAGTACTGGTTGCGGTTGCCGGTCCGCTCGATCACCCGCCCGAGCTGGTCGTAGCCGATGGTCTGGAAATCGAGCAGACGGAACATCGCCTCGGTCAGCGACAGGTCGATCACCTGGCCGCGCCGCTGGGGATCCGAGCGCACCGAGAGCAGCGCGGTGGTCACCGACAGCGCCCCGAAGACGCCGCCGATGGAGTCGCCCATCGGGTGGCCCGCGTGCATCGGCGCGCCGTCGGGCTCTCCGGTCATGTGGGTCAGGCCGGACATCGCCTCGAACAGGCGGGCGAAGCCGGGGCGGTTCGCGGCGGGGCCGTCCTGGCCGAAGCCCGTCACCCGCAGCAGCACCAGCGAGGGGTTCAACCCCATCAGCACGTCGGGGCCCAGGCCCCAGCGCTCGAGCGTGCCGGGGCGGAAATTCTCGATCACCACGTCGAAGTCGGGGATCATCCGGGCGAACAGGTCCGCGCCCTCAGGCGTGCGCAGGTCCAGCTCGACAAAGCGCTTGCCGCGGTTGGCGACCTTCCACCACAGCGACTTGCCGTCCTTGAAGGGCGGGAAGCTGCGCAGGCCGTCGCCCTCGCCCGGAAGCTCGGCCTTGACCACGTCGGCGCCGTAGTCCGCGAGCAGGGTCGCGGCGAAGGGCGCGGCCACCACCGTCGAGATGTCCAGCACGCGCAGGCCCGCCAGCGGGCCCTGGCCGGAGGGGTCGGCGTCGGTCATCGGGGATCTCCCTTGCGGTTGCCGGCGATGGGCTCAGGCGAGCGGCGGAGCGGCGTATCCGCTCTGCGCCAGCGCGCCGTCGGGCGCGGGCTCGCTGCGCCAGATCTGGCGCAGGTGCACCTCGTCGGGGCCGTCGGCGATGCGGAACATGCGGGCGTAGACGAACGCGTGGTGGATCGGCAGGTCGTCCGAGCCGCCCGCCGCCCCGAACACCTGGATCGCCCGGTCGGCGATCTGCTGGAGCATCCGCGGCACGCTCACCTTGACCATCGAGATCTCCCGCCAGGCCGCATCGAACCCGGCTTCGTCCAGGCGGGCGGCGGCGCGATGCACGAAATGGCGGTGCATCTCGACGTCGATCCGCGCCTCGGCGATCCAGCTCGCCACCGTGTCGAACTCGGCCAGCGCGCGCCCGAAGGCCCGACGCTCATGCGCGCGGCGCTTCATCAGGTCGATCAGCATTTCGGCCAGCCCGATGCAGCGCATGGCGTGGTGCAGCCGGGCGGGGCCGAGGCGGGTCTGCGCGGCGGCGAAACCGCGGCCCCGCTCGCCCAGCAGGTTGCCGGCGGGAACGCGGACGCCCTCGAACACGATCTCGCCGATGGGGGCGGCGCGGTCCTCCCATCCCAGGAAGCGCAGGGGGCGGACGACGCGGACGCCGGGCGTGTCGGCGGGGACCAGGATGCAGGAATGGCGGGCGGTGCGGGCGGCCTCTGGGTCGGAGACGCCCATCACGATATGGAAGTCCAGCTCCGGCGCGGCCCCGCCGGTGATGTACCACTTGCGCCCGTCGATCACCCACTCGTCGCCCTCGCGCCGGATCGTCGTGGCGATGTTGGTGGCGTCGGCGGAGGCCACCGCCGGCTCGGTCATCGCGAAGGCCGAAGTCGCGCGGCCCTCGAGCAGCGGATCGAGGAACCGCGCCCGCTGGGCCGGCGTCGCCAGCGCCGCCAGCATCACCATGTTGGGCAGGTCCGGCGCGTGGCAGTTGAACACCAGCGGCGCCCAGGGCAGGCGGCCGGTCAGCTCGGCGAGGGGGGCGAAGTCGAGATGCGAGAGCGGCGTGCCCTCCGCCCCCTCGGGCAGGGCGGTCAGTCCGAGGTTCCACAGGCCCTGCGCCCGCGCCTCGGCCCTCAGCTCCTCGATGAAGGAGGGCGGCGGGGCGCCCTCGGCCTGGCCGGCGGCCCACTCGGCCTGGCGGGGCAGGATGCGGGCCTCGAAGAACGCCTGCGCGCGGGCGAGGATCTGCGCGCCGCCGGCGGTCGCGGTCATCGCGCGGCCTCGCGCTCGAAGGTGCGTCTGGCGATATGCACCTGGTGGATCTGGCTGGTGCCTTCGTAGAGGCGGAACAGACGCGCGTCGCGGTAGAGCCGCTCGATGCACGAATAGTCGCCCACATAGCCCGAGCCGCCGAAGACCTGCACCGCGCGGTCCGCCACCCGCCCGGCGGCCTCGGAGGCCATCAGCTTGCAGATCGAGGCCTCCATGGTCACGTCCTCGCCCGCGTCGCGGCGGCGCGCGGTCTCCAGCACCAGGGCGCGGGCGGCGTGCACGTCGACCTGGCTGTCGGCGATCATCGCCTGAACCAGCTGGAACTCGGCGATGGGGCGGCCGAACTGGCGGCGCGCCATCGCGTGGCGGATCGACTCGTCCAGCATCCGGATCGCCGAGCCGGTGCACAACGCGGCCAGGTTGATGCGCTGCTTGTTTAGCGCCTTCATCACGGTGCCGAAGCCGCGCCCCTCCTCCCCCCCGATCAGGTTCTCGGCCGGGACCCGGCAGCCCTCGAAGACGATCTCGGAGACGGGCGAGCCCTCCTGCCCCATCTTGCGATAGGCCGGGCCGGGGGTCAGGCCGGGGGTCGAGCGTTCGACGATGAAGGCGCTCAGCCCCCGGGCGCCTTTCGAGCCGGGGTCGGTGCGCGCGATGACGGTGTAGAGGTCGGCGATCGGCGCGTTGGTGATGAAGGCCTTGCGCCCGTCGAGCACGTAGTGGTCGCCCTCGCGCCGGGCGAAGGTCGAGACGTTGGTCGCCTCGGACCCCGCCTCGGGCTCGGTCAGCGCGAGGCAGGAGGTCAGCTCGCCGCTCGCGAGCCGCGGAAGCCAGCGCGTCTTCTGCGCGGGCGTGCCGTCCTGGACCAGTCCCTCGGCGCCGATGCCGGTGTTGGTGCCGGCGCGGGCGCGGAAGGTGGTGGCGGCCTGGGCGATCTCGATGTTCATGCGGGCGAGCTGCTCGGTCGCAAGCCCCGCGCCGCCGTAGTCGGTGGGGATCGACCAGCCGAAAAAGCCGCGCGCGCGCATGTCCGCGACAAGCGCGGGCGGGATCTCGTCGTCGCGCGCGACCGTCTCCTCTGCGGGGATCGCGACCTCGCGCACCCACGCGCGCAGCTCGGCCAACGCCTGCTCGAAGGGTTCGTGGTCCACCGGAGTCCTCCCTGATTCCGACGGCAGGATAGCAATCGTTTCATTAAATGGAAATGAGATAAGGCCGTGTTCCGAATTTCGGATCGCGTCGGTGGTGGCGGTGGCGGTGGCGCGCGCCTCGCCGGCCAGCGGCGTCGCGGGGTCGGGGGCGGCGTGCGGCCCCCGACCGGAGGGATCAGGCGCCGATCACGTTCGCCTCGGGGCCATAGGGAAAGCCGGTGATGTTCTCGGCCCCGTCCGCGCCGACCACGAGGATGTCGTGCTCGCGGTAGCCCCCGGCGCCGGGGCGCCCCTCGGGGATCCACAGCATCGGCTCCATCGAGACGACCATGCCGGGCTCCAGCACCGTGTCCACGTCCTCGCGCAGCTCGAGCCCCGCCTCGCGGCCGTAGTGGTGGCTCAGGATGCCGAAGGAATGGCCGTAGCCGAAGGAGCGGAACTCGAGCAGCCCCGCCTCGGCGAGGAAGGCGTTGAGCCCCTCGCAGATCTGCGCGCAGGAGACGCCGGGCCGGATCAGCGACAGGCCCAGCTCGTGCGCCGCCGCGTTGGCGCGCCACAGGCGCAGGGTTTCGGCGTCTGGCTCGCCGAGGAACAGGGTCCGCTCGAGCGCGGTGTAGTAGCCCGAGATCATCGGGAAGGCGTTCAGGCTCAGCAGGTCGCCCCGACGCAGGGCGCGGGTGGTGACGGGGTTGTGAGCGCCGTCGGTGTTCAGGCCGGACTGGAACCACACCCAGGTGTCGCGCAGTTCGGAATCGGGATGGGCGCGGGCGATCTCCCGCTCCATCGCGTCGCGCCCGGCGATCGCCACGTCGATCTCGCGCGCGCCCTCCGCGATGGCCTCGCGGATCGCGGCGCCGCCGAGATCGGCGATGCGCGCGCCCTCGCGGATCAGGGCGATCTCCTCCTCGGACTTGATCATGCGGGCCTGCATGGCGGGTTCGGCCACGTCGGCGAGCCGGACGCCCGGCGCGGCCTCGGACAGCGCCTCGAGGGCGGCGAAGGTCAGGTGGTCGCGCTCGATCCCCACCTCGCGGGCGGCGCCCAGCAGGTCGGCCGCCGCGCGCCAGAAGTTCCCGCGCCGCCAGTCGGTGTAGATCACGTTCTCGCACCAGCTGCGCCGCCGGGGCTGGCCGCCGTCGATGTTGGCGCTCAGCGTCGTGCAGGCCTGCGCGGTGACCACGCAGCCGTAGGGCCGCCCGAACGCGCAGTAGAGGAACCCGGTGTAGTAGGCGATGTTGTGCATCGAGGTGAGCAGCACGGCCTCGAGGCCCCGGTCGGCCATGATCGCGCGCAGGCTTGCCAGGCGGCGGGCGTATTCGGCCTGCGAAAAGGGCAGGGGCGCGCGCGGGCCGTTGGGGCGCACGAAGCTTTCGGGACGGTTCTGAAGGACGGACATGGCGTCTACCTCATCCAGTCGCCGGACGGGGACGCGCCGCGCCCGACGGATCATCCGGGCGTGCAGGACAGGAGAGGCCGGGACGCGGGCGCCGCGGCTGCGCGCCGTGGGATCCGCGTCGACGCCATCGCCGCGGAGCGCGCCTGTCCCGGATAATCCCCCGCGACCCGGCGGGCAAGACCGGCGGCGCCCCCGCGGAAAGGCCCGGGGCCGCGGGCTCAGAGATCGCCGAGCAGGCCGATCAGCAGCGGTCGGATGCGGCGCAGCTCCTCGCGATGCGCCTCCGAGAGGGCCAGCAGCAGCGCCTCGGCCCGCTCGGTGGGGGCAAGCACCCGGCGGCGGCCGTCGCCCGCGTCGTCGCTCCGCCGCACCAGGCCCAGGGTCTCGAGCCGTGTGGCGAGCTCGCTGGCGCTGTGGTGGCGCAGCATCAGCGCGTCGGCCAGCTCGCCCACCGACAGGGCGCGGCCCTCGGCCGCCCGGATCGCCAGCAGCGCCTGGTGCTGCTGGGGCGTCAGGCCCTCGCCCGCGGCCGCGGCCTCGCTGAAATGGAGGAAGCCGCGCAGCTGCCGGCGGAAGGCGGCCAGCGTGCGGATGTCGGCGTCTGAGATCGGGTCGCTCATGCTCGGGTCCGCAGGGGTCGGGGGGCCGCCTGTGCCATCGGCGCCGGTCCGGGGCAAGCGCCGGCGTCTTGAGGTGCATCGTGATCCGATATAACTCCGCCGCAGCCGCCGGCCACAAGGGGGATGCGCGCCATGCGCGAGACGGAGGAGACGCGCCTGCGGGCCCTGCTGAGGGGGTTTGCGCCCGCCATCGGCGCGACGCCGCTGCACGAGGCGCTGCGCGCCGGGCTTGGCGCCTTCGCCGGGCTGCTGGCGGCGGGACTGCTGGCGCTGTCGCCGGCGGTTGACCTCACGCTGGGGCTGTATCTGGTGGCGCCGTTCGGGGCGACCTCGGTGCTGCTGTTCGCCGTGCCCAACAGCCCGCTGGCGCAGCCCTGGTCGGCGGTGGCGGGCAATGTTTCGGCGGCGGTCGCGGGGGTGGCGTGCTGCCTGCTGATCCCCGATCCGACGCTGCGCATCGCGGTGGCGGTGGGGGCGGCGATCGCGGTCATGGCCCTCCTGCGCGCGATGCACCCGCCCGGCGGCGCCGTGGCGATGACGGCGGCGATGAGCCCCGAGGCGATCCGCGAGCTGGGCTTTGGCTTCGCGCTGGCGCCGGTGGGGCTGGGGACGGTCCTGCTGGTCCTCGCGGCGATGCTCTACGGGCGGGCGACCGGCCGTCGCTACCCGTTCCGCCAGTTCGGCGAGGCGAACGCCCATGGCACCGCGGACGCGCCCGCCGCCGAGCGCCTGGGCCTGTCGGGCGACGAGCTGACCGCGATCCTGCACCGCTACCGCCAGTCGCTGAACCTCGGGGTCGAGGACCTGGCCCGCCTGATCGCCGCCGCCGAGATCCAGGCCGCCGGCCACCGCATCGGCCCGAGGACGGCCGAGCAGATCATGTCGCGCGACCTCGTCACGGTCGGCCCGGAGACGCCGCTGGAAACCGTCGCGGACCTCTTCGACCGGCACGGCTTCGCCTCGCTGCCGGTGGCCGCGGCGGACGGCGCGTTCCTGGGGGTGATCTTCCAGCTGCACCTGATCCGGCGCGCCGTCGCGGACCGGCTGCGCCTGGGGCGCGGCTTCCCCGCGGCGCTGTCGCGGCTGCTCGGCCGGGGCTGGCGGACGCCGGCGCGGGCGGGGGACGTGATGTCGGTCGCCGTGCCGCGCGCCACGACCTCGACCCCCGTGGCCGCGCTGCTGCCGATGCTGGCGGAGGGCGAGACCGACGCCGTCCCGATCCTGCATGGCGCTCGCCTGGTGGGCATCGTCACCCGCACCGATCTGGTCGCGGCGCTGGCCCGGGGGGCGTTGCGGGACTGAGGAGCGCTCGGTCCCGCTCGGCGTCCCGGGGGCTGGCGGTCTCGCGCGCGAGCGGCGGGAAGGCGTCGAGCCACTGTCGCTTCACGTTCGGCGGCCGCCGCCGGAGCGCAAGCTCCGCCGGCGAAAAAGACGCACTTAGGATTCGCCTTTCGGGCGCCATATCCGCCTCGACCGAAGGAGGCCCCGCAAGCCCCGGCGACCCCGCCCCGGGCGGCGTTCCCGGTCCTGTCGAAAGGATGCGCCATGCTTGCCGCCGTGTTCCTTGCCAAGATCGCCGGACTCGCCACCCTGCTGATCCTCGCCTGGTTCGTCGTGAAGATCGTCCGCGGCGGGCCGGCCGATCCCGCCGCCCCCGACGAGGGGTCGGTCTCCGACCCGATCGGCGCGACGATCCTGCGCGGCTTCACCTGGATGCTGACGATCGGCGTCGGCGCCGCCTTCGCGATCAGCTTCGTCGAGGTCCTCGACGCGCTGTGAGCCCACCTGTCCCGGAGGAGGACGCCCGATGACCCAGATTCCCGAGCGGCTGGAGCGTGACGCCGACGGCTTCGTCATCAAGGCCGAGCGTCTGGCCGCGCTCCTCCGCCTGCCTTCCGAGCAGGTGCGCGCCGAGATGCGCGACGGGCGCATCCTCACCCGCGTGGAGAGGGGCGAGGACGCGGACGCCGGCACCTGGCGTCTGACCTTCCAGCGCGGCGCCGACCGCGTACGCCTGGTGGTCGATGCCGAGGGCCGCGAACTGCGCCGCAGCCGCGTCTCCGCCTCGCCCCCGCCTCGGGCGAGCTGAGGGCGCGCCGGCGCCCGCGGATCGGTCCCTAGGGCGGCGCGCTGCGAAGACGCGGGGGGCTCGACTGAACGCGGGCAAGGTCTCGGGGCAGTCGCCAGACGTAATTTCATGTCGGAATGCAACCTGTGGAAGTCGAAGCCCTGCCGACTTCTTGCGCATTGCCGAATCGTCGACCGATCTGAACTGTATGCGCCAGGCGCATCTCGAGTATCCGGGGGGAGGTCGAGAGTCGGGAGGACGCGCGCAGGTCCGCCAGGGCAGGCGGGCGTTCAGGGCGAATGTGGGGAAAACAGCTGATGCGATCCAATCATCCGGGCGCCGGCCGCGGCGCGCAGGCGTCGTCGATTCGCAATATGCTGTTGGGGAGCTGCGCGGCCCCGGCGCTGGCGCTGGCCGGCGCGCCGGCGATGGCGCAGCAGTACGCGGAATACGCCTGCACCCCGATCAGCAGCGGCGGGGTCAGCTGCACCATTCCCGACACCGCCTCGATCTCTGGCTTCCAGGAGCTCTACACCGGGCCCGACGGCGACAACGATCCCTCGCCCGACGCGCCCGACGCCGCGGGCTATGCGCTGACCAACAACGCCACGATCAACCAGTCCGCCGGCCAGTTCGCCGTGCTCGGCGTCCGCTCGCGCGGGGGGCAGGGCAGCACGGAGCCTGACGACGCGGGCCAGAGCGGCGCTGGCGGCGCGGTGACGATCACCAACGCGGCCGGGGGCGTCGTCTCGGTCGGGGACCTGAGCTTCAACGCCGCGGCGGGCGACGGTCTTTCGGTCGGCCTTTGGGACGACGGCGGGGTGATCTACGGCCTCTACGCCGCCAGCATCGGCGGCAACGGCATCGACGCGCGGCCGCAGACCATCGGCGGCGGCGACGGCGGCAAGGGCGGCGGCGGCGGCGTGGCGACGGCGGTCAACCACGGTTTCGTGGAGGTCGCGCCCTTCGGCTCGGTCGCCGATGGCGCGAGCCGGGTCGGCGCGGTGGCGATGATGGCCACCAGCGCCTCGGGCAGCGGCGGCGATCGCGACGGCACCGACGGCGAGGACCCGCAGGGCGGCGGCGCCGGCGACGCCAAGGACGTCTACGCGACCAACACCGGCATCCTCCAGGTCTGCAGCCCGGCGGGGTGCGAGGGCCGGCCTTCGGGCGCCGCGCTCTCGACGCTGGCGGCGGGCATCTATGCCGAGAGCATCTCGGGCCACGGCGCCGACCCCACCTCCAGCGGCGGCAACGGGGGGCTGGTCAGCGTCACCAACTCCGGCGAGATCGACGTGGTGGTTCCGGTCGACCCCGGCGGGGCGGCCTGGGGCATCTACGCGGCCAGCCACGCGGGCTATGCGGCGATCGATTCCAGGTCGATCACCGTGCCTGGCGGGCCGGGCGGCAGCTCCAAGTTCGTCGCCGTCGACCACAGCGGCGCGATCACCCTCGACGCCGGGGACTTCGACGCCCCCGTCGCCGACCAGATCGAGCGGGTCTGCGCGGACGGCTCCACCTGCTTGGTGGACGAGACCCCGGCGCTGGCCAACCAGTCGGCGGGCATCCTGGCGGTGTCGCTGGGCGCCTGGGGGGGCGCGGGAAAGCTGGGCGTGGCCGGCGAGGACGGCGGCGACGGCGGCGACGCCAGCACCAATGCGGGCAGCTCGGCGCTGCAGACCACCACCGTTCGGCTTCGGGCCGGCTCGAGCGTCGAGGTGACCGGCGACAACGTGCTGGGCGTGGGCGTGCTGCTGCAGGGCGGCGGCGGCGGGCGCAGCGAGGCCAACGACACCTCCGGCGGCGACGGCGGCGACACGGCGGCGATCGACATCACCCTCGGCGCGGGCGGCGCGATCTCCACCGAGGGCGACGGCGGCATCGGCCTGATCGCCCGCACCAAGGGCGGCGCCGGCGGTCCGGCGAGCAATCCCAGCGGCATCGTCGACTTCTCCAACGACGCCGCCGGCCAGGGCGGCGACGCGGGCGACGTGTCCCTGTCCGGGTCCGCCTCGGGCGCCGAGCAGTTCACCATAACCACCCGCGGCGACCGCGCCATCGGTGTGGCGCTGCAGAGCCTGTCGGGCAGCGGCGGCGGCGGGTCCGAGGGCTATTCCATCATCTCGACCGGAGAGCTCGACGGCGGGCGCGGCGGCGCGGCCGGCCGGGTCAGCTTCACCAACTCGATCACCCTCGACACCGACGGGCGGGGCGCCCACGGCATGGTGCTGCAGTCCATCGCTGGCGGCGGGGGCGACCTGAGCGACCAGGGGGGCCTGATCGCGGTCGCAGGGTCCGGCGGCGCCGGCGAGCCCGGCGGCGCCGTCGAGTTCGCCGGCTACGACAGCCATATCTCCACGGCCGGCGACGCTTCGGCCGGGCTGGTGGCGCAGTCCATCGGGGGCGGGGGCGGCGACGTGGTCGGCAGCCTCGCGGGGGACGGCAACCAGGGGGCGTCCTTCGGGGTCTATTCGGTCGGCGGCCAGGGCGGCGACGGCGGCATGGGCGGCGCGGTGCTCGCGCAGCTCAACGCCGGGGCCTCGATCTACACCGGAGGCCGCTACGCCTACGGCGCGCTGTTGCAGTCGGTCGGCGGCGGCGGCGGCAACGGCGGCGACGTGTTCGCCCTCGCCTCGCGGCTGCCGGTGGTGGCGGTCGGCGGCGACGGATCGGTGGCGGGCAATGGCGGGGCGGTGACGTTCCGGTCCGGCAACGACGGCGGGGGGACGCAGACGCTCTCCACGGCGGGCGACAACGCGCACGGGCTGCTGGCCCAGTCGATCGGCGGCGGCGGCGGCGCGGGAGGCGACGCGCGGGCGGACGCCTTCGGGCTGGGCGCGCTGAGTGCGGTGGCCATGGCCGGCGGGGGCGACAGCGGCGGCGCCGGGGGCACGGTCACGGTCGACGCGACCAACCTCGCCATCGTCACGACGGGGATGCAGGCCAAGGGGCTGGTCGCCCATTCCATCGGCGGCGGCGGCGGGGCGGCCGGCTCGGCCAGCGCGGTGGACGTCAGCTTCGGGCTGGCCACCTCGGTCGGCATCGGCGGCCAGGGCGGCGACGGCGGCGCCGGCGGCACGGTCAACTTCAGCCTCGCGCGGACGACCATCGCCACCGGCGTGGCGGACGACCCCGACGCCTCGGTCAATGCCCACGGGCTGGTCGCCCAGTCCATCGGCGGCGGCGGCGGCGTGGGCGGCTCGGGCGCGGCGCTGTCCTATGCGGCGGACCTGCCGATCCCCGAGGCGGACGCCAACATCGCCATCGCCGGCGCCGCGGGCGTGGGCGGCCAGGGCGGCGGCGGCGGGGCGGGGGGCGAGGTCGATCTCACGCTCGGCGACGCCGTCGTCACCACCCACGGCTACGGCGCGCACGGCATCCTGGTCCATTCCGTGGGCGGGGGCGGCGGCGACGGCGGCGACGGGTCGTCGATGGCCGCGGCCTCGCTGCTGCTCGACAAGATCAAGGAGGCCATCGGCGGCGTCCTGCCCGACGACGGCGAGGGCGGCGAGGGCGGCGAGGAGGAGGCGGGCGGCGTCAGCATCAACGCCTCGGTCTCGGTCTCGGTCGGCGGCACGGGCGGCAATGGCGGCAACGGCGGGGCGGTCGACCTCTCCCTGAACGCGGGAACCCGGGTCGAGACTTTCGGCCCCAGCGCCAACGCGGTGGCGGGCCAGTCGATCGGCGGGGGCGGCGGCAACGGCGGCATCGCCTCGCCCAGCACCAAGAAGTTCGGCGAGGGCGCGGGCGTGGTGACCTCGATCGCCGTCGGCGGCAGAGGCGCCACGCTGGGGGCCTTCGGCGGCGCGCTGCGCGCCGAGCTCGCCGCGGACGCGATGCTGCTGACCCATGGCGAGGGCTCCCGCGGGCTGTTCCTGCAGACCATCGGCGGGGGCGGGGGAACCTCGCAGACCACCTCGGTGTCCTTCACCTCGAAGCTGACCGACGCAATCGTGGCCAAGCTCGGCGGGCTCAAGGCTCCGCGTCTGAAAGTGGGCGTGGGCATGACCGGGGGCGAGGGCGGCTCGGGCGGCGTGGTTCGCCAGGTCGACGTGGAAGGCGCCATCGCCACCTTCGGCGCCGACGCCGACGCCGTGCTGGTGCAGACCATCGGCGGCGGCGGCGGGCTCGGCGGCTCCTTCGGCGGCAACGGCGTCGAGGAGGAGAGCGGCGAGCGCACGCCGCTGGAATTCGGCCTCGAGCTGCAGGAGATCAAGGAGCAGATCGCCCGGCCCTGGGCGCTGAACGTCAATGTCGGAGGAACCGGCGGGACCGGCGGTCCGGGCGGCAACTTCGCCGTCGCCTCCACCGAGACCGACGACCTGAAGATGCCGACCGTCGCCGGTTCGATCCACACCCGCGGCGATTTCTCCGACGGGGTGGTGCTGCAGTCCATCGGCGGGGGCGGCGGCGCGGGCGGCGCGGCGGTTCCCCACGATTCCATCGGCGTTCTCGACCTGTCGATGCGCATCGGCGGAACCGGCGGGACCGGCGGGGTCGGGGGCGCCGTGGGGATCCGGCTGGAGGAGACCGCCAGCCTCGCCACCGACGGGTTCGGCGCGCATGGCGTGGTGCTGCAGTCCATCGGCGGCGGCGGCGGGATGGGCGGCTCGGGATCGCGGCTGATCGCCAACCTCGGCATCGACGCCGAGCCCGAGCAGCCGGCGCCCGAGAACGCCGACGGCGTCACCGGCGCGGTCCCGACCAACGAGAACGCGGGCTTCGATCTGCTGGACCCCGGCGAGCTCTACGGGGACGCGAACAACGCCCTCCCCGCCGCGGTGGTGCGGCTGGGCATCGGCTCGAGCGGGGCCGGGGGCGCCGGCGCCAACGCCGCGCGGGCCGAGGCCAACGGCGTGGCCGGGAACCGCATCCGCACCCAGGGCTTCAACGCCTTCGGGCTGAGCGTGCAGTCCATCGGCGGCGGCGGCGGCATGGGCGGCATCGGCACGGCGCCGCTGACCGCGGCCGAGGTCGGGCTCGAGACCCTCGACCCCGACGACCGCCAGGTCTTCGCCGACGACTTCAACGCGCTGTTCCGCGGCGCGCATCTCGACTTCATCGCCGGCGGCGACGGGGGGCGGGGCGGCGACGGCGGACCGGCGGTGGCGCAGGGCGTGTTCGACGTCGCCACGCTGGGCCCGCGCAGCCTCGGGCTGCTGGTGCAGTCGGTGGGCGGCGGCGGCGGGGCCGCGGGCATCGAGGGCGCGCGCCTGCTGCGCCAGGGCTCCGAGGGGACCAACGGCTCGGGCGGGCCGGCGCGCCTGACGCTCGACGCGGGCAGCGCGGTGTCGACCGCGGGCATCGGCTCGCACGGGGCGATCGTGCAGTCGGTGGCCGGCGGCGGCGGCGCGACCATGGCCTCGCTCGCCTATGGCTCGGCCGTGCGCCGGTTCGACGCCGACCTGCCGCCGACCGAGGCGCTGGGGCTGGCCTTTGACCTTGCTCTCGGCTCCGGCGGCGTCGCGGGCACGGGGCGGGCGGGGACTGTCACGCTCGACCTCAACGCGGCGATCTTCACGACCGGCGACTACGCCTACGGCGCCATCGCCCAGTCGATCGGCGCGGGCGGGGGCGTGGCGTCCCTGACCCCGGCCGAGATCGACCGCACGACCACCACCGCGGTCTCCTCGGGCAGTGTCACGCTGGGCACTGCCACCGGCTGCGCGGACCTCTCGGACTGCTCGGGCGCGGGCCTGATCGCGGCCACCGTCCGCGGCGGCGCGCAGATCACCACCACCGGCGCGGGATCCCGCGGCGTGGTGGTCCAGACGGTGCAGAGCGGCGGCGGCGTCGCCTCGGGGTTCGAGACGCTGCAGCGCCCCAGCGCGGGCGAGGGCGACGCGGTCTCGCTGTCGCTGCGGGTCGAGGGCGGGTTCCCGTTCCTGCACACCGACGACGTCTCGACCCTGACCCATTCGGGCGCCGTGACCACGCTGGGCGCGGACGCCGACGGCGTCGTGTTCCAGATGATCGGCGGCGGCGGCGGCGTGCTCGGCTCGGCCGGCGGCGGGGGCGCGACCCTGGAGGGCCAGGACATCGTGACCACGCGGGCGCCGGTGGAGGTCGTCGCCGACGCGGCGAGCTACGAGATGACCGTCTCGCTGGGCCACGCGGGCGCGGCCGGCGGGGCGCAGAACAACGATCTGCTGGCGACGCTGGGCGGCGAGATCACGACCTACGGCGACTTCGCCGAGGCCGCGATCGTGCAGTCGATCAGCGGCGGCGGCGGCGTGGCGGGCCTGTCGCATGACGCGACCTCGGCCGCCCAGGCCAATCTCTCGATCCGGGTCGGCGGCGACGGTGTCACCGACGGCGTCAACGCCCTCGCGCAGGACGTGGTCGACAACACATCGGTCAACCGGGACCTGGAGGACGACATCCCCGGCGGCGAGCTGACCGCCGCGATCTCGGGCGCGACCTACGCCACCGCGGGCTACGCCGCCAACGGCGTGGTCATCCAGCAGATCCAGGGCGGCGGCGGCGTCGCGGCCAGCGGCAGCCGCAGCCTGCGCGCGGTGAAGGAGACGCTGGGCAACGGCGACGAACGGCTCGGCCTGACCGTGGGCGGCAACTACGGCGGGACCGACGGCGGCGCCGCCATGACGGTGAGCGTGGGCGAGGGCTCGACCGTCGCCACCTCGGGCGCCGCGTCCCACGCGGTGCTGGCGCAGAACATCGTGGGCGGCGGCGGCCTCGGCGCCGTCGGCTCCTTCGTGCGGGATTCGAGCGGCGCGCTCGGCGACAACCTGATCGACGTGGCGGTGGGCGGGTCCAACACCACGGGCGTTTCCAACATCGAGATCTTCGACGCCGGCAAGCCGGACGAGGACGTCACGACGCCCGAGGTCGGCGACCTGACCCTGACCTTCGCCAACGCTTCGGTGGTCACCTCCGGCAACCTCTCGACCGGCGTGCTGGCGCAGTCCATCGCCGGCGGCGGCGGCGTGGCCGCGGCCCCCTCCGCCGGGCTGCGCAGCCTGTCGCTGGGCGCCACCGGCGGCCAGGCCGGCAACGGCGGCCTGGTCGAGTTCACGCTGGGCGGCGACGCGCAGAACCCGACCTCGGTCGCGACCTATGGCTTCGCCTCCCGCGCCTTCGTGATGCAGTCGATCTCGGGGGGCGGCGGGCTTTTCGCCGGCGCCTCGGCCGGCGAGGACTACACGGTCTCGGCCGCCCCGATCCGCCTTGGCGCGACCGGCTACTCCCAGGGGAAGGGGCGGCCGGTGAGCGGGACCTTCGCGGCCGCGGCGGCCACCTCGGGCGACTTCGCCGACGGCGTGGCGATCCAGTCGATCGGCGGCGGCGGCGGCATCGCCGACATCGCCGCCGCCGGGCGCGCGCCGGCGGGCGTGGACCTGGCGCTCGGCCAGACCCTGGGGCAGGGGAACGCCGGCGGCGTGCAGGCGACACCGGCCGCGACCGGCCAGGCCACCGGCATCGACACCGCCGGCGTCGGCGCCTACGGGCTGGTGGTCCAGTCCATCGGCGGGGGCGGCGGCATCGCCAGCCACCAGGCGGCGGCGGCCTCGACGACCCTGACGCTCGGGGCCGCCTCCTCCACCGGGCCGCAGAACGCCGACCTCGCCGCGATCCGCTTCAACCTCGTCAGCTTGCGGCCTCTGGTCGCCGACAGCATCGACCACGTGATCACGCGCGGCGACGACGCGCACGCCATCGTCGCCCAGTCGATCGGCGGCGGCGGCGGCATCGCCCGCACCCTGGGCGCGGGGGACGCGGGCGAGGCCGTGCTGACGCTGGGCGGCAACGCCCAGGGCCAGGAAGCCAGGGGCGGCGCCGCGGTGGTCGAGACCTTCGCCCGCGTGCTCACCGGCGGCGACCGGGCCGTCGGCATCGTCGCCCAATCGATCGGCGGCGGCGGCGGCATCGCGTCGGCGGGCGACATCGCAGGCGTCAGGAGCGCGTCGCTGGGAGCCAACGCCGAGGGCGACGGCTCGCTCGACGCAAACGACGTGCTGGTGGAGATCGTCACCGACGGCGCCTGCGCCGCCGACTCCCTGGACAAGTGCAGCGGCACCGTGGGCGAGGGCGCGCATGGCATCGTCGCACAGTCCATCGGCGGCGGCGGCGGCATGGCCGGCGACATCTCGCTGGCCGACGGCATCCGGCTGGAGACCTACGACCCCGCCTCCTTCGCCGACGTGTTCGGCGGCAGGAACGGGCGCGGCGCCTCGGGCGAGGTCGACGTCGAGATCGGCACGATCCTGACCACGCAGGGCGCCGGCGCCTACGGCGTCATCGCCCAGTCCATCGCCGGCGGCGGCGGGCTGGCGGGCTTCGGCCAGGCCGCCTATGCCGGCAGGTCCGGCGGCGGCGACCCCGACCGGAACAAGGCCGGCAAGGTCTCGGTCGACGTCTACAAGGGCGGGGGGGTCATCGCGTCGGGCGAGAACTCGGCCGGGATCTTCGTCCAGAGCCTGGGCGACGACATCGCCACCCAGAGCCTCGACATCTACATCGAAGGCACGGTGGCCGGGGGAACCGGCGAGTTCGGCGTGGGCCTGCTGGCCCATGGCGGCAACGCCTCGAACCGGCTGGAGCTGACCAGGACGGGCGTGCTGACCGCCGCCTCGGGGACCGCGATCCGCTACCAGGGGGCGACGAGCGACGCCGACAGCCGCTTCACGCTGGTCAACGACGGCGTCATCGACGGCTCGGTCGAGGCGACCTACGCCAACGGCGAGGCGTATTTCTCGGCCGAGGGCTCGACCCTGTCGCGGGTCGCGGCCCCGACCGCCGCCGCCGCGTCCGCGGGCCGGCTCAGCGCGCCGGCGGCGCGGCTGATCAACCGGCGCGGGGGCCTTGCCACCGGCGCGCGGGTCTACGAGGCCGACGTGACCAACCGCGGCACGATGCAGGTCGGCGAGACGGACGGCTTCAGCCGTCTGGCCATCGCCGGCCACCTCGAGCAGGGCGCGCGGGGCGTGATCCTGGCCGACATCAAGCCGCTCGCGGGGAAGGGCGACGTGCTCGCGGTGGCGGGCGACGCGCGGCTAGACGGCAAGCTCCTGGTCGCGTTCGACGCGCTGACCGGGGGGGCGGAGCACCGCGTCCTCGAGGTCGAGGGCGAGGTGACCGGCCGCTTCGAGCGCGTGGCCTCGAACCTGTTCACCTTCGCGCAGAGCGTGGACGCCGAGGGTCTGGTCCTGCGCGCGGACCGGGCGCGGATCGCCGGCCGCGACGGGCTCGGCGAGGCCGAGATCGCCGCCGCCCGCTACCTCGAGCGGCTGTTCGTGGCCGGCGACGAAAGCTTCGGGCGGTTCTTCGGCAAGCTCGACGCCGCCGCGGGCGCGGGCGCGCTGGGGCCGGTGCTGACCGGGATGACGCTGGGCGCCTCGCTCGCCGGCGAGGCCGCGACGTTCGAGCTCGCCCGCGACCGCTTCGACGCGCTGCTGGGCTGCGACGCGCCGGGGTCGCGCACGGTGGGCGACGGGCAGAGCTGCCTGCGGATGCTGGCCTCGAGCCGCAGCCTCGAGCAGGACGCCGACGGCGGCGCGGCGGGCTACCAGGGCGAGGTCCAAACCACCGGCTTGGCGGCCGAGCGGCGGATCTCGCCCCAGTGGTCGCTCAGCGGCGCGGTGGGCTATGAGCGCACCAACCTCGGCTCGGGCGTCGGGCGCGGCTCGGTCGACGGCGGGGCGGGCTTCCTCGGCCTTGCGGCGACGCGGGAGCTGGGGGGCTTCGCGTTCAGCGCCGGGGCGATGCTGGGCTATGCGGAGTTCGACACCGACCGCGTCGCCGGCCCGTTCTCGCCCGGCGCGGCCAAGGCCGAGCATTCGGCGCTGAGCCTCGGCGGGCGGTTGCGCGCGGCCTGGACGCAGGACTTCGGCGGCGGCTACCTGCGCCCGACGCTCGACCTCGACCTGATCCACGTCAGCGCCGAGGGCTACACCGAGACCGGCGCCCGCCGGCAGTCCCTGCGGGTGGCGGGAAGCGAGGCCACGGCCTTGGTGGTCACGCCCTCGCTCGAGGCCGGGGCGACGCAGGCGCTCGACGAGGGGCTGGGCCTGCGCGCCTGGGCGCGGGTGGGCGCGAGCCTGTCCTCGCTCGACGCCTACGACGCCACGGCGCGCTTCGCCACGGACCTGACGGGGGTCACCAGCTTTTCGAACGGCGTGGCGACCGCGCAGGCGGTGGGCCGGATCGGCGCCGGGGTGTCGCTGCTCAACGGCGACACGCTCGACGTCGGCCTGCGCTACGAGGGCGCCTTCGCCGACGGCTACTCGGGCCACACCGGCTCGATCAACATCGCGGTCCGCTTCTGACCGCCGGCCCGCCCCGCCCTCGATGGCGGGGCGGGCCGGATCGCCGACGTCCGTTGGCGAGACTCTCCGCCTGCCCGCGATGGCGATCTCCCTCGTCGACATGCCGCTCGGCGGCAACGGCACGATCAAGGCCGAGACCGGCGCCATCGCCCGAACCTCTCCGGCGAGCCCCGGGCGGAGCCTCACGCCGTCGGTCGCGCATGGCCCCGCGTTCCGCGCCGCGACCGTCAATCCAACGGTCGCGACCGCGCGGGCGGCTGGCGGAGACGCCGCCGTCGGGCGATGATGGCGAACGGGCGCCCGGTCGCGGCCGCCCGCCCGAACAAGGAGTCAGACCATGCCCAAGGGCTCGGACCTGTTTGTCGCCGCCCTGGAGAACGAGGGCGTGGAGCGCGTCTTCGGCGTGCCCGGCGAAGAGAACCTCGATCTGCTGGAGTCGCTGCGGAACTCGACCATCCAACTGGTGCTGACGCGGCACGAACAGGCCGCCGCGTTCATGGCCGCGACGCACGGGCGGCTTACCGGCAAGCCGGGCGTCTGCCTCGCGACGCTCGGTCCGGGGGCGCTCAATCTCGCGACCGGCGCGGCCTATGCGCATCTCGGCGCGATGCCGATGATCCTGATCACCGGCCAGAAGCCGGTGATGAGCGCCAAGCAGGCGCGCTTCCAGATCGTCGACATCGTCGCCTCGATGAAGCCGCTGACCAAGATGACGCGCCAGATCCTGGGCGCCGCCGGCATCCCCGCGACCGTGCGCGACGCCTTCAGGGTGGCGATGGAGGAACGTCCGGGCCCGGTGCATCTGGAGCTGCCCGAGGACGTCGCGGCCGAGGAGGTCGGGGCCGCCCCGGTCATCCCGCGCCACGCGCTCGAGCGTCCGGTCGCCGGCGCCGCCGCGCTCGAGCGCGCGGTCGAGACGATCCTTTCCGCCCGCCGGCCGCTGGTGATGATCGGCGCGGCGGGCAACCGGCCTTCGCTGGTCGAGCCGCTGTCGGCCTTCGTGGCGCGCACCCGGCTGCCGTTCTTCAACACGCAGATGGGCAAGGGCGCGGTCACCGGCGGCTCGAACCTCTACATGGGGACCGCCGCGCTTTCGGAGGGCGACTATGTCCATGAGGCCGTCGAGCGCGCCGACCTGATCCTCGCCATCGGCCACGACACCATCGAGAAGCCGCCCTTCCTGATGAAGAGCGCGGGGGGGCCGAAGGTCATCCATCTCGGCTACCAGTCGGCCACCGTCGAGCAGGTCTACCACCCCGATCTCGAGGTGATCGGCGACATCGGCGCCTCGGTCGAGGCGCTGGGCGCGCGGCTGGAGGGGCGGCTGTCGCCGGACGACGGCATGTTCGACCTGCGGGGCCGGATTCTCGCCCATCTCAACGACCGCGCCGAGGAGGACCGCTTCCCGGTCACCCCGCAGCGCCTGGTCCACGATGTCCGCAAGGTGATGCCCGAGGACGGGATCGTCTGTCTCGACAACGGCATGTACAAGATCTGGTTCGCGCGCAACTACCGCACCCATGTCGCCAACACGCTGCTGCTCGACAACGCCCTCGCCACGATGGGGGCGGGGCTGCCCTCGGCGATGATGGCCGCGATGCTGCACCGCGACCGGCGCGTGATGGCGGTCTGCGGCGACGGCGGCTTCATGATGAACTCGCAGGAGATGGAGACGGCGGTGCGGCTGGGCCTGAACCTCGTCGTGGTCGTGCTCAACGACGGCGCCTACGGCATGATCCGCTGGAAGCAGGCGGTGGACGGGTTCGAGGATTTCGGCATGCGCTTCGGCAACCCCGATTTCGTGCGCTATGCCGAGGCCTACGGGGCGAAGGGATCGCGCGTGGGCGCGGTGGAGGATCTCGCGCCGACGCTCGAGGCGGCCTTCGCCGGCGGCGGGGTCCACCTGGTCGACGTGCCGATCGACTATTCCGAGAACACCCGCGTGCTGGTCGACGAATTGCGCAATCGCTCGCCCGGCGTCGAATGCGCATGACCGGAGCGGCGGCGCGAGGCGACTGACCTCCCCGCGCACCCGGCCGCAGGATCGGCCCCCTCGCCGCAAGGCCCGCGCCGCCGGCGCCCCCGAAACCGGTCAAGTCAGGGGGCGAGGGCGAGCGCGCGGTCTCGTCGGCGGAAATGACCCGCACCCGGCTGGCGGACCCGCGCCCGTCGGGAGGCGGAGGAGGGTCAATGGGCGCAGGCAGACCCCGCGACCGGGGCGCCTGTCGGCGCGCCCTCCGCCCCCCGCTGTCGTTTCGAGCCGGCGTCGCGCCGCCGCGACCCTCCTGAGCGGAACATCGGAGCGCAATGATGCCCACCCTCTACTACGCCGTCGGCGCCTGCTCGCTGGCCCCCCATATCGTGCTGGAATGGATCGGCGAGCCCTACGAGGCGGTGCGGGTCGACTACGGCTCGCCCGAGCTTCTGGCGGTGAACCCGGCCGGCGCCGTGCCGACCCTGCGCGAAGACGACGGCTGGCTGCTGTCCCAATGCGGGGCCATCCTCGACTACCTGGCCCACAAGCACCCTCAAGCCGGGCTCGCGGGCGGGGACAGCCTGCGCGCGAAGGCCGAGGCGCATCGCTGGTCGGCGTTCTTCACCTCGGACGTTCACGCGTCCTTCTGGCCGATCTTCATGCCGTTCCGCTACACGACCGACAAGGGCGCGCCAGCGCGCGAGGCGGTGGTCGAGGCGGGCCACAGGCTGGCGCGCCGGCAGTTCGACCACCTCGAGCGTCATCTCGCGGGACGCGAGCATATCCTCGAGGGCGGGCGCTCGGTGATCGACGCCTACGCCTTCCCGATGCTCGGGTGGGCGAAGAAGCTGTTGCCGGGCGGCCTGGCCGACTATCCCAATGCGCAGGCGCTGCATGAGCGGCTGGCCGCCGATCCGGCCGTCCGCAGGGTGCTCGCGCGCGAAACGGGCGAATGATCTCCGAGGATCAAGGCATGACGAGCGGAATTCACCACGTTACCGGCATCACCGCCGACGTTCAGGCGAACGTCGACTTCTATGCCGGTTTCCTGGGCTTGCGGCTCGTCAAGCAGACAGGCGGTTTCGCGGATGCCGAGCAGCTGCATCTCGTCTACGGAGACGGGCTCGGCAGCCCCGGCTCGCTGTTGACCTTCCTCGTCTGGGAGACGGCGGGCCGGGGGCGCACCGGGATCGGGCAGGTCTCGGAAGTGGCGCTCGCCGTGCCGCCGGCCTCGCTTGGCGACTGGCTGACCCGGGCGCTCGCCGCCGGCATCCGCACCGAGAGCCCCTCGCGGGAGTTCGGGGAGCCGGTCCTCCGCCTGAAGGATCCCGACGGGTTGATCGTGAAGCTGGCGGGGGTGGACATGCCCATCCCCGCGCCTCGGGCGAACGCCCCCACCCGGCTGCGAGGCGTCACCCTGCTGACCGACATGGGCGAGGAGACTTCCCGCTTCCTGACCCGGTTCGGCTACAGGCCGGGCGCGCGCGAGGGCGCGACGCAGCGCATGGCGTCCGACACCGACATCGTGGACGTGAGGGAGGCGTCGGGGTTCGTGCCCTCGGTCCCCGGCGCCGGCGTGCCCGACCACGTGGCCTTCAGGGCGCGGGACGCCGAGGCGGTCCGCGCGATGCGGATCTCGCTGAAGGACCACGGGCCGACAGAGGTCCACGACCGCAAGTATTTCCTGTCGCTCTATGTCCGCGATCCCGCCGGCCTGCTTCTGGAATATGCCACCGACGGGCCCGGGATGACCGTTGACGAAGCGCCCGACGCCCTCGGACGGACACTGTTCACGCCCCCCCGCGAGGCCGAGCGCGCCGAGGACCTCAAGGCGATGCTGCCCCAGTTCGCGCTGCCCGGAGAGGAGCGGTTCCCCGTCCGCGCGCTTCCCTTCGTCCACCGCTTCAACCGGCCCGAGACCCCGGATGGCGCGACCCTCGTGCTGCTGCACGGCACGGGCGGCGACGAGGCCGACCTGATGCCGATCGCGCGTCGCATCGCGCCGCGCTCGACGCTGCTCGGGGTGCGGGGGCGGGCCACCGAAGAGGGCTCCAACCGCTGGTTCCGCCGGGTCGCGGCAGACAGGTTCGATCAGGCCGACATCCGTGACGAGGCCGAGGCGTTCGCGGCGTTCGTCGAAGGCGCGAGGACCGGCTACGGGCTCGATCCG
Source organism: uncultured Albimonas sp. (assembly GCF_963977235.1). Lineage (NCBI taxonomy): Bacteria > Pseudomonadati > Pseudomonadota > Alphaproteobacteria > Rhodobacterales > Paracoccaceae > Albimonas > uncultured Albimonas sp. The sequence goes on from NZ_CAXBOD010000002.1 coordinate 47,572, forward strand.
GACCGGCTCGTCTTCCTGGGCTATTCCAATGGCGCGAGCATGCTGGCGGCCGTCATCCAGCTCCATCCCGGCCTCGTGCGCCGGGCAATCCTGCTGCGCGGCGTCCAGCCGCTCGAGACCGCGCCGAGGGTCGACCTGTCCGGGACCCGCGTGCTGGCGCTCGAGGGCCGCGACGACCCCCTTGCGCGGGACGCCGCGGGCCTGACGGAGGCGCTTCTCGCGGGCGGAGCGGACGTCGAGCTTCAGTCGCTCCCAGCCAGCCATGACCTGACGCCCGCGGACGTCGCGGCCTCATCCCGATGGATCCAGCAGAATCTCACGGTGTCCGGGCCCTGACGGACGCCGCAGGCCACGGTCCCCCACATCCATGCCCGCCTGCGCCTGGCCTCGCCCCGGGGTGGCGTTCGGCGCTTGAGCCCCTCGGAGGGCGCCGGGCTCGATTCGCCGCCCCCCGCGCGAAGCCGCGCGGGGGGCTTCGCCTCACTCCGGATCGCCGTCGACGTAGACCCAGCCCGGCCCCTCGCGGCGAAAGCGGCTGGTTTCAGTCAGGCGGCCCTTCCGGGAGCCCTTGCGCCAGGTCGCGGTGAAACGGACCTGCGCGGTGTCCGGCCCGGTGGCCTCGCGGCGCAGGATCGCAAGGCCGGTCCAGACCTGCGCAGGATCCAGGGCCAGGGTCGAGGGGCGCGTCTCCACGGCCCAGCTCCGGCGAAGATAGGCTTCGTCGCCGCGGCTGAAGGCGCAGTATCTGGAGCGCATCAGCTCCTCGGCGTCGCGCGCCGGGGCGCCCAGGTGCAGCCGGCCGCAGCACCCCGCATAGGTCTTCCCGCTTCCGCACTCGCACGGATGAAACATGCGCATCCCTCCTGCGTTCGACGCCCCGGACCGACCGCCGGCAGCCTGGCCGACATGACCCGCCTGAATGCAAGGCGGCGACTCGCGGCGGGCCAACCAGACCGTACAGATGCGCCCATCGCTGCGCGGATAACAGACCGCCCTGCGACCGGAGCGGTCGCAGGCGGCGTCCGGCCCGCGCCTCGGCCTCTTGCGCCGCGCCGCGCCGCCGGCCGATCATGCGGGCGCAGCCCCGCCGCACATGCCAAGGGAGTCCAGGGCCGATGCCAGACGTCCAGACCGCCGGAACAGGCGGCGCCGCTCATGCCGCCGAGGTCGACGCGCGCAACGAGGAGATCCTGATCTGGGTCGACGGCGACCTGCGCCCGAAAGCGCAGGCGAGCGTGTCGGTCTACGACTCCGGCTTCCTTCTCGGCGACGGGGTGTGGGAGGGCCTGCGGCTGCACAACGGCCGCTGGGCCTTTCTCGACGACCACCTCGACCGCCTGTTCGAGGCGGCGCGCGCCATTGACCTGGACCTTGGCCGTGATCGCGCCGGCTTCGTCGCCGCGCTGGAGGAGGTGCGGACCGTCAACGGCATGCAAGACGACGCCCACGCCCGGCTGATGGTCACCCGGGGCGTGAAGACCCGGCCCTTCCAGCACCCCTCGCTCAGCCGCTCCGGCCCCACAACGGTGATCATCGCCGAGCATTCGCTGCCGGCGACGGCGGGGAGAGGCCTGCGCCTGGCCACCGTCCCCCAGGTGCGTGGCCTGCCGATGAGCCAGGACCCCAAGTTGAACTCCCACTCCAAGCTGAACTGCGTGCTGGCCGCCGTGCAGGCCGAGAAGGCGGGCGCCGACGAGGGGTTGATGCTGGACCCCCATGGCTTCGTGAACACCACGAACTCCTGCAACCTCTTCATCGTCCGGAAGGGGGAGCTCTGGACCTCGACCGGCGATTACTGCATGAACGGCATCACCCGGGCGAAGACGCTGCAGCTCGCGCAGGAGGCCGGGATCCCCGCGTTCGAGAAGAACTTCTCCCTCGTCGAGACCTACGGGGCCGACGAGGTCTTCGTCACCGGCACCTTCGGCGGCCAGACCCCGGTTGCGGAACTGGACGGGCGGCGCTTTGGCGACGGGACGGCAGGGCCGGTGACGCGGAAACTGCAGACGCTCTATCGGGCGCTGGTCCGGCGGGACGTCGGACTCGATGCGGGGCTCGCCTGATGCGGGTGGTGATGTGGTCGGGGCCGCGCAGCCTCAGCTCGGCGATGATGCGCAGCTTCGGAAACCGGGCGGCGACGGATGTGGTCGACGAGCCGTTCTACGCCGCCTACCTGGCCGCAACCGGGCTGGATCATCCGATGCGCGACGCGGTGATCGCCTCGCAGCCCAGCGACTGGCGCGAGGCGGCGCGCGCGCTGGCGGCGCCCCCGCCCCCGGGGCGCGTCCGCTATGAGAAGCACATGGTCCAGCACATGCTGCCGGGCATGGACTTCGACTGGATGGAGGGGGCGGCCGTCGCCTTCCTGATCCGCGACCCGCGCGAGGTGGCGGCCAGCTTCGGCGCAAAGCGGTCGGGGCGCCTCGCGTCCGAGCTTGGCTTCGCCCGCCAGCAGGACATCTTCGATCTGGTCTCCGCGCGGCTTGGGCGTCCGCCTCCGGTGGTGGACGCCGCCGACATCCGCCGCGATCCCCGGCAGACGCTGTCGGCGCTGTGCGCCGCGCTGGGCCTGCCGTTCGAGGAGGCGATGCTGGACTGGGCGCCGGGCCTGCGCCCCTCGGACGGGGTCTGGGCGGCGCACTGGTACGGGGCGCTGGCGGACTCGACCGGCTTTGCGCCGTCCTCCGACGCGCCCACGCCTCGGCTCGACCCGGCCGCCGAGCGCGAGCTGCGGCCGGCGATGGAGAGCTGGCGGCGGCTGTCGGCCCTCGCGTTGCGCTGAGCTCGACCGGACGGCCCCGTGATCGAAGCGCGGAGCACGGCCCTGACCCATCATCCGCACGGCATTCCGGGCCGCGGCGCAGTCCAGCTCCGCTTGCCCCATGTCCCCGTGCGCCGTGCGGTCGGCAGTTCAATGCCGTCCGAGGAACCGCGACAGCCGCCGCCGCTGGTGAGCTGCCGCCTCGCCGCCCTCGCGGCGTTCCTGGGGGCCGGGCGCATGTCGTGCAGGCTGCTGATGCTGTCGCGCCCAACTTCTGGCTGCTCCGCCGCCAGGGGGCAGGTTCTGCTCGTCGCCACTCGGTTGGTCCCGAGGGCTCTCCACAAGAAGGCCCAACAGGCGAATCTCACCGATGAGGATCGCGAAGCTCCGCTTCCGGGAGCTTCGCTGCGCTGGTTCGGTCCGCGTATGCGGGACCTCAACCGGTTCTCGAACGGTTCCACGGTGGTCGCCGGCCGCAGGCCGCCGCCGGTCGAGGAGATCGAGGCGAGCGGACGGGGGGTGTTCGCCGATGCCCGCGAGCCGCCACCGTCCAGATCCATCCCGGTCTGAAATTCGCTCGGTCCTCCGACTGATGCGAGCGGAGACCGCGCGCCAGGGCCGCGCCAGCCTCCGCCTCAGCTCGCCTTACCCAGCGACGCGCGTGGGTCTCGGGGCGCCCCGGCCCTCGATGACCTGCCCGTCGACGGGATCGCCTGTATCGAGACCCTCGCCGCGTGCATCGAAGGGAGGGAGACCGGCCGGAATGTCGCCGGACGGCGTCGCCTCGAGACTGCGCTGCGCCGCCCAGACGGGCCTCGCGCACCGGGCTTCGGGTTGACCTCGGCAGGGCTTGCCGAAGACCTGCCGGCCCTGCACCTCGGTCGAGATGGTCGTCCCCGGGGGGAAGGCCATCCGACGCCGGCTGTCGCGTTCGCCCCCCTGTTCGGGCCCTTTCCCACGCGGGGCGGCTCTGGCCGGGCCCTGAGGGCAACTTGATCCCGGCTCCCTGCGCTTGACCCGAGTGGTCGAGTGGACGGCCCCTCGGGTCGACGCAGCGTCGCTTCGCCGGGCCGGTTCAGGCGTGCTCCTCGACCTCGTCCTCGCCGGCGGTCTCGCGGCCCGCGCCCTGCGCGTCGAAGGCGGCGAGCCAGGCGCCGAGACCCTCGGGCGCCGGCGGGCCGGCCTCGGCGACCCGGGCGCTCTGGCGGAGCGCGTTGCGCAGGGCGGCGCGGGGGAGGCGGCCCGAGGGCGCGGCGAAGGCCCCGGGCGCCTCGCCGGCCGCCAGCGCCGCCCAGACGCGGGCCTTGGTCTCGACATAGACGGGCGGGCCCCAGGCGGCGAGCAGCGCCTGGAAGGCGGCGAAGCGGGCGGGCTCGAAGGGGATGTCTTCGCCCATCGGCCCCGACACCGGGCTCGCGGGATGCAGCATGGCGCAGGGGACGAGGCCCGCAGGGATCGGCGTGTTGGCCGAGTGGGTGCGCCCGGCGGCCAGCAGGCGCGGCAGCAGGTGAGTGTGGGGGCCCGGCGGCGAGACCCCGCCCGTCTCCGGCCCGCCGATCTTCTGGAACACCTCGCAGCGGCCCAGCGGAGTGATCGCGATCCGGTGGGGGTGGGCCGCGAGGATCGCCGGCATCGCCGGGTTTCCGGCCTCGAACAGCGAGCGGCCCACGGTCTCGCGCAGGGTCGCGATCAACGCCGGATCGGCGCTGCGCACGCAGAACTCCACCTGCGGCTGGTCGAGGCCCATGTCGAAGAGGATCGCCTGACGGTCGGCGGGACGGATCGCGTCCGCGTCGGGGCCGAGCTCGGTCAGGACCTTGCGTCGCGGGCGCCCCGCGGCGGCCTCGGGCAGGCACAGCGCCAGGCCCTGGCTCCAGCGGTGGGGGCGGGGGGAGACGGTCTCCCAGGCCAGCGGGACCATGTCGTCGCGCCGCTCCAGCCGGATCGCGCCGCGGGCGGTGGCGCGGATCAGGGGACCCTCGACCGTGGCCGCCTCGCCGGGGTCCTGGCGGAACTCTGCGATGGCGCCGAAGGAGCCCAGGCTCCACCCCGCGCCGGGGTCGCGCAGGGCGGCCTCGGCCAGGGCCCAGGGGTCGGGCGGGGCCGCGGGGGCTGTGAGGTCGGCGGGAACGGTGGGGGTCATCGGGATCTCCCGTAGGTTTGCATCCAGTCGCGGGCGCCCTCGGCGACCGCAGCGTGGACGGCGCGGCCGAGGGCTTCGCCGGCCGCGGTGTGCAGGCCGGCATGGCGCAGGGCGTCGGGGCCGGCCGGGGCGGCCACCACCACGCAGTCGGTGCCGGTGCCGGTGGCCGGGCCTCCGGCGGGGTGCGGCAGGCGGCGGCCGCTTTCGATCACCGCGCGGGTGCGGGCCTGAACGGCGATCGACAGGGCCTCGATCAACGCCGTCTCGCTCAGCGGGGCGTCGAGGATGGCGACGAGGTTGATGGTGCCGTGACCGGCGGGCGCGGCGGCGGACCGGCGCGGGGCGCCCGCCCGCTCGGCGTTGCCAAGGCCGACGGTGGCGAGGCAGGCGGCGCACAGGCCCTCGACCTCGGCCCGGGCCTCGGTGCGGCTGGAGACGTCGCGCGAGGTCAGCAGGCCGACGGCGTCCGAGAGGGTCTCGCGCGCCATCTCCTCGGCCAGCCACGCCTCGGCGTCGAGCTTCGGCGTCAGGTCCGCGTCGCGCACCTCGCGCCAGGCGACGCGGTGGGTCTCGACCGGACCGGGGCGGTGCGGGGCCCAACTGAGCGCCCGGAGGGGACGACCGAAGTCGACGACCAGCCAGGGCCGCGCGAGGCGCTGGATGAGCGGCGGGCCGGTCACCGGGACCGCGCCAGCGGCTGCACGATCAGGACGCCGTCGGCCTGGGCGAGGAAGCTCTCGATCCCGTAGACCTCGCGCAGACGCTCGGCGGTCAGCACCTGCGCCGGCGGACCGTCGGCGACCACCCGGCCCTGGTCGAGCATCACCAGCCGGGTGCAGAAGCGGGCCGCCAGGCCGAGATCGTGAAGCGAGACCACCGCCGCGCGCCCCTCGCCCGCAAGCGCCGCGAACGCCTCCATGGCGGCGAGCTGGTGGGCGGGGTCGAGGCCGGCGGTCGGCTCGTCGGCGAGCGTCAGGGGAGCGGCCTGGGCCAGCGCCCGCGCGATGAGGACGCGGGCCTGCTCGCCGCCCGAGAGCTCGGTCGCGGGGCGGTCGCGGAAGCGGAGGACGTCGACGCCGGCCATGGCGGCCTCCAGGGCCTCCCGATCGGCGGCGGAGAGGGGGGCGCCGGGCGCCCGGTGCGGCAGGCGGCCGAGCGCGACCAGCGTCTCGACCGAGACCGGCCAGGCGATCTCGCGCGACTGGGGCAGCCAGGCGGCGGCGCGGGCGCGTTCGGCCGCGGGGAGCGCCGTGAGGCTGCTGCGCCCCTCCGCCCGCGCCAGGCCGAGGGCGCCGCGCATCAGGCTCGACTTGCCGGCGCCGTTGGGGCCGACGAGGCCCACCAGTTCCCCCGCCTCGACCCGCAGGGAGACGGCGTCGACCGCGATCCGGCGGCCGAGGCGGACGGTCAGGGTCTCGAGCGAGAGCAGGGTCATGCGAGCCTCCGTCGCGTCGCGAAGACCAGGCGCAGGAAGAACGGCGCGCCGACCAGCGCAGTGAGCACCCCCAGCTTCAGGTCCCGCTCGGGCGCGATCAGGCGCACGGCGATGTCGGCCGCGAGCAGCAGCGCCGCGCCTCCCAGCGCCGCCGCCGGCAGCAGGCGGGCGGGCCGCGCGCCCACCGCCCCGCGCAGCAGGTGGGGCGCGACCAGGCCGACGAAGCCGATGCCGCCCGCGACCGCGGTGGCCGCCCCCACCGAGGCGGCGGTCCCCAGCACCACGGCGAGGCGCAGGCGGTCGAGGCGCAGGCCGAGGCTCGCGGCCGCATCCTCGCCCAGCGTCAGCGCATCGAGCCCGCGGCCCGCGACCGCCAGCGCCGCCCAGCCCGCCAGCATGAAGGGGGCGGCGAGCTGCACATGCAGCCAGGAGCGGTCGGAGAGCGAACCCATCATCCAGAACATGATCTCGGTCGCGGCGAAGGGATTGGGCGAGAGGTTCAGCGCCAGCGCGGTCAGCGCCCCGCACAGCGCCGAGAGCGCCACGCCCGCCAGGATCAGCGTCAGCGCCCCGCCCCGCGCGCCGGCGAGCCCCAGCAGCATCGCCGCCGCCGTCCCCGCCCCGACCAGCGCCAGCAGCGGCAGCGCCAGCGGGACCAGCGCCGAGAGCCCGGTGTAGATCGCCGCCACCGCCCCCAGCGAGGCCGCGCCGGTGACGCCCAGCAGGCCCGGCTCGGCCAGCGGATTGCGCAGATAGCCCTGCATCGCGGCGCCCGAGAGGCCCAGCGTCGCCCCGATCATCAGCGCCAGCACGGCGCGGGGCGCGCGGATCTCGCGCATCACCAGCGTCTCGGCCTCGCCGCGGCCGGCGAGCAGGGCGGCGAGACTGTCGGACAGCCCCAACCCCGCGGGGCCGATCAGCAGCGAGGCGCAGAAGAGCACGCCCGTCAGCAGGCCCAGGGACGCCAGCAGCCAGGGGTAGGGGAGCTTCATCGCGCGAACTCCCGCAGCCCGGCGACCGAGGCCGCCGGGTCGGAGGGCAGGGACGCGCGGTCGACGCCGGTCAGCGCGCGGCGCGCCCTGGCCAGCGCCTCGACCGCGCCGGCGGTGAAGGGGGCGCCGCAGACCCAGCGGCTGTCGGAGATGGCGGCCCCCGCCGCCCGGCTCAGCAGGGGGTCGATCGCGGGGTGGCGCACGGTCTGCTCGGCGAGCGAGGGGGGCGAGAACGGGCGGCCGGTGATCAGCAGCTCCGGCGCGCCCATCACCAGCCGCTCCAGCGGCAGGCGGGCCATGCCCGCGAGATCCAGCTCCGCGGCGAGGTTGCGCAGGCCGGCTGCCGAGACGATCTCATGGGCGAGCGTGCCCGCCCCGGAGGACCAGGAGCCGGCATAGCGCAGGGCGGCGAGCGGGCGCGCCTCCGCCGGCGCGGCGCGGGCGGCCTCGAGGCGCGCGTCCAGCTCGGCGACCAGCGCCTCGGCCTGCGGCGCCCGGTCCAGCAGGGCGCCCATGCGGCGCAGGTTGGCGCGGATGTCGGCGAAGGTCGCCTCGGGCGCGAACTCCTCGACGCGGAAACCCAGGCGGCGCAGCATCGCGACGGTCTCGCGGGTGGTGTAGGTTCCCGCGATCACCAGGTCGGGACGCATCAGGAAGATCTCCTCCGCCCGCCCGTGGTTCGCCTCATAGGCCCCGGCCCGCGCATGCAGGACCGAGGCGCGCGGGTCCGCCGCCATGTAGGACACCGAATGCAGCTGCCCCGGCGCGGCCAGCAGCATCGCGAGCTGGTCCGTGCACAGGTTCATCGAGACGACCCGCTGCGGGGCCGTCTCCTCCCGCGTTCCGAGCGGCGCCGGCCCGGCCGCCGCCTCCGCCGTCTCCGGGGCAGGGCCGGAGCGCGGCGCGGCCGGCAGGGCGGCGAACGTCCCTGCAAGCGCCGCCGCCCCCGCCAGGATCGTGGCGAGGCGCGGGGCGCGGCCGGGGCGGGCGGGCGGGCGCGGCATCAGAACCTCACCCGCAGGCCCGCGTAGGCGGCGATGCCCTGAGTCGCGAAGCCGTGCACCTCCTCATAGTCGGCGTCGAGCGCGTTGGTCACCCGACCGTAGATCTCGGCCTGCTCGGTCATCGCCCAGGAGGCCGCCACATTCACCACCACGTAGTCGTCCAGCGCCACCCGGGCGCCGGGCGCGTAGGGCGCGCGATAGTCCAGATCCCGGTTGCCGGCGACATAGCGCCCGTCCAGCGTCACCCGCGCCCGGTCGTCGAGGAAGGAGAACGTCACGTAGCCGCCCAGCTCATGCTCCGGCCGGCGCACTTCGACAAGGCCCGTGGACTCCTCGGCGTCGAGCCAGGTGTAGCTCAGGCCCAGCGTCATCCAGTCGGTGGCGTAGAGGGTGGAGGCGACCTCGATCCCCTGCCGCTCGGAGGTTCCGGGCTGGTTGACGGGCGTGCCGACCGTGAAGGCGGGGGCGAGGTAGACCGTGCCGATCTCGTTCTTCAGGTCCTGGTTGAACCAGGTCACGTCGACCACCAGCCGGTCGTCCCAGAGGCGCTGCTCGACGCCCACGTCCCAGCCGAAGCTCTCCTCCGGCTCCAGGTTCGGGTTGCCCTGCCACTGGCCGGGGGTGAAGCCGAACTGCTCGAACATCGTGGGGTTCTGCACCGCGGTCCCGGCGGAGGCGTGCAGCCGCGTGCCGGTCGCGGCGATCCGGTAGGAGGCGCCCGCGCTCCAGGTCGTGGCGTCCTCGAAGGCGTCGTTGATGTCGTGGCGCAGGCCCAGCTGAAGATCCAGCGCCTCGAGGAAGGTGCCCCGATACTCCGCGGCGAGGCCGTAGAGCCCGCGGGTCTGTTCGTCGAGCTGGGAGGGGTCGAAGACCAGGGCGGGGTCGTTGGCCACGAAGCTCTCGCGTTCGTATTCCACCTTGCCCGTCAGGCTGTGATCGGCGGCCGCGAGGCTGGCCGCATCCAGCCCCACCGTCGCCTGCGCCGAAAGCTGAAGGCGGGTCGAGCTGGTGTCGGTCGTCTTCACGCCGTTGAGCGTGTTGGAGTCGTCCGCATGCAGGTAGGCCGCGCGAAGCTCCGATCGCAGGCGCCCCAGCTCGGCGATGGCGTAGAGGGAGCCGAGCGCTTCGGTCCGGTCATGGGCGGAGGCGTCGTCGTAGACCAGCGCCGCCTCGGTGGGCGCCGCGAAGAGCGAACCGTCGAGGTCCGAATGCCGGTCCGTGACGCGCAGCGTCGCCCCCAGCGTCAGCCAGTCGGCCGCGAAGATCTCGCCCCGGCCGTTGAAGGTCAGGTTGCGGTCGCCGTCTGCCTCGCCGCCGGGCGTGCCGGAGACGTCGAAGCCCTCGGTTTCCCGCCGGGCCAGCGACAGCGAGAACGAGCCCGTCTCGCCCAGACCCCGCACCGCCGCCTGCACGGCCCCGGTCCCGTCGGTCCCGACCTCGCCCTCGCCGGACCAGCGCAGCCCCGGCTCCCGCGCGCGCCGGGTGGTGATCGAGATCACGCCCCCCAGCGCGTTGGCGCCGTAGAGCGCCGACTGCGGCCCGCGCAGCACCTCGATGCGCTCGATGTCGGCCGCCAGCAGGCCGCCGAAGTCGAACTCGCCCTGCTCGGGGGCCGAGACCTCGACCCCGTCGATCAGCACCAGCGTGTGGTTGCCCTCGGCGCCGCGCAATCGCACCTGGGTCAGGCCGCCGAAGCCGCCGGTGCGCGAGACCTCGACGCCGGGCAGGGCGCGCAGGGCGTCCACGGCGTAGGTGGTCTGCCGGTCCTCCAGGTCCTGGGCGGTGACGACGGAATAGGCTCGGCCGTATTTCTCGGCGGCGATCGGCGTCAGGCCGCCGGAGACGACGATGGGCTCCAGCGCCACCGGCTCCTGCGCGTGCAGGGCGTGCGGGCACAAGGCCAGCGAAGAGGCGGCGAGCAGCGCGCGGGCGGGCGCGGGATGGGTGCGGGACATGCGTTCCCCCTTGGTCGCCGGCGCGCGTGCGGCCGGCGGGAAAGCGCCGCTCGAGCCCTGCGGACCCGGCGGCGCGGAGATGACGCCGAAGGGTTCGGGGGCGCTTCATGGGGGAAGGACCTCGACCCGTCAGACGACGACTGCGAAGTCACCGCTGCGGATCGAACCGCTCCTTCGCGCGCCCCGCACGGAGGAAGGATGACGAGGTTCCGGCAGGTCTCCTGGCTCGCGGGTCTGCACCGGTCCCTCGCCTTCCCGGCCCGGTCCCCTGAGGCATGCTCGGGGGGCGTGGGCCAGTGGCGTATCGAGGGTCGGCTCGCCGCTCACAGTTGCGGGGGCAGCCGCGGAGTCGGTCCCCGCATTGGGTCGACCTCACCGCGTTCCCTTTTGCTCCCGGCCGGGGGCGAACCCCCGGCGCGGAACCGGAACGGCGCGAAGATGACCTGCCGGCCGGGCGGCGTCAAGCGCTCCCGCAGCGGCAGGAGCGTCGCGGCGCCTCAGCTGGCGGGCGTTGCGTTCAGGCGCCCGTCGGCAAGTGTCAGATCCCGGTCGCAGAAGCGCCGTCGCAGGCCCGCGCCATGGGAGATCAGCAGCAGGCCGATCCCGCGATCGCGGGCGAGTGCGGTCAGCGCGCGCAGGACCCCGTCCTGCTCCAGCGCGTCAAGCTGGCTCGAGACCTCGTCGCAGACCAGGTGGCGCAGGCCGGGATGGAAGAGGCGCGCCAGCGAGACCCGCGCCAGCTCGCCGCCCGACAGCTCCGAGGGCCGGCGCGAGGCCCAGGCTTCGCGCACGCCCAGGGCCGCGACCGCCTCGGCGTCGGGCGGGCCGGCGTTGGCGAGGATCCGGGCGACGCTCCAGCGGGGATCGACGGCGAGCTCAGCCGACTGGGGCGCGTATTGCACCGGCGCCGGGCGGCCGGGGCGGGCGGGGGAGCGCGGGAGGCCGTCCAGGGTCACCTGGCCCGCATCGGCCTCGAGACGGCCGGCGAGGATCCGGCCCAGCGTCGACTTGCCCGCGCCCGACGGGCCGCCCAAACCGACTACCTCGCCCGGACCGAGGCTGAGCGCGACATCAGTCAGCACCGCGCGCCCGGCGAAGGCGAGGGCGAGGCCGGCGGCGCTCAGCACGCGGCGTCCTCGGGGATCTGGGCCCGCCACAGCGCCCGGGAGAACGGGTCGCGAAGCGCCGCGCCCTCGCCCGCGAAGGCGGCGGCGGGCGCGGTCTCGACCTGGCGGCCCTCGCGCAGCACCACGATGCGGGCGGCGACGCGGGCGAGCCGGGGCAGGTCGTGGGAGACGACGACGAGGCCCCGCCCCGTCCCCGCCAGCCGCGCCAGCAGCGCCGTCGCCCGGTCGGCGGCGGCAGGGTCGAGGCCCACGGTCGGCTCGTCGGCCACGATCCACGCGGCCCCGGTGGAGAGCGCGGCCGCCAGCAGCACCCGGCGCGCCATGCCGCCGGAAAGCTGGTGAGGGAAGCGCGCCGCCGTCTCGGCCGGAAGCCCCGCCTCGGCCAGCGTCGCGGGCACGTCGGCGCGCCGGCCAGCGAGGCGGGCGAAACGCTCGATCTGGCGTCCGACGCGCGCCAGCGGGTCGAGCGCGTCGAGCCGCTGGGGCGCCAGCGCCACCGCGCCGCGGGGCAGGGGGGCGCCGTCGAGGGTGATCCGCCCCCGCCGCTCGGCCCCCGGAGGCAGCAGGCCCGCCAGCGCCTCGGCCGCAAGGCTCTTGCCCGCGCCGGAGCTGCCGGTCAGGCCCACGAGCTCGCCCCGCGCCACGGCGAAGCAGACGCCCTCGAGCGCCGCCGGGCGGGGGGCGGGGAAGGCGACGCCCAGATCCTCGATCCGCAGGGTCATGTCGCCAGACCCTCGCGATCGCCGAGGCGGCGCAGGGCCTCGCCGAAGCGCTCGAAGATCAGGGCGACCAGCATCAGGCCGAGGCCCGGCGCCGCGGCGACCCACCAGCGGCCGGCCATGATCTCGCGCAGGGACTCGGCCAGCATCACGCCGATCGAGGGCAGGTGCGGCTCGATGCCCAGGCCGATGAAGCTGAGCCCCGCCTCGTGCAGCACCGCGTGGGGGAAGATCATCACGAACCCCGCCACGATCTGCCCCACGAGCGGCGGCGCCAGGTGATGGCGCGCGATCCACAGGCGCGAGCGCCCGAGCGCGCGGGAGACCTCGACGGCCTCCGAGGCGGCCAGCGTCTGCGCCTCGTGGCGCAGCACGCGCGCCAGACGGGGCCAGTGGGTGAAGGCCACCGCCACGATCACGCCCGCGGCGCCGCCGCCGGCGGCGAAGGCGATCATGATCAGCAGCACGAAATGCGGCAGGCCCAGCGCCAGCTCGGTCAGCACCCCCACCGCCTGGTCCGCCGCCCGCCCCAGGGTGGCGGCCAGCCCCAGCCCCACCGCGATCAGCGTCGAGCAGGCGGCGGCGAGCAGCCCCACCTGCACGCTCAGCGCCAGCGCCGCGAGGCTGCGCGCGGCCACGTCGCGCCCCAGCATGTCGGTCCCGAACGGATGCGCCGGCAGCGGGGGGAGGGCGCGCGCGCTCACGTCCACCCCCAGCGCCGAGGGCGGCAGCAGCGCGGCCCCCGCCAGCACCCCTCCCAGCGCCAGCAGGGCCAGCGCGCCGCGGCGGAGCGCCCGGCCCCGGGCGTCGCCGGGGGCCGCGGGGGGCGCCGCGCGGGCCAGGGGCTCGGCCGCCAGCGTCACGCCCGTCCCCGCAGCCGCGGATCGGCGAGCCGGGCGGCGATGTCGGCCGCAAGATTGCCCGCGAAGACGAAGAGCAGCGTCGCCAGCCCGATCCCCATCAGCAGCGGCGCGTCCGCTCCCGTCGCCGCGCGCACCGTGGCCTGGCCGAGGCCCGGCCACGCGAACACCGCCTCGGCCAGGACCGAGCCCCCGAAAAGCTCCCCCGCCCCCGCCAGGTGCAGCGTCAGCGCCACCCCCACGGCATGGCGTAGCCCCGGCCCGAAGGCGAGCCGCAGGGGCGAGGCGCCATGCGCGCCCAGGTGACGGGCCGCGGGGCTTTCGAGAAAGGCGATCAGGCTCTGGCGCGTATGCAGGATCAGCGGCCCGATCCCCACCACCGAGAGCGTGGCGACCGGCAGGATCATGTGCCGCCAGCGCTCGGCCGCCGAGACTTCGTCCGCGAGCCGCCCGGGCGGCGCCGCGCAGCAGGCCGGCAGCCAGCCCAGCCCCACCGCGAAGACCGCTATCAGGAGGATCGCGACCCAGAACCCCGGGCTCGCCGACAGCACGACCGCGGCGGCGCGGATCGCCCGATCCGGCCAGCGCCCGCGGGTCGCGCCCGCAATCAGCCCCAGCGCCGAGCCGAGCGCGAAAGACAGGACGAAGGCCGCCCCGATCAGCGCCAGCGAGGCGGGAAACCGCCGCGCGATCACCTCGGCCACCGGCGCGTTGTAGCTGATCGAGCGGCCGAGGTCGCCCTGCGCCGCGCCCGCCAGCCAGCTCGCGAAGCGCTCGACCGCAGGGCGGTCGAGGCCCCAGGCGGCGGCGATCGCCTCGCGCTGCTCGGGCCCGATCTGGGAGGTGCGCCCGCCAACATAGGCCTGCACCGGGTCGATCGGGGCCAGCGAGACCAGCCAGAACAGCCCGACCGCGGCCAGCGGCAACAGCCAGGCGAGCCGGATCAGCCGCCCGGCCAGCAGCGCCGGCAGCCAGCCGCTCACTCGCAGGTCCAGCGCCAGGCGGCGATGTCGTGAGTGATCGGGAAGCCGTGGCCGTGCGGATGGATCTGCGCCGGCCCGAGGTCGAGGCACTCCGACGCCCAGTAGGCGTGCTCGAGGTTGACCATCCACGCCCAGGCCGCGTCGCCGCGCGGACCGTAGCCCGTCTCCCCGTCCCAGGCGGCGGCGCGCCATTCGGCGAGCGAGGCCTCGAAGCTCGGCGCGGCCTCGGCCGCTTCCAGATGCGCGTCAACGGTCGGGTTCGCGTAGTGGCCGGGGTTGTAGTAGTCGACGCCGGCGTAGGCGCTGTGGTGCAGGTAACAGATCTCGGACGGATCGTGCGCCCCCCAGCCCAGGACCACCGCCTGGGCGTGCATCAGGCCCCCGATCTCGTCCCAGCTGCGTCCCGCCGGCTCGGCCGCGACGCCGATGCCGCGAAGCTGGTCGGCCGCGCCCAGCGCCAGCGCCTGGCGGGTGGAATCGCTGGCGGGATAGACGATCTGGAAGGCGGCGCGCAGGCCGTCCTTCTCGCGCACCCCGTCGCCGTCGGCGTCGGTCCAGCCGGCGGCCTCCAGCGTGGCGCGGGCGGCCTCGGGGTCTGCGCCGGGGATCGCGGCCTCCGGGTTGTCCCAGGGCAGCCCGTCGGCGGGGCCGTAGGCGGGCCGGCCGTGGCCGTCGAGCGCCAGCGCCACGAGCGCCTCGCGGTCCAGCGCCTGGTTGATCGCGACGCGGATGGCGCGGTCGGCGGTGACGTCGTTGCCGATGGGGGCGCCGGCCTCGGTCGTGCGGCCCTCGTCCGGGACCATCGGGAAGGCGAGGCCGCGGTTGTCCACCGTCTCGCGGTGCAGGACCCGCATGCCGGTGGGCGCCGCGTCGGCCATGGCGGGGGGCGCCGCCACGACGTCGGCCGCGCCGGTGCGGGCGAGCGCCACGCCCGCCTCCTCCGAGCCGAACACGAAGCTGACCCGCTCGAAGGCGATCTCGCCGCCGTGCCAGTGGGGGTTGGGCTCGACCACCAGCTGCTCGCCCTCGCGCCACTCGATCAGGCGGAACGGGCCGGAGCCGACGGGCGCGCGGGCGTAGCCCGGCCCGTAGCTCGCCGCCGGCACGATGCCCAGCGTGGCGAGGCGGGAGACGAAGGTGATCCGCGGCGCGGTCAGCTCCAGCTCCACCGCGCGGTCGTCCAGCGCCCGCGCCTCCTTCAGCGCGCTGAGGTCCGCAAGCCCCCCGGCGTCACGCGCGGCGTTGTAGGTGAAGACCACATCCTGAGCCGTGAGCGCCGTGCCGTCGGAGAAGCGCGCGTCCTCGCGCAGCGTCACGCGCCAGATCCGCCCGTCCCCGGACAGCGACCACTCAGTCGCCAGGTCGCCGATCAGGTTCAGCTCCGCGTCCCGGCGCAGCAGCGTGGACTGGAACAGGGGGCTGCCGTAGTGCCCCCAGCCCATGATCGGGTCGAAGCCGGCGTCCGGCTCCCCCCCCACCGCCAGCACCAGCGGGCGGGCCCCGGCGGCGGGGGCCAGAAGGCAGGAGGCGACCAGCGCGGCGGCAAGAGCGCGGAGGATCATCGGAGGCCCTCATCGTGTGAAATCCAGGCCCTCACTTCATACTCGCGTCGCGCCCCATGTAAACCGGCCGCCTCGCTTGCGCCTGCGGCGTGGGGAAGCGATGCTCGGCGCGGTTGAAGAGAGGGCGCCATGCAGCGGATCACCATCGCCATCGAGGACGACCTGCTCGACGAGCTCGACCGCCACATGCAGCGGTCAGGCGCCACCAACCGCTCCGAGGCGGTGCGCGACCTGCTGCGCCGGGCGCTGCGGCGCGACACGGCCCGGGGGGCGGACTGCATCGGAATGGTCAGCTACACGCTGGATCTCTCGATGCGCGACCTCGGGCGCCGGGTGCCGCAGGCCCGCCACTCGCGTCACGACCTGGCGATCGCGGCGCTGTCGGTGCCGCTGGACCATTCGGCGGCGGTGGAGGTGACGGTGATGCGCGGCAAGGTCGGCGACGTCGAGGACTACGCCCACGGCCTCTTCGCCGAGCGCGGCGTGCGCCATGGCCAGCTGTCGCTTGTCCCGGTCGAGGACGTTGAGGAGACGCACCCGCACGGCAGCGGCGAAGCGCAGCCGCACAGTCACCTGACGCTCAAGGACGGGTTCTGAGCCGAGGGGCTAAAGGACGGGTTCTGACCCGAGGGGAAGCGGCGGTCGCTCGCTCGAGAGCCGCTGAGTGCGGCGATCCTTGTCAGGCGATCGAACGAAGGCGGGCGTCCGTCGGTTCTTCGGACCCTCGAGCATTGCCGGAACGCCGGCTGGCGCCGATCGCCATGGGACTATGCGCCAAGGGCCAGTCCGGCCGAGAATGGCGTCATGGGGCTTCGCGACCGCCAGTTCCGTGAGATCCGAAAACGCGACCAGAAGAACAGCCGTCTGGCTGTTTTCGAGCCGTAAGCACGGCAACGTCAGGTCCCCCGCGTCGATCTTCCGGACGGGCGGTTCGGGCGTGAGGTTGAAGGCGCTCGGCGCCTGGTCGAGGGAGACCGCGGGCATCCCGCCGAAGCCGGTCCACAGCATCGCGAAAGGGTTCATGCCCGTCTGCTCTTCTGTCGCGGGCAGCAGATGTCGCCGATGTTTGAGCGCCGGAAGAAGAACGTGCAGTCGAATGAAAGCCATTGCCGGACGTCGTCATGGCGGCCTGCGACGCGCCATGCCCGGCCTGTTTCGCCTGGCGCGCGATCGCCGACGGCACGTCGCTCAGCGACGAGTCGCCGGGGCTCCAGTCGGTCCAGAGCCGGCCCTTCGACGTGATTGCGCGCGCGCCAGGGCCAGTCCGCGAACGTGTCGCCGACCTTTGCGACAGGCTCGCAGCGCTCGAGCGCGCTGGCGGCGCTGGGCTCCGAACGTGGGGCGACGGCGCCGTCGAACCCGTCTCGAACAGCCGGCTCACGCTCGCGTGGCCAAGATCGTGGAAGCGGAGATCGTCGATCCCGTCCCGTTCGCGGTGGCGTCGGAGGGCCGCCCCGATGGACTTCGGCCTGGACGGCAAGACCAGTTTTCCCGTCTTCGGCGTTGCCGGGATGATCGCAAGCCTCTCTTCGGGCAGGTCGCGCCGCAGGGTGTTGCCGAGCTTTCTTCTGCGACGCGTCTCGTCGCGAAGCGGGATCATCCTGTCGCCCACCCGCAGGTCGTATCGGCGCAGACGGACAATCTCGCCAAGGCGGCGGCAGGAGCGATCGCGAAGACCATCGCCATCCCCTTTTGCGCATCGTCTCCTCGCCGGACGTCGCGGCAGAGGGGACGGGAGCGGCGCTCGTGGCCTGCCGCGAGTTCTCGATCCGGCTTGCACCAACAGGCGCCAGGGCTGCGCGGACGAGGGTCGGCGCGGCAGGGGCGAGGGTCATCTCGGTCGGGACCCCCGCGGCGGCTGCGGCGGGCGGAAAAGGGAGTCAGTTCAAGAAACCACGAATGACGAAGCGGCAGCTCAGGCGCGCGCCGCCGGCCGGAGGCGGCGGCTTCCCTGCCGGGGCAGGGCGGGACAGATCTGTTGGAGCATGCTACAGCGTAGCGCAACGGAGGCGAAAACCCTCACCCCCCCGAAAATCGTGGATAGGCAACAGGTTGTCGGGGTGGATAATGGTCCATGCAAGCGGTTGAAACGCAATGAGAAAACCCGATCGACGCCTCTCCGTCGCCCCGATGATGGACTGGACCGACCGGCATTGCCGGGTGCTGCATCGCAAGCTGTCGGGGCGGGCGCTGCTCTATACCGAGATGGTGGTCGGCTCGGCGATCGTGCGGGGGGACGCCGACCGGTTGCTGCGCTTCCGGCCCGAGCTCGAAGGCGCGGTGGCGCTGCAGCTGGGGGGCTCGGACCCCGCCACGCTCGCCGAGGCGGTGCGGCGGGCCTGCGCCTATCCCTATGTCGAGATCAACCTCAACGTCGGCTGCCCCTCGGACAAGGTGCAGACCGGGGCGTTCGGCGCCTGCCTGATGCGCGAGCCCGAGACGGTCGCCGCCTGCGTCGAGGCGATGATCGCGGCCTCCGCGGCCGAGGACGGGCCCGAGATCACCGTCAAGTGCCGCATCGGCGTCGACGATCAGGCGCCCGAGCAGGTCCTGCCCGCCTTCCTCGACCGCATCGCGGACGCGGGCGTTCGCAGCTTCGCGGTTCACGCCCGCAAGGCCTGGCTGCAGGGCCTCAGCCCCAAGGAGAACCGCGAGATCCCGCCGCTCGACCACGACCTGGTCGCCGCCCAGAAGGCGCGCCGGCCGGATCTCGAGATCGCGGCGAACGGCGGGCTGGCGGACCTGGAGGCGGCCGAGGATCGCCTCGCGGCCGGGCTCGACGGCGCGATGATCGGGCGGGCGGCCTATCACGAGCCGACCCGGATGCTCGCAGCCGCCGACCGGCGCATCTTCGGCGCGCCGGGGCCGGACGCGGATCCGGTCGCGGTGGCGCGGGCGATGATGGACTATATCGACGACGAGATGGCGAAGGGCGAGCGCCTGCACCGCATCGCCCGCCACATGCTGGGTCTGTTCCACGGTCTGCCCGGGGCCCGGCGCTTCCGGCGCACGATCTCCGAGGCGGCCCACCGCGAGGGCGCTGACGCCCGCCTGATCGAGGACGCCCTGCAGGAAGTGATCCCGGCCGCCGCCTGAAGCGATCCGCGAGGGCTCGCCGAGGCGCCCGGGGCGCACGGTCTCCGGGAGGGAGCCGACCTCCGAGGCCCGCGCATGGGGCCTGATCCGGGGTCGGGACTGCGCCTCGAAGCCGGCGCCGCGAGGGCGAGTCGACGCCGTATCGCGCCGCCAGAGGCCAGGGCTCCGCCAGAGGCCGGGGGTCGGCGGGTCCGGCGTTCAGCCGCGGCGGGCGCGGCGGCGGGCGGAGGGGCGGTTCTCGGGGGCGCGCAGGGCGGGTTCGCGCGCGGGCAGGTCGGCCATGATCTCGCGACGACGCTCGGGCGTCATCCGCGACCAGCCGGCGATCTCGTCGCCCGTTCGGAAGCAGCCCACGCAGATCCTCGCCTGGGGATGCAGCACGCAGACGTTGACGCAGGGGCTCTCGACCTCGGCGCGGCGCCAGACGGCGGCGGCCTGGTCGTGCCCGGGATCGGGGCCGTCGGTCATTCGTCCTCCCTCGTAAGCGCGGCGAGCCGGTCCAGCGCGCCCTGAAGGATATAGGCCGCCGCGACGCTGTCGATAACCTCGGCGCGACGGCGGCGCGAGGCGTCGGCCTCGAGCAGCGCGCGCTCGGCGGCGACGGTGGACAGACGCTCGTCCCACAGCAGGATCGGGGCGGCGGTCAGCCGGGCGAAGTTGCGGGCGAAGGTGCGGGTGGACTGGCAGCGCGGGCCCTCGTCCCCGGCCATGTTCACCGGCAGACCCAGCACCCAGCCGCCGACGGTCCGCCCCTCGAGCGCCTCGAGCATCCGCTCGACGTCGGCGCGGAACTTCTTGCGCCGCACCGTGGTCAGCGGCGAGGCGATGCGCCGCCGCCCGTCCGAGACCGCCAGCCCGATGGTCCGGTCGCCGAGATCGAGCCCGACCAGCTGCGCGTCCCGCGGGAGCTGCGCCAGCATCTCGGCGGCCTGGGAGGATTCCAGGATCGGGGCGAAGCTCGGTCGCGGGGCGTCGGTCATTGCGGGACTCCGGCGTCTGCGGCGGCCTGCGCCAGCGCGGCCTGCGCGGCGTCGTCGCCGGCCAGCGCCTCGCGCGCCCGGGCGAAGGCGGCCGCAGCGTCCTCGTCGCGGTCCAGCACGCCGTAGGCGCGGATCAGGCGCGCCCATTCCTGCGCCGAGCCGCCCTCGGCCTGCAGCCGTTCGGCGAGTCCCGCGACCATGCCCTCGATCATCGCGGCGCGGTCCTGGGCGGTCATCTCGCCGGCGGCCTCGACCTGCTCGCGGTCGGGGCCGGGCAGGGCGGCGGGGGGCGGCGCGGGCTCTCCGGCCTCCGCCAGCTGGCCGGCCCGGGCGGCGGCCTGCTCGAGGTCGGGGAGCTGGGCGCGGATCGGGGCGATCCAGGGGGCGTCCGCGGGCCCCTCGGCCAGCAGCGCCCGCCAGAAGCGCAGCGCGAGGCCGTAGCGGCCGGTCTGGGCCAGCGCCAGGCCGGCATAGTAGCGCCCGACCGAGTTGGCCGGATCGGCCCGCAGCGCGCGGCCGAGCTGGGTCTCGGCCTCGGGCGAGACATAGCCGCCGGCCGACAGGATCATCGCCTCGGCGAGCGCCACGCGGTCCTCGGCCGGGGCGGCCTCGCCCTGCTGCTCCACCGCCTCGTGGATCGCGGCCTGGGCGCCCTGCATGTCGCCCAGCCGCATCAGGCTGTCGGCCAGCAGCCGCCGGCCGCGCACGTCGTCGGGCCGGTCGGCGAGCGCCGTGCGCAGCTGGGCCACCAGGTCGCGCATCCGCGCCTCCTCCGAGCCAGGCGCGGGTTCGGGCGCCGCGGGCGTCCCGGCCTCGGCCATCCGCGCCTCGGCCTCCGCCTGGGAGGGACGCTGCGCCTGGGCGGAACGAACCTCCTCGAGGCGGGCCTGGAGCGGGCGATCCGGCGCGCCCGCCGCGCCGAGCCAGAGGTAGAGCCCCCCGCCCCCCGCGAAGACGGCCAGCGCCAGCCCGGCGGCCATCGCGCGCGAGGCGGAGCGCGGCGCGGGGCGGGCGGGGGCCTGGCGCTCGGCCTGCGCGGCCGCGGCCAGCAGGCGGCGGGAGATCTCGGCGCGCGAGCCCTCGGCGTCGGCCTCGGCCAGCACGCCCCGCTCGATGTCGCGGTCGAGCGTGCGCAGCTGGTCGCGGAACACCTGCACGTCGCGCGCGGCCTCCGGCTCGGCCGGGGCGGCGCCGGCGGCGCTCAGCAACGGGCGCGCCAGCCAGGCGGCGGCGAGCAGGGCGACGACGAGGGCGGCGATCCAGAATTCCATGCGGCTCCCCTAGCCTCGCGCGCGCGTTCCGTCCACCGACGCGCGCGTGAGCGGGCCCGCCGCGTCGTCATGTCCCGAGCGTCGATGGCCCGCGAGACCGCCCCCGACGCGGCCCCGTCGCCGCCCGCGACCCTGCCGGGGGTTGCGACGCGCGGCCGCTGTCGCTTTCCTTGGCCGAGACGGCGTTTCCGCGCTCCCGGTCGCCGGTGGCTTCCGGCAGAAGGGGCCGGCGCGCATCGACCGCGTTCCGCCTGCGCATCTCCCGGAGGTCCCCCGCCCATGGCCCGTTATTCGGTCTTCGCCATCGCCCGGCACGCCGCCTCCTGGCACCAGGGGTGGGAGAAAGCCTGGCGCTCGCCCGAGCCGAAATCCGAGTACGACGTGATCGTCATCGGCGGCGGCGGCCACGGGCTGGCCACGGCCTACTATCTGGCGAAGAACCACGGGATCCGGAACGTGGCGGTGCTCGAGAAATCCTGGCTCGGCGGCGGCAACACCGGGCGCAACACCACCATCATCCGCTCGAACTACCTGCGCGACCCCTCGGCGGCGATCTACGAGCTGGCCCGCGGCCTTTATGAAAACCTGAGTCAGGAGCTGAACTTCAACATCATGTTCAGCCCGCGCGGCGTGCTGATGCTGGCCCAGACCGAGCACGAGCTGCGCGCCTACAAGCGCACCGAATCCGCCAACCGCGCCCAGGGGATCGAGACCGAGATCGTCTCGCCCAAGCGCTGCCGGGAGATCGTGCCGATCCTCAACGTGGAGGGCGAGCGCTATCCGGTTCTCGGCGGCCTCTGGCAGGCCCGCGGCGGCACCGCGCGCCACGATGCGGTGGCCTGGGGCTATGCGCGGGCGGCCTCGGATCTGGGCGTCGACATCCTCCAGGGCTGCGAGGTGACGGGCATCGACCGCGACGCCAATGGCGTCACCGGCGTGCAGACCACCCGCGGGGCGATCCGCACGAAGAAGCTGTGCATCGTGGTCGCCGGTCATTCGGGCGTGCTGGCCGAGATGGCGGGGTTCCGCCTGCCGGTCGAATCCGTGGCCCTGCAGGCGCTGGTCTCCGAGCCGATCAAGCCGGTGATCGACTGCGTGGTGATGGCCAACACCGTGCACGGCTACATGAGCCAGTCCGACAAGGGCGAGCTGGTGATCGGCGGCGGCGCGGACGGGTTCAACAACTACACCCAGCGCGGCTCCTTCCAGCATGTCGAGGAGACCGTGCGCGCGCTGGTCGAGACGTTCCCGATCATCACCCGCCTGCGGATGCTGCGGCAGTGGGGCGGGATCGTGGACATGACCGGCGACCGCTCGCCGATCATCGGGCCGACCCCGGTGCCGGGAATCTGGATGAACTGCGGCTGGGGCACGGGCGGGTTCAAGGCGATCCCCGGCTCGGGCTGGGCGACCGCCTCGATGATCGCGAACGGCGAGGACCCGGTGGCCGGCCCCTTCGGCCTCGAGCGCTTCCGCGAGGGACGGATGATCGACGAGTCGGTCGCCGCCGCGGTGGCCCATTGACCGCCTCAGTCCTTGCCCCCATCCCCGCCGTCTCCGCCCGGAGCGCCGTCGGAGGGTCCGCCGGCGTTGTCCTGGCCGCGATGGCGCCGGCGCAGGCCGGCCTCGACCGCGGCGCGGGCGGCGGCCTGCGTGGTGCGGTCGGCGCGCCTTTCGGGGCGGCGTCGGCGGCGCAGCAGGATCCACACGAACACCGCGCCGATCAGCGCGAACGGCGCCCACTGCATCAGGGCCGCGGCCTCGGTCGTTTTCTCGCCCATGCGCTTGCCTCCCCGGATCGCGCGGCGTCTCGCCGCGATTCTGCCTTGATTTCGGACCGCTTTGCGTCCGCTTCGCCCAGAAACGGCCTGAATAGGTGTCAGTCCGTTCCCGAAAACCGTTGTAAAGGGTGCAACACCGCCATGAACAGTGGTTGGACTCCTGCCGAACGCCCCTATCTCCTGTCTCGGAACCATACCCGAAACGAGGAGACAACGTCATGGCTGACGGCAACCGCAACGGCACGAACCCGCTTCTGGCCTTCATCGTCGGCGCCCTTCTGGTCGTCGCTGTCGGCGGCGGCATCCTCGCCTACACCGGCAACCTGCCCTTCGGCGCGCAGGACGAGGGCCCCTCGGTCACCCTCAAGCTGCCCGACGTGGACGTCGAGAAGAACTGATCCCGCCGCGCGTCCCTCTCGGCGCGCGCGCGCAGACCTCGCGTCGGGAGGGGCCCGCTGATGCTCCTCCTGACCTGCCCCCATTGCGGCGTCTCCGCCGAGGAGACCGAGTTCCACCCCGGCGGCGAGGCGCACCTGACGCGCGTCGGCCCCGAAGGCGACGACGCGTCCTTCGCCGGCTACATGTTCGAGCGCAGGAACCCCCGCGGCGTGCATTTCGAGCGCTGGCGCCATGTCTTCGGCTGCGGGAAGTGGTTCCACGTCGCCCGCTGCACCGTGACGCTGGAGATCTTCGGCGCCTATCGCGCCGACGTCTCCGCGCCCCCCGCCGAAATCATCGAGAAGATCCAGGCCCGCCGCCCCGGCTGGACGCCTGAAGGGGAGGACGCCTGATGGCTCGCCGTCTGCCGCAGGGCGGTCGCCTGATCGACCGTTTCCGCCCGCTGCCCTTCGACTGGAACGGCAAGCGCCTCGAGGGCGTGGCCGGCGACACGCTCGCCTCGGCGCTGCTGGCCAACGACCGCGTGCTGATGGGCCGCTCGTTCAAGTATCACCGCCCGCGCGGCGCGGTGGGCGCCTCGTCCGAGGAGCCCAACGCGCTGGTCTCGGTCGGCGCCGGCGCCCGCCGCACCCCGAACCTGCGCGCCACCACCACCCAGCTGAAGGTCGGCATGCAGGTCGAGAGCCAGAACCACTGGCCGAGCCTCGAGGCCGACGTGGGCGAGCTGAACGCGCTCGCCGCGCCGTTCTTCCCCGCGGGCTTCTACTACAAGACCTTCATCCATCCCCGCCGGGCGTGGAAGCACCTGTTCGAGCCGGTGATCCGCCAGGCCGCGGGCCTGGGCAAGGCGCCGACCGCGGCCGACCCCGACTCCTATGAGCACTTCCACTACGAGACCGACGTGCTGGTGGTCGGCGGCGGCGTCTCGGGCCTCGCCGCCGCGCGGGCCGCGGCCGGCGCCGGCGCGCGGGTGCTGCTGGTCGAGCAGGGCGCCCACTGGGGCGGCCGGGCCCCCGCCGACGGGATCGAGATCGACGGCGCCCCCGCGCCC
Source organism: uncultured Albimonas sp. (assembly GCF_963977235.1). NCBI lineage: Bacteria > Pseudomonadati > Pseudomonadota > Alphaproteobacteria > Rhodobacterales > Paracoccaceae > Albimonas > uncultured Albimonas sp. The sequence continues at coordinate 71,691 of NZ_CAXBOD010000002.1, forward strand.
GAGTGGATCGAGGGCCAGCTCGCGGCGCTGGCCGAGGCCGGCGCCGTCCTGCGCCTGAACACCCAGGCCGCGGGCGTCTACGACCACGGCTACGTGCTGGCCTCCGAGCGGCTGGAGGAGGCGCCCGAGGGCGGCCCCGCCCTGCGCGAACGTCTGTGGCGGATCCGGGCGAAGCGCGTGGTGCTGGCCTCGGGCGCCATCGAGCGGCCCGTCGCCTTCGCGGGCAACGACCGGCCGGGCGTGATGCTGGCGGGCGCCGTGCGCGACTTCCTCGACCTCTACGGCGTCGCGGTCGGCGAGCGGGTGGTGCTCGCGACCAACAACGACGACGCCTACCGCACTGCGCTGGCCCTGCACGCCGCCGGCCTCCAGGTCCCCGCCATCCTCGACGCCCGCGAGACCCCGATGGGTCCGTTGGTCGAGGCGGCGCGCGCGGCTGGCCTCGACGTGCGCGGGGGCTTCGGGCCGATCCGCGCCGAGGGGCACGCCCGCGTCACCGGCCTCGCCGTCGGTCGGGTGGACGGCAACGGCGTGGCGGTCGAGTCGATCCCGTGCGACGCAGTCGCCGTCTCGGGCGGCTGGTCCCCCGCGGTGCATCTGTGGAGCCACTGCGGCGGCAAGCTGACCTGGGACGAGACGAACCTCCAGTTCCGCCCGGACGCTTCGCGCCCGCCCACCGGCGTCGACGGGCAGGGGTTCGTCTCCTGCGCGGGCACGGCGAACGGCGAGCTGCATGCCGTCGCCTCGCTGGCCGACGCCGCCTGCGCGGGCGCGAAAGCCGCCGCGGAGGCCGGCGCGACCGGCGAGGCCCCCGCCGCCCCCGCCGCCTCGGCGCCCGAGGAAGGGCCGATTGTCCCGCTGTGGACCAGCCCTGCGAAGATGCCGCCGAAGCTGGCGGCCAAGGCCTTCCTCGACTTCCAGAACGACGTGAAGGTCTCCGACGTGCAGCTCGCCTCCCGCGAGGGCTATGTCTCGGTCGAACATGCCAAGCGCTACACCACGCTGGGCATGGCGACCGACCAGGGGAAGCTGTCGAACATCCCCGGCCTCGCGGTGCTGGCGGAATCCCGCGGCGCCCCGATCCCCGAGGTCGGCACCACCACCTTCCGCCCGCCCTACACGCCCCTGACCTTCGGGGCGATCACGGGCTCGGCCAAGGACGAACTGTTCAAGGCCACGCGCCGCACCCCCCTCGACGCCTGGCTCGAGCGCCACGGCGCCCAGTGGGAGCCGGTCGGCGACTGGCGGCGCCCCTACGCGATCCGCAGGCAGGGCGAGAGCACCGAAGACGCCGTCCACCGGGAGATCCTGGGCGTGCGCAACTCGGTCGGCATCCTCGACGCCTCGACGCTCGGCAAGCTGCTGGTGAAGGGGCCGGACGCGGCCGAGTTCCTCGACCGGCTCTACACCAACATGATGTCCACGCTGAAGCCCGGCCGCTGCCGCTACGGGCTGATGTGCACCGAGCAGGGGTTCCTGTTCGACGACGGCGTCGCCGCGCGGCTCACGGAGGACAGCTTCCTCGTCCACACCACCACCGGCGGGGCCGACCGGGTCCATGCGTGGATGGAGGAGTGGCTGCAGACCGAGTGGTGGGATCTCAAGGTCTACGTCGCCAACGTCACCGAGCAGTGGGCCCAGATCGCCGTCGCCGGCCCCAACGCCCGCAAGGTCCTGCAGGCGCTGAACGACAAGGCCGGCGGGGGCATGGACGTCTCGAAGGAGGCGCTGCCGTTCCTCGCCTGGGCCGAGGGCAAGCTCGGCGGGTTCGACGCGCGGGTCTACCGAATCTCGTTCTCGGGCGAGCTGAGCTACGAGATCGCCGTCCCCGCCGCCCAGGGCCAGGCCCTGTGGAACGCGCTGCTCGAAGCCGGCGCCCCGTTCGACGTCCAGCCCTACGGGACCGAGGCCCTGCACGTGCTGCGCGCCGAGAAAGGCTTCATCATGATCGGCGACGAGACCGACGGGACGGTGACCCCGCTCGATCTCAACCTCGGCTGGGCGGTGTCGAAGAAGAAGCCCGACTTCATCGGCAAACGCGGGATGATGCGCGCCGACCTCGCCCGCTCCGACCGGCTGCGCCTGGTGGGGCTGGAGACCGAGGACCCCAAGGCGGTGCTGCCCGACGGCGCCCACGCGGTCGAGGGCACGCTGCCCGACGGGCGCGAGCGGACCATCGGCCACGTCACTTCGACCTACTGGTCGCCGACGCTCGACCGCTCGATCGCCATGGCCCTCGTCCGCAACGGTCCCGAGCGGATGGGCGAGGTCCTGAGCTTCCCCTTGGCCAAGGGCGAGCCGATCCGGGCGAAGGTCGTCTCGCCGGTGTTCTTCGACCCCGAGGGGGAGCGCAACGATGTCTGATCCCGCCGTCTCCTGGTCCCGCATCCGCGACCGCGGGATGATCGGGCTGCGCGCCGACCTTTCGGTCGGGGTGGTCTGCAAGGCCCTGCAGAAGGCCTGCGGCGCCCCCGTGCCCGAGACGCGCCGCCTGTCGATCAAGGCCGACCGGACGCTGGCCTGGATGAGCCCGGACGAGCTGCTCCTGACCCTGCCGCACGCCGCGGTCCCCGCGACTCTCGCGGCCCTGGCCGAGGCGATGGAGGGCCGCCACCACCTTGCCGTCGACCTCTCCGACGCCCGGGCCCTGTTCCGGGTCGAGGGGCCGGGCGCGCGCGAGGTGCTGGCCAAGGGCGCTCCGGTGGACTTTTCCCGCGCCGCCTTCGGGCCGGGGGACTTCCGCCGCTCGCGCCTCGGGCAGCTCGCCGCGGCCTTCGGCCAGGTCTCCGAGGATCCCGAGGCGTTCGAGATGGTCTGCTTCCGCTCGGTCTCCGCCCATGTCGAGCGGTGGCTCGACGTGTCCTCCCGCGCGGGGAGCCTTCCGGGCGTGTTCTGAGGCGGGCGGGCCCCGGCCCGGGCCAGGGCCTGCGCGCGGAGATCCGCCCCGCCGACCTGTCGTGATTCCCGGCCCGCCGCGCGCCCCGCGGCGGGCTATGCGTTTGCGGTATTGCTGCGTTGCAGCGAGCGCGACGCTGAGTGGCGACGGCCGTCGGCGCCGGAAGCGTCCGATACCCGTCGAGCGGGCGATGGCCGCTCTGATTTCACGCGCAGGACGCCCGCCAAGCCCTTCTGTCGCAACGGCATGAACAGAGCTTCAGGGCGAATTTCCCCCTTCGATCAAGGCCTTGCCAAGGGCGGTCCTGACGTTCGCGTCACGCTGGCCCGAGGGTTTCATTAGGGTCAACGCTACTGACCCAGCCATGCGCGCAGTGCAGGGCGGCTATCGAAATTACTGCACTGCACAAAACATTAAGGAGTGCCGATTATAACAGCCAAGCAAGCAACACACGACGCCCCGCATGACGCGGACCTCGGGACGGAAACGAGACCAGCGCCTGGGCGACCCAGAGACCGGAGCAGACACATGACCAAGACCGTGACCCACGCCGACATCCTGAAGGTCGAAGCCGACGCCCGCCGCCTCCGCGCCGTCGCCATGCGCGACATGGCCCACGGCCTCGGCGCCTGGCTGCGGGGCCTCTTCGGCGGCCACGCCGGCGCCGGCGCCCACCGCGCCTGAACGGCCCCGCGGGCCGCATGGCGGCCCGGCGGCCCTGAAAGCCGCATGACCGCGGACGCTTCCGTCCGCACGACACGCGCCGCGGCCCCGTGGGCCGCCTGACGAACACCGCGACCCCCGCCGCCAAGGGACCTCCCTCCTCAGGCTGCGGTGGAACAGGGACGAAGGGTCCTCCCTCCCGACGCCCCTGCGAGACCTCCGGGCCCCAGCCGCTCTCCTCCCTGCGGCCGGCCCGGACGGTCCTACAGCCCCGACCGGTCCTCCCTCCGGTCGGGGCCTTTCAATCCCGCGGCCAGGGGACCTCCCTCCCCGGCGGCGGCAAGACAGGGGCGAAGGGTCCTCCCTCCCGACGCTTCTGAGAGACCTCCGGGCTTCAGCCGCTCTCCTCCCTGCGGTCGGCCTGGACGGTCCAATAGCCCCGACCGGTCCTCCCTCCGGTCGGGGCCTTTCAATCCCGCGGCCAGGGGACCTCCCTCCCCGGCGGCGGCGAGACAGGGGCGAAGGGTCCTCCCTCCCGACGCCCCTGCGAGACCTCCGGGCTTCAGCCGCTCTCCTCCCTGCGGCCGGCCCGGACGGTCCCAGAGCCCCGACCGGTCCTCCCTCCGGTCGGGGCTTTTTCTTTTGCGCCGGGGCGCGCGAGCCCTCCGTCGGCGTTGATGCGACGGAAACCCGCGCGCGGCTCTGTTGCGCCGCAGCAGCGGCTTCTGTAGCGAACGTTCGGGCAGGTCCGGGCTCCTCGCCCGCGCCGGCCCTTGCTTTCCGCGGCGCCAGCCGCCCCGCCGCCGCCATTTCCCGGCCCCGCCGGAGCCGTCCCTGTCCGCGCCGCGCCCAGAACCCGGGCGCCCCCAGGAAGGCCGCCGCCAAGGCCCCCCAACCCGGAGCGCCCATGACCTCCTTCGCCGACTATCGCGACTCCTGGATCGGCACGCCCCGCGCCGACCTTCTCTCCGGCCTCGTGGTGGCCCTGGCGCTGATCCCCGAGGCGATCGCCTTCTCGATCATCGCCGGCGTCGATCCCAAGGTCGGGCTCTACGCCTCGTTCTCGATCGCGCTCCTGACCGCGATCACCGGGGGGCGGCCGGGGATGATCTCGGCGGCGACCGCCGCGACCGCGGTGCTGATGGTCACGCTGGTGCGCGATCACGGGCTGGAATACCTGCTGGCGGCCACCGTGCTGGCCGGCGTGCTGCAGGTGCTGGCCGGCGCCGCGCGGCTGGGCAAGCTGATGAAGTTCGTCTCCCGCTCGGTGATGACGGGCTTTGTGAACGCGCTGGCGATCCTGATCTTCATGGCCCAGCTTCCCGAGCTGACCGGCGTCACCTGGATCACCTACGTGATGGTCGCCGCGGGGCTGGGGGTGATCTACCTGTTCCCGATGGTCACCAAGGCGATCCCTTCGCCGCTGGTGTGCATCGTGCTGCTGACCGTCGTGTCGCTGAGCTTCGGGCTCGACGTGCGCACCGTCTCGGACATGGGCGACCTGCCCACGACCTTCCCGGCCTTTGCGCTGCCCGACGTGCCCTTCACGCTGGAGACGCTGCAGATCATCCTGCCCTATTCGCTGGCCGTGGCCGCGGTGGGGCTGCTGGAAAGCCTGATGACCGCCAACCTGGTGGACGAGCTGACCGACACCCCCTCCTCGCGCACGCAGGAGTGCATCGGCCAGGGCGTGGCCAACTTCGCCACCGGCTTCATCGGCGGCATGGCGGGCTGCGCGATGATCGGCCAGTCGATGATCAACGTGAAGTCCGGCGGCCGCGGGCGGCTGAGCTGCGCCTTCGCGGGCGTGATGCTGCTGATCATGTGCGTGGTGCTGGGCGACTGGGTCGGCGTGATCCCGATGCCGGCGCTGGTGGCGATCATGATCATGGTCTCGATCGGCACCTTCTCGTGGTCCTCGATCAAGGACCTGCGCACGCATCCGCGATCGTCCTCGGTGGTGATGCTCGCGACCGTGGCGGTGGTGGTCTACACCCACAACCTGGCGCTGGGGGTGCTGACGGGGGTGCTGCTGTCGGGGATCTTCTTTGCGGGCAAGATCGCCCAGATCTTCCGGGTGACCTCGGCGCTGTCGGCGGACGGCCGCCACCGCACCTACACGGTCGAGGGGCAGGTGTTCTTCGCCTCCTCCGAGCGGTTCGCCGCCAGCTTCGATTTCCGCGAGGCGCTGGAGAAAGTGACCATCGACGTCAGCGCCGCGCATATCTGGGACATCTCCTCTGTGGCCGCGCTCGACATGATCGTGTTGAAGTTCCGCCGGGAGGGGGCCGAGGTGGAGATCCTCGGCCTGAACGAGGCCAGCTCGACCATCGTCGACCGCCTGGCCGAGCACGACAAGCCGGGCGCGCTCGACCGCCTGGCCGGACACTGAGCGCGAAACGCGCCGGGAGGAGGGGAACATGAGCGGCAAGCTGGTCGCCCTGGTCGACGGGTCCGAGTATTCGCGCAGCGTCTGCGAGCACGCCGCCTGGCTGTCCGCGCGCAGCGGCCGCTCGGTCGAGCTGCTGCATGTCATCGGCCGCAGGCACGCGGCCACGGGCGACTTCTCGGGCGCCATCGCGCTGGGCGCGCGCACGGCCCTGCTCGAGGAGCTCTCGGAGCTGGACGCCCGCATGGGGCGCCTTGCCCAGAACCGCGGCCGCGCGATCCTCGAGGACGCCGAGGCGATCCTGAAAGGGCAGGGAATCGAGGTCTCCTCCCGCCTGCGCATCGGCGATCTGCTGGTCGAGCTGCAGGAGGCCGCGGCCGACGCCGACATGGTGGTGATCGGCAAGCGCGGCGAGGCGGCGGACTTCGCCAAGGGTCACCTCGGCTCGAATCTCGAGCGGGTGGCGCGGGCGGCCGACCGTCCGGTGTTCGTGGCCTCGCGCGCGTTCAAGCCGATCGCCAAGGTGCTGGTGGCCTTCGACGCCGGCGCCTCGGCGCTCAAGGCGGTGGACCACATGTCCCGTTCCCCTACCGCCGAGGGCCTGAGCTTCCGCCTGGTCTTCGCCGGCGCCGAGACCGACGAGAGCCGCCGCGCGCTGGAAGGCGCCGCCGCGATCCTCGAGGGCGCGGGCCTGGCGGTGGAAACCGCGATCCTGTCCGGCGCTCCCGCCTCGAGCGTGGTCGAGGACGCCGAGCGCTGGGGGGCGGACATGATGGTGATGGGCGCCTACGGCCACTCCCGCATCCGCTCGATGATCATCGGCTCGGTCACCGAGGAGCTGCTGCGCGGCTGCCGCCTGCCGGTGTTCCTGTTCCGCTGAGCCGGGGACGTGTCCGGTCTCGCCAGCCGCAGCCCAGGGGGCCAGGAACGACATGAGACTTCTGATTGTGCAGGCGGGCGACTATGCGTCCGCCTGGCGGCGGTTCCAGCAGGGTCTGCCGTCGACCTATCGGGACCAGAAGGCCTCTGTCGACTATGTCGCGAGCCTGGCGCCCCGACATCAAGTGTGCACGGTCGCCTTGGAGCGGTGATCGTCACGAGTGCGAGTTGGCGCCCGGCCTGACGTCGATCGGGGCGTCCGCCGCGGAGCTCGACTCCGCCTACATCGATCGGCTGTTCGAACGCTTCAAGCCCGACGCGGTCATCTCCCGCCTTCCCCATCCGGCGACGCTCGAGATGGCGCGGAAGCGCGAGATCCCGGCCCTGCCGGCCTTCGTTCACCTGTTCGAGCGCCGCTTCCTGCGGGAATGGCGCTTTCGTCGCCGCCTGGCCCACGCCATCGGCGGCGCCAACGTGCCGTGCGTGGCCAACCACAGCCTGAACGCCTCGCGGTCCGTCGTGAACGCGCTGGGCGTCTCGGCGGAGAAGGTCGTGCCCTGGGACTGGTCCCGCATTCCGGTGCAGGCGGTCGCGAAGCCGGGCCCGGTCGATCCGGCTGCGCCGACGGCCTTCTACGCCGGGGCGCTCAGCGAGGAAAAGGGCGTCGGCGACTGCCTCGAAGCCATGGCGCGGCTCGACGGGACGTCCGGGCCTCGTCTGACGATGACCTTCGCCGGCCCCGGGGATCTCGAGCGGTGGCGTCAGACCGCCGATCGGCTCGGCCTCGCCGATCGGGCGATGTTCCTCGGCTCAGTGCCCAACGACGAGGTGCGCCAGCTGATGGCCGCCGCCGACATGGTCGTGGTTCCCTCGCGCCATGCCTACGCCGAAGGTCTTCCGAACACGATCTACGAGGGCCTCGCCTCGCGCTCGGCCCTGCTGATCTCGGATCACCCGGCGTTCAAGGGGCGCTTGCAGCCCGACCGCGATTGTCTGGAGTTCCGCTCGAGCGATCCTGCGTCGCTCGCCGCCGCCGTCCGCCGTCTGTGCGCCGAAGCGGAACTCTATGCGACCCTCTCGGGCCATGCGCCGTCGGCGCTCGGGTCCCTGTATGTGGGTCTGCCGTGGACGGACCTGATCGAGCGGTTCGTCCAGGACCCGACCGGAGCCACCGGCTGGGTCGGCCGCCATTCGCTGGCCTCGATCGAGGCCGAGCGAGCCCCCCGCGCGTCCTGAGGCGGGCGCGCGGGGGCGCGGGGGCGCTGTCGTCAGCGCGTCTTGCTGCTTGCGCCGCGGCGAGTGCGGGTGCCGGGCTTGCCTGCGGTGGAGCGGCCGCTGGCCTTGACCGCGGCCTCGGAGGCCTCCTCCACCGCGGACTGGCGGGCGAGCGGGTCGTCGGCGATGGCGAGCTCGACCGCCTCGAGGCGCTTGATCTCGTCGCGCATGCGGGCGGCTTCCTCGAACTCCAGGTTCTCGGCGGCCTTGAGCATCTCCTTGCGCATCTGCTCGAGATGGGCCTGCAGGTTCGCGCCCGGCTTGGGGCCCTTGTCCACCTTCGCCGTGATCCGGCTGAGATCGGTGTCGCCCTTCCAGACGCCCTCGAGCACGTCCTCGACGTTCTTGCGGATGGTCTGGGGGGTGATGCCGTGGGCGACGTTGTAGGCGGCCTGCTTCTCGCGCCGGCGGTCGGTCTCGCGCATCGCCCGCTCCATCGAGCCGGTGATGCGGTCGGCGTACATGATCACCTTGCCCTCGGCGTTGCGCGCGGCGCGCCCGATGGTCTGAATCAGCGAGGTCTCCGAACGCAGGAACCCCTCCTTGTCGGCGTCGAGAATGGCCACCAGCCGGCACTCGGGGATGTCGAGCCCCTCGCGCAGCAGGTTGATGCCGATCAGGATGTCGAAGGCGCCGAGCCGCAGGTCGCGGATGATCTCGATCCGCTCGATCGTGTCGATGTCCGAGTGCATGTAGCGCACCCGCACGCCCTGCTCATGGAGGTATTCGGTCAGGTCCTCGGCCATGCGCTTGGTCAGGGTGGTGCACAGGACCCGGCCGCCCTCCTGGGCGACGCGTCTGACCTCGTCGAGCAGGTCGTCGACCTGGGTCTCGACGGGGCGGATCTCGACGGGGGGATCGAGAAGGCCGGTGGGGCGGATCACCTGCTCGGTGAACACGCCGCCCGTCTGCTCCAGCTCCCAGGCGCTGGGGGTGGCCGAGACGAACACCGTCTGCGGGCGCATCGCGTCCCATTCCTCGAACTTCAGGGGGCGGTTGTCCATGCAGCTGGGCAGGCGGAAGCCGTGCTCGGCGAGCGTGAACTTGCGCCGGTAGTCGCCCCGGTACATGCCGCCGAGCTGGGGGACGGTGACGTGGCTCTCGTCGGCGAAGACCAGCGCGTTGTCGGGGATGTATTCGAACAGCGTGGGCGGCGGCTCGCCGGGCGCGCGGCCGGTGAGGTAGCGCGAGTAGTTCTCGATGCCGGCGCACAGCCCGGTCGCCTCGAGCATCTCGACGTCGTGGTTGGTGCGCTGCTCGAGGCGCTGGGCCTCCAGCAGGCGGCCCTCCTTGACCAGCTGGTCGAGGCGGACCCGCAGCTCGGCTTTGATGCCCTTGATCGCCTGATGCATCGTCGGGCGCGGGGTCACGTGGTGCGAGTTGGCGTAGACGCGCACCTTCTGCAGCTCGGACACCCGCTCGCCGGTGAGGGGATCGAACTCGACGATCGATTCGAGCTCCTCGCCGAAGAAGGAGAATCGCCAGGCGCGGTCGTCGAGGTGGGCGGGCCAGATCTCGAGGGAATCGCCGCGGACCCGGAATGCGCCGCGCGCGAAGGCCGCGTCGTTGCGCTTGTATTGCTGGGCGGTCAGCTCGCGCATGACGTCCCTAAGATTGTATTCATTTCCCGCGACCAGATCCTGGGTCATCGCGCCGTAGGTTTCGACCGCGCCGATGCCGTAGATGCAGCTGACCGAAGCCACGATGATCACGTCGTCCCGCTCGAGCAGCGAGCGGGTGGCGGCGTGGCGCATCCGGTCGATCTGCTCGTTGATCTGGGATTCCTTGGCGATGTAGGTGTCCGACCGGGCCACATACGCCTCGGGCTGATAATAGTCGTAATACGAGACGAAATACTCGACAGCGTTGTTCGGAAAGAACCTCTTGAACTCTCCATAAAGTTGTGCGGCGAGCGTCTTGTTCGGCGCAAGGATGAGGGCGGGACGCTGCGTCTGTTCGATCACCTTGGCCATGGTGAAGGTCTTGCCGGTGCCGGTGGCGCCCAGCAGGACCTGGTCGCGCTCGCCGGTCTCGATGGCTTCGGCGATCTCGGCGATGGCGGTGGGCTGGTCGCCGGCTGCGTCGTACTCGGTGACCATCTCCAGGCGCACCCCGCCCTCGAGCTTCTCGCGCTTGCGCGGCTCGGGAATGGTAACCAAGGAATCCACCGACATCCTTAACCCTCTCTTCACCGTTTTAACCGATGTTGACCTTGTCGCGGGGTTAATCAAGCGCCCGCCGCAAAAACGGAGGGTCAGGCGAACATCCCAGGCGACACACGCAAAGGTTGAAATTCTTGTTGTCCACACGTCCGCAAGGGACGTAAGGTTCAAGTGGCTCAACAAGAACGATCGCCGGCCGGGCGCGGCACCACCCACCCCACCCCTCGCTCCCAAGCGTTCGGTCGGCGATCACCCTATACCGCGGAGGACCTCCTCCCTGGACCTTGCGAAAAGGACGCGGCCACAGGTCTGCGTCCGGGCCGGTCTCCCGAAAGGGCGACCGGCCTTTTCTGTTGGCCCGGGCTGGAGGGCCGGGGCCTGCGCCAGGGGCGGCGCGGGCGTTGGCGCCGCCCCTGGCGTCAACGCCCGCGTGGGCGCTGGAACCCCGGGCCCGGGATCAGGACCGCGACGGAGCCTCGGTCAATGCCGATTCCATGCCGTCAGCGCAGGCTCCAGCGGCTCGGTTCGGGAGCGGCGCCGCCTGCCCGGGATCCAGATCGCCCGCGGAATGCGCACATCGCCCCTGGATCGCCCGTAGCCGGGATGCTGCGCCCCTTCGAGGCGCCGCCGCACGCTCCAGACCGACACGCGGCTCGCCTGTCAGGCCGTCTGGACCTCGGCAACCTGTCAACGGAAGCCCGAAGCGGCCGCAGCGACCGGGGCGCAGTCCACAGCCTGAGAGGCTCGTGTCAGGGCGCCGGGATCGTGCCGTGAGGCGTCAAGGCCGGGGGCTGCAGCCCTCGCCGCGCGCAGGGCAAGAGCATGACTCCCGGTGGCCCGGGTCATCGGCCGCCAGGTCTCGGGTCCCGCCCTGTGCGTCCGGAACTGTCCGCCTCCGCGCAGGGCGGCGGTTCGCGCCCCGCGCGCCGCCGGCCGCCCCAGGGGGCGCGCCGGCGGCGCCGCGGGTCCGTCGCGCAGACGGGGTTCAGGCGTCCGCCACGGCGGCGCGCGCCCGGCCTGCTTGCCGGTGATCGGAGCCTTGCGGCCCGGGCGCGTCCTTCGCGGCCCGACCCCTTCGCGGGAATGGGTCCCGCATCGAGGGTGGGGCGAGGCGTCCGGCTCTCGCCGGCGTCGCCTCCCGTCCGATCCGCTTTCGTTGGCGGAGCCACAAGGGCGCGCGCCGCCGAGACCTGCGCCGCCCCAGGCTGCAAGGCCGGGCGGCGCCGTCGACCGCGACCCCCCGGCCGCGGCGTTCCTGCGAATGTCGGACGTCGTCCGGACTTCGATCCGGGCGGCCGCTCGCCGGGCGTTCAGCCCTCGGTGCGGCCCATCATCCATCTGTCCCTCGCCGTCGCGGTCCTGCGGCCATCCACCTCCGGTTGGCCTTTTGTTCCGCGGTCCGGCGACGCTCCTGCGCCTGGGACCCTCGTCTCTCGGAAGCCGGCGCCTCCGTCACCCAAGGACGCCTTATGAGGTGATTCCCTTTCCCAAGCCTTGCCGATCATGCCGTTTCGCCCAAATTCTAGGTATTGCAACGCGTTGCGCTCGTTGCATTTCGGGACTGGCCGCACGCCGGTCAGCCCCGCCCGTCCGCCCCCGCGCGCCTTCGTCCGCTTGCCCTTCGCCACGCGCCGCGGCATATCGGGCCGAGAGGTTTCAGGAGGGCGTCCGACATGCTCGCGCGAATCTACCGTCCCGCGAAGACCGCCATGCAGTCCGGCGTGGCCCGCACGCACGCCTGGGTGCTCGAGTTTGCGCCCGAGCAGGCCCAGCGCATCGACCCGCTGATGGGCTGGACCGGCGGCGGCAGCACCCAGAACCAGGTGCGCATCGACTTCCCGACCAAGGAGGCCGCGTTGGACTACGCCCAGCGCCACGGCATCCCCGCCCAGGTGCAGGAGCCCAAGAGCCGCAAACTCAACGTTCGCGCCAAGGGCTACGGCTCCAACTTCGCCTTCGACCGCCGGGGCGCCTGGACGCACTGAGTCGCTCGGTCCCGCGTCGACCCCCCGCATGAAAAAGGCCGCGTCCGATGCCGGGCGCGGCCTTTTTCTGCGCTGCGCGACCGAGCCGCCTGCGCTTCAGCCCCGCGCGATCCAGCCGCCGCCCAGCACGCGCGTGCCCTCGGTCGCATAGAACACGCAGGCCTGGCCCGGCGCGACGCCCTGTTCGGCTGCGGCGAGCTCGACCTCGGCCCCGCCGCCGGGCAGGGGGCGCAGGCGCGCAGGCGTTGGCGGGCGGGTCGAGCGGACGCGCGCCTCGATCTCCCAACCGCCCTCGGGCGCGGCCTCCAGCGGCGCGTCGCCCAGCCAGTTGACCTCTTTCAGCGGGATCCGGCGCACGCCAAGCGCCTCGCGCGGGCCCACGATCACGCGACGGGTCTCCGGGTCGAGGCGAATCACGTGCAGCGGCTCTCCCGCGGCGATTCCCAGCCCCCGGCGCTGGCCGATGGTGAAGCGGATCAGCCCCGCATGCTCGCCCAGCACCCGGCCGTCGAGATGCACGATCTCGCCCGGCTCGGCCGCCCCCGGGCGCAGTTTCTCGATCACCGAGGCGTAGTCGCCGTTGGGCACGAAGCAGATGTCCTGCGAATCGGGCTTGTCGGCGACGCCCAGACCGAACTCGGCGGCCAGCGCCCGGGTCTGGGCCTTGGAGCCGAAGCCGCCGAGCGGGAAGCGCAGGTAGTCCAGCTGCTCGCGGGTGGTGGCGAAAAGGAAATACGACTGGTCGCGGGCGGGATCGGCGCCGCGGTGCAGCTCGGGACCGTTCGGCCCGTCGATCCGCTGCACGTAGTGGCCGGTCGCCAGGCAGTCGGCGTCGAGCTCGCGGGCGGTCTCGAGCAGGTCGCGGAACTTCACCCGCTCGTTGCAGCGCACGCAGGGGATCGGCGTGGCGCCGGCGAGGTAGCTGTCGGCGAAATCGTCGATCACCGCCTCGCGGAAGCGCGATTCGTAGTCGAGGACGTAGTGCGGGAAGCCCATCGCCTCGGCGACCCGCCGGGCGTCGTGGATGTCGCGGCCCGCGCAGCAGGCCCCCTTCTTCGCCAGCGCCGCGCCGTGGTCGTAGAGCTGCAGCGTCACGCCGACCACGTCGTAGCCCTCGCGCGCGAGCATCGCCGCCACGACCGAGCTGTCGACCCCGCCCGACATCGCCGCGACCACGCGCACTTGCGCCGCCGGCCGGTCGAAACCGAGCGGATCGGAGGCGGAAACGGGGGCGTGCAGGGTCATCGGAGGTCTCCTCAACAAGGCCCGCAGATACGCGCGGCGGCCGATAGGAACAACCCGAACAATAGAGTTTCGCCAGTTTACCTTCGTGAAATCGGCTCCCGCTAGCTTCGGTCCTGGGTGAGTGAACAGTTGTGGAGCGAGACCATGCGTATCGAAGCGAACGTCCGTCCGGATTCCGTCGTCGGCCCTGATGGCATGCGTATCACGCGCGCCGATCTGCCGAGCCCGTCGACCCGTCGCTGGGTGGCGCGGCGCAAGGCGGCGGTGGTGGCCGCGGTGAAGGGCGGCCTGATCACGGCCGAGGAGGCGCGCAGCACCTGGCAGCTGTCCGAGGAAGAGCTCGACGGCTGGCTGGAGGCGGTGTCCCGGCACGGGATCAACGCGCTGCGGACCACCGCGCTGCAGCGCTATCGGTCAACCAAGGGGTGAGTCACATGCTGACAATCCCGCTTAACTCGCGTTAAGGTGGTAACGGACCGTTTACCTTTCTAACGCAGGGTCAGAGTACGCACTCATTCCTGCACGGAGGAGCGTATATGCGCGTGCTACTGATCGAAGACGATCCGGCGACGGCGCAGAGCATCGAACTGATGCTCCGCAACGCCAATCTGAACGTCTATGCCACGGATCTTGGCGAAGAAGGCATCGACCTCGCCAAGCTCTACGACTACGACCTGATCCTGCTGGATCTGAATCTTCCGGACATGACCGGGTACGACGTGTTGAAGAAACTTCGCCTGGCGAAGATCGACACGCCGATCCTGATCCTGACGGGGTTCGACGACACCGAGCACAAGATCAAGGGCTTCGGCTTTGGCGCCGACGATTACCTGACCAAGCCCTTCAACCGGGACGAGCTGATTGCGCGAATTCACGCGATCGTGCGCCGGTCCAAGGGGCATGCCCAATCGATCATCGAGACGGGCAAGATCAAGGTGAATCTCGACGGCAAGACCGTGGAGGTCGACGGACACCCCGTTCACCTCACCGGGAAGGAGTACCAGATCCTTGAGCTCCTCAGCCTGCGCAAGGGCACCACGCTGACCAAGGAGATGTTCCTCAATCATCTCTACGGCGGCATGGACGAGCCCGAGCTGAAGATCATCGACGTCTTCATCTGCAAGCTGCGCAAGAAACTGTCCGGCGCCACCGGCGGAGAGAACTATATCGAGACGGTCTGGGGACGCGGCTACGTGCTGCGCGACCCGACTCCCATGGCCGAGCCGCTGGCCGCGGCCGAGGTCGGCTGAGGCCGATCGCGGACGACCCGACGTCGGCCTCGGGGGGAGAAGCCCCTCGACCCGGCGGAGCTTGACGGGCGGTTGGCCGGCCTACATGACGAGACTTCCAGAGCCGGGAGGATCGCATGTCGGCCGAAAACGTGCAGGATGCCGAACCCAACCCGAAGCCCCGCACCGACACGGGCGCTGAATCCGGCGCCGGCCCCATGGCCGGCGCCGATCCCGTTCCCGCGGGCGAGGCTTCCAACGAGGGGGCCGAGGACGCGGCCCCCGGACGCGACCGGGGCGAGGGGATCGATCTCGACGCCGGCGCCCATGGCGACGCGCCCGTCGACGACCTCGACGAGACCGCCGCGCGGGCCGAGCTTGCGCGCCTCGCCGACCTGCTCGGCCGATTCGATTCGGCCTATCACCAGGACGACGCGCCGCTGGTCGACGACGCGGACTACGACGCCCTCAAACGCCGCAACCGCGCGATCGAGGCTCGATTCCCCGGACTGAAACGCGACGATTCCCCCTCCGACCGCGTGGGCGCCGCTCCGGCGGAGGGCTTTGGCAAGATCCGCCACCGCGTGCGGATGATGAGCCTTTCCAACGCCTTCGACGACGCCGACGCCCTCGAGTTCGAGGGCCAGGTCCGCCGCTTCCTGGGGCTGAGCTCCGACGAGCCCGTGGCGATCGTCGCCGAGCCCAAGATCGACGGCCTCTCCCTCTCGTTGCGCTACGAACACGGCGCGCTGGTCGAGGCCGCCACCCGCGGCGACGGCGAGACCGGCGAGAACGTCACCGCCAACGCCCGCACGCTGGCCGACATCCCCGAGACGCTGGAGGCTGCGCCCGAGATCCTCGAGGTTCGCGGCGAGGTCTACATGTCCCACGCCGACTTCGCCGCGTTGAACGAGCGCCAGGCCGGGCAGGGCGCCAAGACCTTCGCCAATCCGCGCAACGCGGCCGCGGGCTCGCTGCGCCAGCTCGACAGCTCGATCACCGCCGCCCGGCCCCTGCGCTTCTTCGCCTATTCGTGGGGGGAGCTTTCGGCCCCCCTCGCCGACACCCAAGCCGGCGCCCTCAAGCGCCTCGAAAGCCTCGGGTTCCAGGTGAACCCGCTGGCCATGCGCGCGGAGACGATGGCCGAGGCGCTGGCCCACTACCGCACGATCGAGAAGGATCGCGCCGATCTCGGCTATGACATCGACGGCGTGGTCTACAAGGTCGACCGGCTGGACTGGCAGCAGCGGCTGGGCTTCCGCTCGGCCACCCCGCGCTGGGCCATCGCCCACAAGTTCCCGGCCGAACTGGCGACCACCGTGCTCGAGGACATCGAGATCCAGGTCGGCCGCACCGGCGCCCTGTCGCCCGTCGCGCGCCTGCGCCCGGTGACGGTGGGGGGCGTCGTGGTCTCGAACGCCACCCTGCACAACGAGGACTACATCGCCGGTCTCGGCGCCAAGGGCGAGCGGATCCGCGAGGCGGACCTGCAGGTGGGCGACACCGTCACCGTCTACCGCGCCGGCGACGTGATCCCCAAGGTGCTGGACGTGGACCTCTCGCGCCGCCCCGAAGACGCGCAGCCCTGGACCCCGCCCGAGACCTGCCCCGCCTGCGGCTCGCCCGCCGTGCGCGAGCCCGGCGAGGCGGTGCGCCGCTGCACCGGCGGCCTGGTCTGCCCCGCCCAGCAGGTCGAGCGCCTGCGCCACTTCGTGTCCCGCAACGCGCTGGACATCGAGGGGCTGGGCGCCAAGCAGGTGGAGCTGTTCCACGCCCTGAACTGGATCGCCGAGCCGGCCGACATCTTCACGCTGGAATCCCGCGACGCCTCCGGCAAGCTGCTCTCGCCCCCTGCCGCGGCCTTCCTCGACAGCCTCGCCGACCTCGAGCGGCGCGACCAGCTCGCCGCCGACTACCGCGCCCTGCTGGCCCCGCTGGGGCTCGAGATCCCGCAGGGGGAGACCGACGCCGCCCTCTCCGCCGCGGCCGAGGCGCTGGAGACGCTGTCCCCGACCCCGCTCGCCGAGATCAAGGGCTTCGGCGCCACCTCGGCCCGCAACCTCTTCGTCTCGATCGAGGCGCGGCGCGAGATCGACCTGAACCGCCTGATCTTCGGCCTGGGGATCCGCCACGTCGGCGAGGTGGCGGCGATGGACCTCGCCCGCCTCTACGGCGGCTGGGACGAGATGACGAGCGCGCTCGACCAGGCCCGCCCCGGCGCGCTCGCCCACCGCGCGGCCGACGCCGCCGAGGCGCAGGAGCGCCGCGCCGCGCAGGAGGAGGGCCGCCGCGCCGCCCCCGCCAAGCTGCGCAAGGCCGCCTGGGACGCGGCCGAGGTCCCGCCCGAGGCCGAGGCCGCCTGGCGCCGCCTGGTCGACGCCGACGGCATCGGCCCGACGCTGGCGCTGTCGCTTTCGGACGGGTTTTCGGGCGCCGAGGAGCGCGCGGCCATCGACCGGCTCGCCGCCCACCTGACCCCGGTCCCGCCCGAGGCGCAGGCCGCCGACAGCCCCGTCGCCGACCAGACGCTGGTGTTCACCGGCACGCTCGAGAAGATGACCCGCGCCGAGGCCAAGGCCCGGGCCGAGGCGCTGGGCGCCAAGGTCGCGGGCTCGGTCTCGGCCAGGACCGACCTGGTGATCGCGGGCCCCGGCGCCGGCTCCAAGCTGAAGAAGGCCGAGGAGCTGGGGGTCAAGGTGATCTCGGAGGAAGACTGGATCGCGATGGTTGGCGGTTGAGACGACTTTCCGCAGCCCCCGGCTCGACAGCCCGTTGTCCTGTCAATCCCCCTCGTCCTAGAAGCGTGGAATGACCGAGATCGAACTGAAGTTCCTGCTGGACGAGGCCGGAGAGCGGGCGCTGCGCGCCTCGCCTGCGCTCAAGCGCCTGTCGCAGGGCCCGCAACGCCGGCGGAAGCTGCGCTCGATCTACTTCGACACGCCCGAGGGCGACCTGCGCGCGGGCGGCTTTGCGCTGCGGTTGCGCAAGGTCGGGCGGGGTTGGGTGCAGACGGTGAAGGCGGGCAGCCACGCCTCGGGCGCGGGCCTGTTCTCGATGCGCGAGGCGGAGGCCCCGGCGCCCGGCGGGCGGCTCGACCTCGATCTCGTGTCCGACCCAGGGTTGCGCGAGGCGGTGCGCAGCCTGGTCGGCGACGCCCCCCTGAACCCGATCTTCGAGACGCTGATCGACCGGACCGAGCGGCGCCTGGTCGTCCCGCTGGGCGAGGTGGAGCTTGCCATCGACATCGGCGAGGTGGTGGCCGGCGAGGCCCGCGTCGCCTTCCGCGAGGCGGAGCTGGAGCTGAAGTCCGGCGCCCCCGCCGCGATCTACGACATCGCGCGCGCCCTGTTCGACACCGTCCCCGCCCGCTTCTCGGAGATGTCCAAGGCCGGCCGCGGCCATGCGCTGAACGCCGGCCGGCCCGCCCTGCCGCTCGCCGAGCCGCGCCGGGCGGTCCGGCCCGAGCTCGACCCACAGGCGACGACCGAGGCCGCCGCCGCCCGGGTGCTGCGCGAGTGCCTGTCCCAGATCGACGCCAACGCCGCGCTGTGCCTGGTGGACGACACGCCCTCGGGTCCCCACCAGCTTCGCGTCGGCCTGCGCCGCGCCCGCTCGGCCCTGTCGCTGTTCGGCCCGGCGCTGCAGGGCCCGCAGGCCGAGGCGCTGAACGCCGCCGCCCGCGATCTCGCGGCCACGGCGGGGGAGCTGCGCGACCTCGATGTGCTGAGCGCCGAGATCCTGGGCCCGGCCGCGGCCCTGGTCCCGGCCGACGCCGCCGGCCACGCGGCGCTGGCAGAGGCCGTCGCCGCCCGCCAGCTCGCCGCCCGCGCCGCCCTGCGCGAGGCGCTGGCCGGCCCCGCGGCCCGGCGCCTGCTGATCGACCTCTCGGCCTTTGTCGAGCTGCGCGGCTGGCTGCGGCCGACCGATCACGCCCAGACCGGCCAGCTCGCCCGCCCCGTCGGCGAGACCGCCGCCGCGGCGCTGGCCAGGCGCTGGAAGAAGGTGCGCAGATGCGCGCGCGAGCTGGAGAGCCTCGACATCGAGGCCCGGCACGACCTGCGCAAGCAGCTCAAGAAACTGCGCTACGGCGTGGATTTCTTCGGCCCGATGTGGCCGGAGGAGCGCGTCGCCCCCTACGCCAGGGCGCTGAGAAAACTACAGAATGTCTTCGGCAGCCTGAATGACGCGGCCATGGCCGAGGCCCGCCTCACGGGCCCCGGCGCCCCCTGCGCCGAGGATCCCGCCGCCCAGCGCGCCGTCGGCCGCCTGATGGGCCGGATGGAGATGCAGGCCGAGGCCGACTGGACCAGAGCCCTTGCGCGGTGGGAGGCGCTTTCGTCCCTGAAGCCCTTCTGGAAGTAGCCGCGACGACCGCGGGCGGGGCTCAGACCGGGTCGCCCTCGATCGAGCCGGAGTTGCCGCGAAAGCGCATCGAGGCGGTGGCCGTGGCGATCAGCGCGCCCTGGTCGTCGGTCAGCCGCGCCTCGGCGAAATAGCTCTTGCGCCCGCCGCCGGTGACGCGGCCCTCGGCGATCAGGCGGGTTCCGCCCGGTCGGCCGATGTAGTTCACCGTCAGCGACAGCGTCATCACCTTGCGCGCCCGACCGGGATAGGGACACCAGGACCCCGCAAAGCCCATGGCCGTGTCGAGCAGGGTGGCGTGGACGCCGCCGTGGGGCAGGCCCTGGCGGTTCTCGTGCCGCGTCTCGAGCGGCATCTCCACCCGGCAGAAGTCCTTCTCCCAGGCCGCGATCTCGTAGCCCAGAAGCTCCTGGTAGGGATACGGCGCCTCGGCGGCGATGGGGTCGTAGTCGTGCGGCGGCTCGCCAAGCATTTCGGCGGTCTTCATGCGGGCGAAGCTCCGTGGTTCGGGGGGGCGTCAGGCGCGATCCGCCGACCGGGCGGCAGGTCGAGCGGGTCTGGCGCCAATGTCCGTCGCGGGACGGCGCCGGTCAACCCGCCCGCGCCGCGGCACGACGCCTCGCAGGTGCAGCATGGAATCCGGGCCGGCAAGCGGCGCGCCGCGATCCCGATGCGCCCGGCGCCCCGATCCCGATACGATCCCCATACCAGATCCTCGAAACCCGGCCCCCCCCGGACGCCGCGACGTTGCAGCCGCGCCGACCCGGGCATTGAAAACCGTCCGGCGCGCTTCTAGCGTCAGGATCTTCCGCGCCGCCCCGGAGAACCGAAATGACCGACGCCGCCGACGCCCGCACTCCCCACCCGTGGGAGGCGCACTACCCGGCCGGCGCCGCCTGGCGCATCCCCGTCCCGGACCTCACCGTCCCGCAGCTTCTGCGCGACGCCGCCCGCAATCACCCCGAGCGCGCCGCGATCCTGCACCGCGAGGCGACGCTGAGCTGGTCGGGCCTCGCCGCCCGCGCCTGGCAGGTCGCCAACGCGCTGGGCCGCGAGGGGATGGGGCGGGGCGACGCGCTGGCGATCTACCTGCCCAACACCGCCTTCCACCCGATCTGCTTCTTCGGCGCGCTGGCCGCCGACTTGCGGGTGACGCTGCTCAGCCCCCTCGACCCCTTGCGGGTGCTGGCCCACAAGATCGAGGATTCGGGCGCCCGGACCCTCGTCACCCTGAACCTGCCGCAGATGGTCGAGATGGCCGTCCGCCTGCTGGACGAGGGCGCCTGCGAGCGGGTGATCCTGTGCGACGAGGACGAGTGGGGCCCCTTCGAGGCGCCGCTGGCCGAGACCCCGGGCCGGCCGGACGTGATCCGCTTCGCCGACTGGCTCGCCGGCGCGCCCGAGACCCAGCCCGACCTCGACGGGGACCCGGCCGACGTGGCGCTGCTGCAATACACCGGCGGCACCACGGGCCTGCCCAAGGGCGCGATGCTCAGCCACCGCAACCTGGTCGCGGCCACCGCGGCGATGCGCGAATGGTCGGACGCGACCTATGGCGCCGCCGATCGCCAGGTCACGCTGTGCCTGCTGCCGCTGTTCCATATCTACGCGCTGATCGTGATCCTTCTGTCCTCGGCCCGGCTGGGCGGGACCATGGTGCTGCGGATGCGCTTTGACGCCGGTCAGGCGCTGGCCGACATCGAGCGCCACCGCGTCACCTACCTGCCCGGCGTGCCGACCATGTGGATCGCCATGGCCCAGCACCCGGAGATGGAGACGCGCGACATCTCCTCGCTGCGCAACTGCGGCTCGGGCGGCGCGCCGCTGCCCGTCGAGGTGCAGATGAAATACGAGCGCGTGACCGGCCTGCCGATCCTCGGCGGCTGGGGGATGACGGAAACCGCGGCCGCCGGCACCTCGATCCCCCGCGGCGCCCAGCATGAGCGCCCCGGCACCATCGGCGTGCCGCTGCCCAACGTCGAGCTGAAGGTGGTCGACGCCGAGGACCCCGCCCGCGACCTGCCCCCCGGCGAGGTCGGCGAGATCGCCGTGCGCGGCCCCAACATCGCCTCGGGCTACTGGAACCGCCACGACGCCACCGCCGAGAGCCGGGCCCCCGACGGCTGGTTCCTGACCGGCGACGTGGGGCGGATGGACGCCGACGGGTTCTTCTGGCTGGTCGACCGCAAGAAGGACCTGATCCTCTCGGGCGGCTTCAACGTCTATCCCCAGATGATCGAGCAAGCGATCTACGAGCACCCCTCGGTGGCCGAGTGCCTGGTGATCGGCCGCCCCGACGCCTACCGTGGCGAGAGTGCGGCCGCCTACGTCACCCTCCAGCCCGGCCACGACGCCTTCAGCCTTGAGAGCCTGCAGGCCTTCCTGAAGGACCGGCTCGGGCGCCACGAGATCCCCCGCCATCTCGCCTTCCGCCCGGCGCTGCCGCGCACCCCGGTCGGCAAGCTCTCGCGCAAGGATCTGCGCGACGAGATCGAGACGGAAGAGGGCGCCGCGCCCGCGGGTCAGGCCGCCGCGTCGTAGAGCGCGCGGTAGCGTCGGGCCATTCGCTCGGGCGCGAACCGCTCCAGCACGCGGGTCTGCAGCGGGCCCGCGAGCGCGGCGCGGGCCGGGTCGTCGGCCAGGATCTCGCCGATCCGGGCGGCCAGCGCGGCGGGATCCGAGGCGGTCAGCAGGGCGTCGCCGTCGGGCTCGACCACGCCCCGCAGCGGCGGGATATCGTAGCCCATCACCAGCGCGCCGGCCATGGCGGCCTCGATCGCCACCGTCGGCAGCCCCTCCCAGCGCGAGGTCATCGCCAGCACCTTGGCGCGGCCCATCATCGCCAGCGTCTCCGGCGAGGCGAGCCCGTCGTGGCGGGTGAAGGCCTCGAGCCCCGCGGCTTTGGCCAGCGCGTCGACCTCCTGGGCCATCTCGCCGGCGCCGATCATCACCACCTTCGGCGCGCGGCCCGCAACGGGGGGCAGGGCGGCGACGGTCTCGACGAAGGCCTGGGGCCATTTCTGGTAGACCAGCCGGCCGACGAACAGCACGTCGATGTCGCGCTCGGCTTCGGGGGCCGGGGCGGGCACCCGCATGCCGTTCTCGATCACCTCGGCCGGGCCGCGGTGGCGCAGGCCGTGGCGCGCGGCCAGCGCCTGGTCGGCGTGGCTGACGAAGGCGGCGCCGTCGACCCGTCGGGCCAAGAGGTGCTCGATCCGCTTGCGCACGCCCATCGGGCCGGGCTGGGCCAGGCCGTGGAAGCCGTGCACCGTGTAGATCACCTTCAGCTTCGGGCGCACCAGCTTGGCCAGGCTCGCGGCCATCGCCGCCCGGCTGCCGTGGGCGTGGGCGACGTCGCCGGGCTTCGCGTGGCGCAGGATGTCGGCGGCCATCGTCACCGGCGAGCCGCGCCCGGGGAAGGCGCCGATGGTGTGGGGCAGGCCGGCGAAGACCTCGCGCATCCGCGCGTCGGCGTTGGCGGGCAGCAGCGCCTCGTGGCGGCCCGCCTCGCCGATCTCGTCGAAGGCCTGCAGAAGCCGCGCGATCATCACGCCGCCGCCGCCCAGCTCGTGATCCGGCATGATGTGCCACACGCCCATCTCGGTCCCCCGATCCATCCGTTCGTTCCGAAGGGGTAGCCTGCGCGCGGCCCGCGCGCCATGGGCGCGACGCCGCGGCGGGCGTTGGGTCAATCGCGCCCGGGCGCGCGGATTCCAATACGGCCCGCGTTCAGGATCGGCGACATACCCGCAAGAAGGTGCTGAAAATGGCCAAAAAGCGGCTGAATGGCGATTGTCGGCGCGGTCCCCCTCTGGTTTAGTCCCTGCATCGCCGGCCAGGGGAAGGGAGCCCCGTACGTCGGCGTCGACATACAGGGAGGATCTCATGGAGAGACGCCAGTTTCTCAAGGGCGCCGCGCTCGGGGGCGTGGCTGCGTCCACGCTGGCCGCGCCGGCCATCGCTCAGGAACGCAAGGAGATGATCATCGTCTCCACTTGGCCGCGGGATTTCCCCGGCCTGGGCACCTCGGCGCAGCGCCTGGCCGAGCGCATCACCCAGCTGACCGAGGGGCGGATCGTCACCCAGTACTTCGCCGCCGGCGAGCGTGTGGGCGCCTTCGACAGCTTCGACGAAGTCGCCTCGGGGAACGCGCAGGCCTACATCGGCGCGGACTACTACTGGACCGGCAAGCATCCGGGCTGGGCCTACTTCACCTCGGTGCCGTTCGGCATGACCAACACCGAGTGGAACGCCTGGATCAAGTACAAGAACGGCCAGGCCCTGTGGGACGAACTGGGCGGCGAGTTCGGCCTCAAGTGCCTGCCCTGCGGCGCCACCGGCACCCAGGCCGGCGGCTGGTTCAACAAGCTGATCGAGACGCCCGACGACCTGCGCGGGCTGAAGATGCGCATTCCCGGCCTCGGCGGCTCGGTGATGTCCAAGCTGGGCGTCTCCACCGTCTCGCTGCCCGGCGGCCAGATCTATGAGAACCTGGTCTCCGGCGCCATCGAGGCGACCGAGTGGGTGGGGCCCTACAACGACTACTTCATGAAGCTCTACGAGGCCGCCAAGTACTACTACACCGGCGGCATGCATGAGCCGGGCGGCGGTCTGTCGCTGGGCATGAACGCGTCGTGGTGGGGCACGCTGTCCGACTGGGAGAAGGCGATGATCACCGCCTGCGCCTACGAGGAGCTCGGCAACCAGGCCGAGGAGGCGATCGCCAACAATGGCGCCTACCTCACCCGGATGGTCAACGACCACGGCGTGCAGGTGGAGTCGTTCTCCGACGAGGTCTGGGACTCCTTCGGCGAAGCCTCCGAGGAGGTCTTCGATGAGACCGCCGACCACTCGCCGCTGGCCAAGAAGATCAACGACGACTTCCAGGCCGCCCTGCGCGAGGAAGGCACGTTCATGAAGAACTTCGAGATCACCTTCGTGAACCAGCGCAACCGCGTGCTCGGCCTCTGAGCCCGGGCTGAATCGCCGGCGCCGCCCCCGGGCGGCGTCGTCCGCGGCGGACGTCCGTGGCGCCTGGCCGCGTCGTCCGCCGTTCCGGTTTCACGGCGCCCCTCCCGTCCGCCGCGCGGGGGGAGGGGCGCCGTCTTCGAACCCGGCCGCTCCCCTCCCCGCCGGTCCTCCGGGCGGGGAGGCGAGCTGCCGGGGATCGCGATCACCAGCATGGGGCGACAGACAGCGCGATGCGCGAGAGTCAGGCCAACTCGAGCCGCAGGGACGCCCGCGACGGGCGGTCCCGGTGCGGCGGCGACTCGCCCTCTCGCGCGGCGCGGCTCGCGACCTCGCTCCTGACGCTGCGTCAGGCGCCTTGCAACCCCATGACGTTGCGACAGATGTCGCCGAATCGTGCGGTTCCCTTAGAAAATGTCGCGCCGGCGCATTGCGACGAAACGGCCGCGACGGTAACTCCGCCTCGACCCTCGGATCGGGGCCTGTCCCCGACCCGTCCTTCGACCGCAGGAGTTCCCGATGGACCGTCGTCTGTTCCTGAAGGGCGCCGCGCTGGGCGGCGTCGCCGTCCCGGCGCTTGCCGCCCCCGCCCTCGCCCAGTCGCGCAAGGAGATGATCATCGTCTCCACCTGGCCGCGCGACTTCCCCGGCGTGGGCATGTCGGCCCAGCGCGTGGCCGAGAACATCACCCGGATCTCCGGCGGCAAGATCCAGACCCAGTATTTCGCGGCCGGGGAGCGCGTGGGCGCCTTCGACAGCTTCGACGAGGTCGCCTCGGGCAACGCCCAGGCCTACTCGGCGGCCGAGTACTACTGGGCCGGCAAGCATCCCGGCTTCTCCTACTTCTCCTCCGTGCCCTTCGGCATGACCAACCCCGAGTGGGCGGCCTGGCTGAAGTTCCGCGGCGGTCAGGAGCTGTGGGACGAGCTGTCGGGCGGCTTCGGGATCAAGGCGCTGCCCGCCGGCTCGACCGGCGCCCAGGCCGGCGGCTGGTTCAACAAGGAGATCGAGTCGGTCGACGACCTGCGCGGGCTGAAGATGCGCATTCCGGGCCTCGGCGGCTCGGTGATGACCAAGCTCGGCGTCTCGGTGGTCTCGCTGCCGGGCGGCCAGATCTACGAGAACCTGGTCTCGGGCGCCATCGACGCCACCGAGTGGGTCGGCCCCTACAACGACTACTTCATGAAGTTCTTCGACGCGGCGAAGTACTACTACACCGGCGGCATGCACGAGCCGGGCGGCGGCATGTGCATGGGCTTCAACGCCCAGTGGTGGGCCGACCTCTCCGAGGAGGAGAAGGCCATCGTCACCGCGGCCACCGAGCAGGAGTTCGCCAACTCCTACAACGAGGCGACGGCGCTGAACGGCGAGTATCTCTCGCGCATGGTCAACGACAACGGCGTGGAGCTGCGCAGCTTCTCGGACGACGCCTGGGAGGGCTTCGGGGAAGCGGCCGAGGAGGTCTTCGAGGAGACCGCCGACCACTCGGACCTGGCCGCGCGGATCAACTCCGGCTTCCAGGAGAACCTTCGCAGCCTCGCCGGCTACATGAAGGACTTCGAGCTGAACTTCGTGAACCAGCGCAACCGCGTGCTGGGTCTCTGACCGATCTGCATCGCCGCGCGGTCGTCTTGACCGCCGGCAAGCGCATGCGCTTGACTTCGCACGCGGACGGGGGTTTTCCCCCGTCCGCGATTTTCATTCCAGGGAGGCGCGGATGATCGCGGCCGACGATCCCACCCGGCGCATCGGGCGCGCGGGCGGCAACGATGGCGTGGACCGGCTGTTCCGGTGTCTCGCCTGGGCGAACCTTGCGGTGCTCGCCACCTTCGTGATCCAGGTCTGGCTGGTCCAGATCGTGGGCATCCCCGGACCGGGCGAGGCGCTGGCCGGCGGCGGCGACCTGCGCGGCTGGCTGCTGGTGCTGATGTATCCGCTCGCCGCCCTGGTCGGCTGCGGTCTGGTCCTGCGCACCCCGGTCATCGGCCTGCGCGAGGACGCCGACCGGATCACCGCCTTCAACTTCTGGCTGATCCGCGGCGCCTTCTTCGCGGTGCTCTACGTCGGGCTGGTCGACGCCGCGATCTCGTTCTTCCGGGTCGAGGGGATGCTCGGCGAGCTTGTCGGCGCCGCGCTCGAGACCGAGCTGGGCCGCCCGCAGTTCCGCGGCGTCCACGTGCACCTGCCGCTGATCGCGCTGGGCTTTCTCACCGCCTTCTTCACCCGCACGCTGGGCTTCACCTGGCTCGCGCTGATGATCGTGGTGTCCGAGCTGCTGATCGTGATCACCCGCTTCATCTTCTCCTACGAGCAGTCGTTCATGGGCGACCTGGTGCGGTTCTGGTACGCGGCGCTGTTCCTGTTCGCCTCGGCCTACACGCTGCTCGAGGAAGGTCACGTGCGGGTGGACGTGTTCTACGCGACCTTCGGGATCAAGCTGCGCGGGCTGGTGAACGCGGTGGGCGCGATCGCGCTCGGGACCACGCTGTGCTGGACGATCCTGGTGCTGGGCATGGGCTCGCGCACCTCGATCATCATGGCGCCGCTGCTGAACTTCGAGGTCACGCAGACCAACTTCGGCATGTACGTCAAATACCTGATGGCAGGGTTCCTGGGCATCTTCGCGATCTCGATGATGATCCAGTTCACCGCGATGATGCTGGACGCCGTCGCCGACCGGCGCGGCGATCCGGGCCACAAGGAACACGAAGGCGCGGCCATCTCCTGAGGCGCGACGAGGGACCAACGAGACCATGGAAATCTTCTTCATCTGCGTTCTGGTCGCGCTGATGGCCGTCGCGCTGGGCTCCGGCTTTCCGGTCGCCTTCGCGCTGCCCGGCTCCGCGATCCTGACCATCGCGCTGGCCGCGCTGACGGGCTATCTGCTCGACGGCTCGCCCGACGCCTATTTCGAGGTCGGAGGCCCGTCCCAGTGGCTCTCGGCGGGGGTCACCAACCTCCGAGGGGTCTACTGGGAGGTCGAACGCGACACGCTGATCGCGATTCCGCTGTTCATCTTCATGGGCATCATGCTCCAGCGCTCCAAGATCGCCGAGGATCTGTTGGTCGCCATGGCCCAGCTGTTCGGGCCGGTCCCGGGCGGCCTGGGGATCTCGGTCGTGTTCGTGGGCGCGCTGCTGGCGGCCACCACCGGCATCGTGGGCGCCACCGTGGTCGCCATGGGCCTGATCTCGCTGCCCGCGATGATGCGCAACGGCTATTCCAAGCCGCTGGCCACCGGCACCATCGCGGCCTCGGGCACGCTGGGGCAGATCATCCCGCCCTCGATCGTGCTGATCATCCTGGCCGACCAGCTGGCCTCGGCCACCGACCAGGCCTCCAACGCCCGCAAGGCGCTGCACAAGGCCGCCACAGGCGAGATCTCGATGCCTTCCGAGCTCGACGTCTCGGGCACTTCGGCGGGCGAGATGTTTCTCGGCGCCTTCGTGCCGGGCATGCTGCTGGTGGGCCTCTACATGGCCTTCATCCTGGTCTTCGCGCTGCTCAAGCCCAAGCTCGCTCCGGCGGTGTCCTACGAGGGCGAGCGGAACCTGAAGTTCTGGGGCAAGATGCTCCTGATCCTGGTGCCGCCGCTGGCGCTGATCTTCCTGGTGCTGGGCTCGATCATCGCGGGCGTGGCGACCGTCAACCAGGCCGGCGCCATCGGCGCGGCCGGCGCGCTGATCATGGCCTCCTACCGCCTCAAGGAGGATGAGCCGGGCGCCTACTGGCCCGCGCTGATCGCCATCGGCTCGCTGATCGCGCTCTATGTCATCGGCACGATCTGGCCGCTGAACATCAAGGCCATCGGGCCCGACGACGACCAGACCGGCCTCTATCTCGCGCTGTTCGCCGCGGCCGCGCTGCTCGCCTCGCTGGCCTGGGCCGGCATCCGGGTGATGAACATCGAGAACACGCTCAAGGGCGTGATGACCGAGACGGCCAAGACCACCTCGCTGGTGTTCATCATCCTGATGGGCGCCGCGGTGCTGACGGCCGCGTTCCGGGCCTTCGGCGGCGAGGAGCTGGTGCGCCACTTCCTGCAGGGCCTGCCCGGCGGGTTCTGGTCGCAGTTCGTCATCGTCATGGCGGTGATCTTCATCCTCGGCTTCTTCCTCGACTTCATCGAGATCGCGGTCGTCGTGGTGCCGATCGTGGCCCCGATCCTGCTCGCCGACCCCACCGCCAACATCACCGCGGTGTGGCTGGGGGTGATGATCGGTCTGAACATCCAGACCTCGTTCCTGACGCCGCCCTTCGGCTTCGCGCTGTTCTACCTGCGCGGCGTGGCGCCGAGCTCGGTGAAGACGACCGAGATCTACAAGGGGGTGATCGCCTTCATCGCCCTGCAGCTCTCGGCGCTGGCCATCGTGGGGCTGTATCCGCCGCTGGTGAACTACCTGCCGCTGCGGGTGAACCTGACGGCAGAGACCGCGCCCCCGCCCCGCAACCCGCGCCTGCAGGCCTGCCTCGAGGACTACACCTCCGAGCTGGTGCGCACCGAGGGCGACGCGATCCGGCGGGTGATCTCCGACGGTCGCGCGCTGGAGATGAGCTACCTGCCCGAGGACTACGCCGACGACCTGCGCGAGGGGTTCGACAACGCCGAGACGGCGCTCGCGACCCTTCCCCAGGCCGACGAGGCCGGCCAGGCCGTCGCGCGCGCGGCGGTGGAGTATCGTCCGCTCCACGACGAGGTCCGCCGGCTCGAGCGGGACATCCTGCGCGAGGAGGTCGAGATCGAGGCGCTGGAGCGGATGCTGCGCCTCAACCCCGGCAGCGAGGCCGAGCAGGCCGAGGCCCGGGCCGAGCTCGCCGAGCATCAGGCCCGGATCGAGACCCTCAAGGCCCAGATCCCCGATCGCTGGGAGGCCGCCTACGAGACCTTCGCCGCCCTCAACAAGACCGAGCAGGACCTGCGGCGCGACTACCGCCGGGCCGGCGAGGGCGCGGCCGAGGCGGCGATCGAGCTCGAGGCGGTGCTGGCCGCGACCGAGGCCCTGCGCGAGATCCGCCCCGAGCTCGAGGCCTTCCGCGCCCGCATCGGCCAGGAGCCGGCCGCCGATCTGGTGGACCCGGTCAGCGACCTGCGCAGCCGCGTGGGCGAGATCGAGGGCGCCTCGGACGTGCGCTCGGGCGTCAACGACGCCCGCGGGGCGTTGCGCGGCGACAATCCCGACGAGGCCGAGGCCCTGGCGGGGATGGATGCGGCGTTGGCCGCCCTCGACGCCGAGCTCGCCTGGCGCGACCGCGCCCGCGAGGAGCTGGCGCCGGGCCTGCAGGCCTATGTCGACGGGATCACGCGCTCGGTCGGCGCGCGCGCGCTGCAGCGGATGCCCTCCGAGATGGCCCTGTCGATCGCGGCCTGCGAGGCCAACCACCGCGACCTGTCGCTGAACTTCTGATCCCAGCCGTCAGCGCGGATCACGCCGGGCCGCCCCCTCAGGGGGCGGCCCGTTCGCCTTTCGGCGCCCCGCAGCGCCCCCGCGTTCCCTCCGCGAGCCGCGGGCATCCTTGCGCTTTGGGGGGCAGCCCGTCCTGTCGGCGGCCCCACGCTTCCTCGCGCCTGCCGTCCGTCGCACGGGCGCCCCGGGCCTGACCCGGGGCCTCCTGCGCAACGCCCGCCCACGCGCCGCCCGCTGCGCCGGCGCTCGGCCCCCGCCAACGCAAAAGGCCCGGCGAACCGCCGGGCCTTCCGATCTTTTCAACCGCGGGCGCCTGGGCCCGCCGCGCCTACTCCGCGGCCTTGGCGGCGGGGTCGGGCGCGTCGCCGCAGGCCCGCCAGGCCTCCAGCAGGTCGCGGCGACCGGCGAGCGCCGTGCGCTCTTCCTTCGACATCCAGCGCAGCGCCTCTGCGGGCGAGCTCGCCGCCTGGATCTTCGCCGCCGCCGTCACCCGCGCAAGCTGGCGGGACTCGGTGTCGGCCTCGGCCTCGAGCTCGGCGTCCACGCCGGCGGCGTGCTCGTCGAAGCGGTCGGGCCGCGCCAGCAGCGCGGTCAGGCTGTCGGCGACGCCGTCGCGGATCCGCGTCTCGGCAGCCTGCGCCGTCACCGCGGCGGGGAACGCGCGCAGGTCGCCGGCCGTGTCCAGCAGCCGCATCCGGCGCAGCGCCGCGCCCACCTTCGGGTCCCCGCTGATCCGCGAGATCAGCGGCGACAGCGCCAGCCCCACCAGGACCGGAGACAGCCAGATCAGCACCTCGGGCTGGGTCAGCCACAGCGCGATCGCCAGCAGCACGCCGATCGAGACATGCCCCCAGTGCGCCGCGATCGCCATCCGCCAGGGCAGGGCCGCGCCCTCACGCTCCTGCGGGACCCAGCCCGCGTCGCGGCCCATCAGGATGTCGAAGACGTGCCGGCTCTGCATCATCATCATCGCCGGGGCGACCAGCGCCGAAAGCAGGATCTCGGCGCTCGCCCCCCACAGGATGCGAAGCGCCCCGCCCATCGAGCGGCGGCGCTCGCCGACCAGGATGGCGTTGAGGATGCCGATGATCTTGGGCGTCATCAGCAGACCCATCGAGACCAGGAACAGCGTCAGCATCCGCTCGGAGTCAAACCGCGGCCAGGTCGGGAACAGCTGGAAGCCCGAGGGGAAGTACTCCGGCCGGAACCAGATCGCCTGGGCGGTCAGCGCGAGGCCCACGCAGATCATGATCAGCCAGATCGGCGACATCAGGTAGCTGCCGATGCCGATGGCGAAATGCACCCGGTTGGGCCAGCGCAGGCCGCGCGCGCCGATGATCTTGGCGTGCTGCAGGTTGCCCTGCGCCCAGCGCCGGTCCCGCACGGACGCGGCCAGCAGCGAGGGCGGCGAGCCCTCCCAGCTGCCGCCCAGGTCGGGATCCATGCGCACCTCCCAGCCGGCGCGGCGCAGCAGGGCGGCCTCGACGAAATCGTGGGAAAGGACATGGCCGCCGAAGGGCTTGCGCCCCGACAGCTCGGGCAGGCCGGCCGAGGCCGCGAAAGCCCGGGTGCGGATCACCGCGTTATGGCCCCAGAAGTTGCCGTCGGTGCCCTGCCAGGCCGCGACGCCGCGGGCGACGACCGGGCCGTAGAGCGCGCCGGCGAACTGCTGGAGCCGCGCGAACGGCGTCGAGCCGAAGGCCAGCGCCGGGTTCGACTGCAACAGGCCCAGGCGCGGGCGCGCCTCCATCCGGCGAACCATCTCGGCGATGGTCGCGCCCTCCATCAGGCTGTCGGCGTCCAGCGCCAGAAAGAAATCGTAGCGCCCGCCCCATTTCTCGACGAAGTCCTGCACGTTGCCGGACTTGCGCGCGGTGTTGAACGGGCGGCGCCGGTACCAGACCGGCATCACGCCCTCAAGCTCGCGGCGCAGCGCCTCGACGGCGGTGGTCTCCTCCACCCACACGTCGGGGTCGCGGCTGTCGGAGATCACGAAGATCTCGAAGTGGCGCGCGTGGCCCAGCGCCTCGAGCCCGCGCGCCATCGCGGTCAGCGCGGCGCAGGAGGCGGCGGCGTCCTCGTTGTAGACCGGCATCACGATCGCGGTGCGCGAGCGCAGCGGCGCCGAGGCGTCGGTCCTGGGCGCCCGCGGCGCGAAGATCAGCCCGGCCAGCGCCGCGCAGGCCGACAGCGCGATCCACCCGAAGGTGACCACGAACAGGGCCCGCAGCGCGATCTGAAGCCCGTTGACCGCGTCGGGATCGAAGGCGCGCAGCATCTGGTCGGCGCCCAGGATGGTCAGCGCCAGCGCGCCGCCGAAGGTCAGGATCCGCGCGCCGACGGTCCGCCAGGACTGCGGGCGGAACTTCGCGGGCGGCGAGCGGCGCAGGTTCTGCGCCGGCATCTCGAGGGGCGCGCGCGGCGGCGTGGGGCCCATGGCGCGCGCCTTCAAAGAGGCGAGGCTGCGAGGCTCTGAGGATTGCGCCTCGATGCCGGCCGGGGGCGTCGCGGCCCGGCCGTGGGGCGCGCCCGGAAAGGGCGAGGGAGCGGTCATGACGGGGTCCACCGGTAAAGCCAGGTCTCGGAAACGGGATCGCTGCTCGTGGCGTCGAAAAGCTGCAGCCGGAACTCGGCGCCCGGGCCCGTGGGGGGGACGAAGCGCATCACCACGCGGGCGCGGCTGCCGCCCGGGATGCCGTAGAAGTGCACGTTCTCCATCGTCGCGCCCGAGACCTCGACCCGCGGTTCGAGCCCGGTCATGCCGCGGTCGCCCAGCTCGAAGTCCACCGCCAGCAGGCGGCTGTTCTCGGCGTGGATCGAGCGCCCGCCCCGGGTCGAGACCACGCGCGCGGTCGGCGCGTCGTCGGGCGGCAGCCCGCACCAGTACAGGCGATAGTCGAAGCCGTAGGTCTTGCCGGCCTCCATCGTCGCGGCCGGGCGCCAGAAACTGACGATGTTGTCGTTGAACTCCGACTGGGTCGGGATCTCGACCAGCATCGAGCCGCCCTTGCCCCAGCCCTGCGCCGGCGCGACCCAGGCCGAGGGGCGCTTTTCGTAGCGCGCTTCGGCGTCGGAATAGGAGGCGAAGTCGCGCTGGCGCTGCACCAGGCCGAAGCCCTTGGGATTCTCGTCCTGAAAGAACGACATCTGCAGCGTGGCGGGGTTCTGCACCGGGCGCCACAGACGCTCGCCGGCGCCGGTCATCATCTGCAGGCCCGAGCTGTCGTGCACCGCGTCGCGATAGTCGTCGACGCGCCCGCGCTCCTTGGCTCCGAAGTAGTACATCGAGGTCAGGGGGGCGACGCCGATCTCCTGGATGTCCTCGCGCGGGATCAGGACCGAGCGGATGTCCATCGTGGTCTCGGCGCCCGGGCGGACCAGGAATTCGTAGGCGCCCGCGACCGAGGGGCTGTCGAGCAGCGCGTGGACCAGGATCTCGGCCGCGGCCTCGTCGGGGCGGTGGACCCAGAACTGAGTGAACACGGGGAACTCCTCGCCCCCCGGCGCGCCGGTCTTGATCGCCAGCGCGCGCGCCGAGAGCCCGAAGATCTGGTTGCGCGCGACGCCGCGGAAGTAGCTCGCGCCCTGGAAGACGGCGACCTCGTCCATCGCCTCGGGGCGGTTGAGCGGAAAGCGGATCCTGAAGCCGGTCCAGCTCAGCCCGTCGCCCGCGCCCTCGGGCGCGCGGCCCTCGGGCAGGTCGAAGCGCTCGGGGTCGAAGTGCAGGGCCTGGGCGTCGAAGGGCAGCGGCCGGGGCGCGCCGTTCTCGATCACCGAGACGTTGACCCGGTCGGTGTAGATCGAGCCCGGCGGCATCAGGTCGAGCTCGAAGCCGCGGTTCTCCCCGCGCCAGATCCGCGCCTCGGGCCGGTAGCGGATCGAGCGGTACTTGTCGTAGCCGAGATCGGCGAACGGCCCGCCGGGGGTCTGCCTGCTGGACGAATAGCTCTTGGCCGCCAGCGCGCGCGCCTGGTCGATCACGTCCTCGAAGTCGAAGACGCTCGGCTCGGCCTCCTGGGCCTGGGCGGCGCCCGCGGGCGTGGTCGAGCCCGCCGGGGCGGCGGCCATCAGCGTCGCTGCGCCGGCCCCCGCGATGAAGCGGCGTCGGTCGAGCGACCAGGTGGCGGCGTGAAACACGTCCCGATTCATGAGCTGGCGAAGTCCCCTCGAAGGTCGGAAAGGCCGGGACGGTCCCCGCCCGCCGCGTCCCGCGCCCGGCGCGCGCACGACGCGCCACGGCGTCCGGCGAGGTCGGGCGTCGGGAGGGCGGGCTCGGCGCTGGGGATTCGGCGGCGGCTGTTCATGGCGAGCAGCAAAGCCGTCCGAAACGGCCGCGTCGGGGCGCGTATCCGGCGAAATAATGGCTCTGGCCAACGGCCTGCCGCATTGCGGCGCCCGCAGCGGTCGTCATGGCGCAGTCTATCGCCTTCAGACGACGGCGAGAACGGCCCGACGCGCGGGGGCGCGACGCGGGCGGTTCGCCTTGGGCGGCGCATCTGTCTGCACGTGGGGTTTCACGCGGGTGGACGCCAGCTCCGTCGCGATCCGCGTCGCGAATGTCCGGGCGCGGGGCCGCAGCGGAGCCTGCCCCGGCCTGCGGGGCCGGGCGCGGGCGCCGTCCGGGGCGTCCGCCGGCAGGCGTGGAGGCCGGAAGTTCTGGGGGAGGTTCCGGGGAAGGGGGGGCATTGCAGGCGACTCCTCACGCCCTGTCCCGGCCTGGCCGATTCGTCCCCCGAATCGGCCGCCGAGACGGTTTCCATACGCCATTCCGCAGCGCAGCGCGCGGCCTATGCGAAGACCCCCTGAACGAACCAGGTCCACTGTTCTCCCTTCGCCACGGCGGCTTTGCCGACGGTCTGGAACAGCCATAGCCGGTCGCCGCGCGCGGTCTCGATCCGCCAGTAGTCGCGCGGGCCGGCGCGCCAGTCGGGGTCGTCGAGCCACCACTCCGGCGCGATTCGCTCGGGTCCCTCGGCGAAGGCGATCCGCCGTTCCAGCCGCCGCCAGCGGAACACCGGGGGCGGGCGTCCGGGCGTCAGGATGGTCAGCTGCTCGGGGCGCAGCATCAGCACCGGGCGGGGGCCCGGCGGAGGCGGCCAGGCCGCGCTCGGCGCCGCGGCGTAGGCGGCGGGAACCAGGCGGGCGGTCTTCTCGGGGATATGGGTGTCGGCCGCCTCGAAGCGCAGCAGCCGGTCGAGCCCGATGCGCGAGCCGAGCCGCCCCAGAAGGTCCGCGAAATCGTCCCCGCCGCCGGGTTTGCGCCGCGCCTCGGCCTCGGCCCGCGCCTCGAAATGGCCGCGGCGCTGAACCATGTGCAACGGTTCGACCACGGTGGCCTGCAGCCGCACGGCGTCGATTCCATAGCCCGCCTCGAAGTCGTCGAGCGCCTGGTCGAACAGCCGGGCCAGCCGCTCGGGGTCGCGGCCGGGGCGCGCCAGCCCCAGCTCGCGCGCCTGCTCGGTCCCGTCCACCCGGCGGATCGCCAGGCGCAGGCGGCGCGCGCCCAGCCCCTCCGCCTCCAGCCGCTCGGAGAGCCGGGCCAGCAGCCGGCCCAGCGCCGCCTCCAGGTCGCCGCGCAGGCCGATGGGCTCGGGCAGGGTCAGGCGCACGGCATGGGGGCGGGGCGGACGCACCGGCGAGACCGGCTCGGGCGCCTGGGCCAGCGCCTGGTCGAGCCGGGCCGAGAGCTCGATCCCGAAGCGCCGCGCCAAGGTGGCGCGCGGGATCCCGTAAAGGTCCCCGATCCGACGCAGCCCCAGCCGGACCAGCGCCGCCGAGGTCGCCGGCGGCAGACGCAGCGCAGCCACCGGCAGGCCCGCCAGCGCCGCGCGCGCGCCGCCTGGCGGGGCGATCGCCACCGGCCCGCGCGCCGTCGCGGACAGCTCCGCCGCCTCGCCCCCCGGCCGCCGAGCCCCGCCGCGCGGACGCGCCCAGCCGCCCTTTGGCCCCCCGCGGGAGGGGGCTTCTTCGCGCGCGCCCGCGCGATCGGGGGCTTCTTCGCGCGGGCCCGCGCGATCGAATCCACTGTTCCGCGCGCCCGCGCGATCGGAGGGGGGGGCGGCCGGCCCCGCGCCTGAGGGCAGGATTTCTCGCGGCGCCGCCTGGAAGGGCGCGGTTCGGCGGGGGCCGGCGCGGGAGGGCGAGCGCACCCGCGTGGCGGGGGCGTCCTGACGGATCGCGTCGCCGTCGCGGCCGGGCAGGGGGGCGTCGGCGGGATCGTCACGGGCCCCGCCCGGCGCCAGCCCGCAGCGGGCCAGCGCCCAGGCCGCGCCGCGGCTGTCGGCGACGCCGGCCTGCGCGGTCAGGCCCAGCTCGGCCAGCTCCTCCACCATCCGCGCAGCCATCGGGCCCTCGCCCCCGAACAGGTGCGCGCAGCCCGAGACGTCCAGCGCGAGCCCCCCCTCGCCCGCCAGTTCCGGCGTGTCGGGGGGCGCCTCGGGCGCCGCCCAGGGCGAGAACCGCCCGGCCCAGCGCAGCAGCCCCTCGCGGAACCGCGCCTCGCCCAGCCGGTCGCGCATCCGGGTGGCGAGCGCGGGGTGGATGGCGCGCGCGTCCGCCAGCCCCATCCCCGGCGCCAGGCCCGCCGCCTCGGCGACCGCGTTGCATGAGACCAGACGCAGGCCCGAGGGACCGTCCTCGGCCACCGCGAACGCCTCCTCCGCCTCGCCCGTGCCCAGAAGATGCGCCGAGCCGGGGCGCCGCAGCTCCCGCTCCGCCGCCAGCCGGGGCAGCCACAGGCACAGGATCCGCCGCCCCTCGGCAGGACGCGGCGCGGCGGCGGGCTTGGAGGACGGCGCAGGCATGGCGAGCCCCGATGGTTGCAGGCGGGCGGCGTGTCGGTCGTCGGGTCCCCCCCCGTCGGGGCTCCGACGCGCCCCGTCCCCGGGCCGCGCGCACGCCTGCGCAGGGGGCGGAGGCCGCAGCCCTCCGCCGCGACGCCGGGGCGACTCGGTCAGGTTTGTTCCCGTTATGTTCCGATTGTCGGCCGCCCGCCGCCGCCTGTCGAGTCCCCGCCCCCGCCTGCCGCGGCGGAGCCTGTCAGGAACTGTCGGGCCCGCCCGCGCCGGACGGGCCCGGGGGCGCGGTCAGCCGCCCATCGTCACCGCGATCTTGCCCACCACGCCGCGATCCTCGAGCGCGCGCAGCGCGTCGGCGGCCTGGTCGAGCGGGTAGAGCCGCGAGACATGCGGGTCGAGCTTGCCCTGGGCGTGCCACTCGCCCATCCGCTTCCAGGCCGCCTGCAGCTTCTCGGGGTGGCGGCGGCCGAACTGGCCGGCGCGCACGCCCACGATCTCGATCTCCTTGATCAGCACGATGTTGGAGGGCGCGGGCCGGATCGCCGACTTGTCGCTCTCGGACCCCGCGCCGGCGAAGCCGATCACCGCGAGCCGCCCCTCCGGGCGCAGGACGCGCAGGCCGAGGTCGAACATCTCGCCGTTCACCGGGTCATAGACCAGATCCACGCCGCCGCCGCCGATCTCCTTGATGGTCTCGCGCAGGGCCGGATCGGCGGGGTCGAGCACATGCTCCACCCCCTCGGCGCGCAGCATCTCGCGCTTGGCCTCGGACGAGGCGGTGGCGATCACCCGCGCCCCCAGCGCCAGCCCGATCTGCACCGCCCCCAGCCCCACGCCGCCGGCCGCGCCGAAGACGACCATGGTCTCGTGGGGTTGCAGGCGGCCGCGGTCCACCACCCCGACATAGCCCGTGTAGTGCCCCACGTAGAGCGAGGCGGCGGCGGCGTCCGACATCCCCTCGGGCGTCGGCAGCAGGGCGGAGGCGTTGATCGTGGTCTCCTCGGCGAAGCCTGCGCCGGCGGCGCCGACCATGGCCACGGCGCGGTCGCCCGGAGCCCAGCCGGTGACGCCCTCGCCCACGTCCAGGACGACGCCGGCGGCCTCCAGCCCGGGGACGAAGGGCGGCGCCTCGCGGAACTGGTAGAGGCCGCGGGTCATCAGCAGGTCGGGATAGTTGGCCGAGGAGGCGGCCAGCCGCAGCCGCACCTCGCCCGGACCGGGCGCGCGGCTGGGCCAGTCCTGCACGCGCACGGAGTCGGGGCCGGTCAGCGCGGTGCAGACGGCGGCGCGCACGGTTCTGTCGGTCAAGCGGGGATCCTCCTTCGGGGCCGTCTCGCGCGGCCGCTCGCGGGCAGGCGGGGGCCGCCCGATCCGGAGGGTCAACCGGCCGGCCGGCAGGGGTCAAGCCCCCGCGGCCTGCCGACAGGGCGCAATCCGGGCCGCCGCGCGGATTACCGCCAGCGCAGCACCCGCTTCTCGAGCCGTCCGATCAGCCAGCTGACCGTGAGGCCGAGGATCGAGAGCATCGCGACGCCCGCCACCAGCTGGTCGGTCGCCATCAGGTTGCCGGCGAGCAGCACATAGGCGCCGATGCCGTATTCCGCGCCGATCATCTCGGCGGCCACCAGCAGGATGATCGCGATCGAGGCCGAGATCCGGAACCCCGACAGGATCGCCGGCATCGCGCCGGGCAGGACGATCTTGCGGATGATCGACCAGCGCGAGAGGCCGAAGCTCTGCCCCATCCGCACCAGCCCGCGGTCGACGCCGTCGACGCCGCCGTAGACCGCGATCACGGTGGGGAAGAAGGTGCCGAACAGGATCGTGGCGACCTTGGATTCCTCGCCGATCCCGAACCAGATGATGAACAGCGGCAGCAGCGCGATCTTGGGGATCGGGAAGAACGCCGCCACCAGCGGCACGATCCCCGCCCGCGCCAGGCTGAACAGCCCCGCCGCAAAGCCGAAAGCCACCCCCAGGAGCGTGCCGAAGATCCACCCCTGCACCAGACGCGACAGCGAGGCCTGAAGGTGCAGCGCCAGCTGCCCCGACCGGGCGAGGTTCGCGAAGGCCTCCAGCGCCTCGGAGGGGGCGGGAAGCACGATGGGGCTGATCCAGCCGAAGCGCGAGCCGACCTCCCACACCGCGATCAGGACCGCAAAGACCACCGGACCCACCCAGCGCCGCGGCATCGGGCGAAAGCCACCGCCCCGGAACGGCACCGGGCGGATGCGGGAGGGCGAGGCGCCGGCCGGCGCGGCGCCGGCGGCGCCGGCATGGGGGATCGTGGCGTCAGACATCGGCGATCTCCTGGTCGGCGGCCATCGCCTCCTCGCGCATCAGCTCCCACAGGCGTTGCTGGTGGGCCTCGAGCTCCGGCGCGCGGGCCTTGCGTTCCGAGAGCGGCATGTCGATCTCGACCACCTCGCGCACCCGGCCCGGACGCCGCGAGAGGACCACGACGTGGTGGCCGAGCCGCACCGCCTCGGCGAGGTTGTGGGTGACGTAGACGGCGCCGAAGCGCTCCCGCTCCCACAGGCCCTGCAGGTCGTCGAGCAGCAGCTCCCGCGTCTGGCTGTCCAGCGCCGAGAGCGGCTCGTCCATCAACAGGCAGGCGGGGCGGACGGCCAGCGCGCGGGCGATGGCCACCCGCTGCTTCATGCCGCCCGAGAGCTGGCGGGGCAGGGCGTCGGCGAAATCGCTCAGCCCGGTGCGGGCGAGCACGTCGGCCACGATCTCCTCGCGCTCGCGCCGGGACAGGCGATGGTCCTCGAGCGCCAGGCTGACGTTGCCCCGCGCCGAGCGCCAGGGCAGCAGCGCGAAATCCTGGAAGATGTATGTCAGCGGGTTGAGGCAGCCTGGCGGCGGGTCGCCGGCCATCAGCGCCTCGCCCTCGTCGGGCCGCTCCAGCCCGCCGAGGAACCGCAGCAGGGTGGACTTGCCGCAGCCCGAGGGGCCCACCAGGCAGACGATCCGGCCCGAGGGCGCCTCGATGGAGATGTCGCGCAGCACCTCCACCCCGTTGTAGCGGTGCGAGACGTGGGAGAGGGCGAGGTCCATGGCGGGCTCCCGAAAGGCGTCGGGGCCGGCGCGATGGCCGGCCCCGAGGGGTGTCAGTTGGCGGCGGCGTAGCTCGCGTCGACGAGCTCCTGCGTGGTCAGCCCCTCGGGCGCGAGCCCGTGGGCCTGGAACCAGGCGAGCTGCTTCTCGACGTCGGCGACGTCGAGGTCGGTCGACATGTAGACGGCGCCGGCGCGGATCGACTTGGCCGCCTGCTCCAGCGGCTGGTCGGCGTAGACGTACTTGTGGATCAGCTCGACCATCGCGTCGGTCGCGGCGGGATCGGCGTCCTCGGCCAGGAAGGCGGCGGCGTAGTCCTCGACGCCGCGCCGGTAGGCGCGCAGGAAGCGCTCGACCATGTCGCGGTTCTCTTCTGCGTTCTCGGTCGAGGTGAAGACGGTGGTGACCTGGTAGTGGCCCATGTCCTTCAGCCAGCCGATGATGTGGGCGGCGCCGCCGGCGTCGAGCGCGCTGGCGATGTGGGGAACCATGGCGATGGCGTCGACCTGGCCCGACTTCAGCGCGCCGATCATCGAGCCCACCTTCTGCAGGGGCTTGAGGTCCAGATCCTCGACCGTGAAGCCGTTGGCCTCGGCGAAGAGGGCGGCCTGGTAGTGGAAGGACGAGCCCTGCTGGGTCATGCCGAAGCTGTGGCCCTTGAGGTCGGCGGGCGTCTTGAGCCCGGCCTCGAAGGCCTGGTTGGAGGCGAGCAGGGCGGTGCCGTTGGCGCTCGGATCCTCGGCGTAGACGCCTGCGATCACCTTCAGCGCGCCCTTGTCGGCGAGGCTGAAGAAACCGCCGGTCAGCGCGGTGACGCCGAAGTCGATGTCGCCCGAGGCGATGGCCACGGCGACGGGCTGGGCGGCCTGGAAGAACTTCAGCTCGACCTCGAGGCCCTCGTCGGCGAAGTAGCCGCGCTCGACCGCAATGAAGCTGGGCGCATGCGAGGTGAAGCGCAGCGCGCCGACGGTGACCTTGTCGTCGGCCGCGGCGGCCTGGGGCAGGCCAAGCGCGCCGAGCGCGGCGGCGCCCATCGCCGCGGCGCCCGCAAGCCGCATCCAGCCGCGGCGGCTGAGCGCCGCCCAGGTGTCGGTGGTGTTCATGGTCGTCCTCCCTGGCGCCGCCCCTTGTTCCCGCATCCGGGCCGGGCGGCCGTGTTGAACCCCTGCGTTCGTCCCGCCCCCGCCCGCGCCACGGCTCGCGGCGCCCCGGCGGGGCCGGAGGACGGGGATTAGCACCGGCGCCGGGCCTGCGCAAACCTGCCGCAGGGTCGGCCGGGGCGGCGGCGACGTGGTTCGGGGGGCCGCCCGCGCCCCTTGCGCCCGGGCGGCGGCGGCGCGCGGAGGGCGGCGTCCCGCGATCCAGCGGCGCCCGCGTGCCGCGGGCAATCCCCTGCCTCGTCCCGCGCAGGGGCGCGGGCCTCGCGGACGGCGGGCCGGGGGCCCGCCTTCTGCGCTCGGGACCGGAGGCGCGGTCCGGGGGGCCGGGGCCGCGTCCCTTTCTCCCCTCGCGCACGCGCCCGCTTGACGCCCCGCGCGGTGGCCGATACCGCGCGGGGCATGGCCGAACCTCCGATCCTTACGCTCGCCGACATCTCCCTCGGGTTCGGGGGCGATCCGTTGTTCTCCGGGCTCTCCTGCGCCGTGCAGCCCGGCGACCGCATCTGCCTGGTGGGCCGCAACGGCTCGGGCAAGTCGACGCTGATGAAGGTGATGGCGGCCCTGGTCGAAGCCGACGGCGGCGACCGTTTCCTGCGCCCCGGCGCCTCGGTGGGCTACCTGCCCCAGGATCCCGACTTCGCCGGCTTCGCGACGCTGGGCGACTATGTCGCCGAGCCGCTCGACGACGCCGAGCGTTGGCGCGCGGAGATGGCGATGGAGGGGCTGAAGGTCCCCGAGGACCAGGACCCGGCCACCGCCTCGGGCGGCGAGCGCCGTCGCGCCGCGCTCGCGCGCGTGCTGGCGCTGGAGCCGGACCTGCTGCTGCTCGACGAGCCGACCAACCACCTCGACATCGCCGCCATCGCCTGGCTGGAAGAGCGGATGAAGCAGACCCGCGCGGCGTTCGTGCTGGTCTCCCACGACCGGGCCTTCCTGCGCGCGCTGACCCGCCAGATCCTGTGGGTCGATCGCGGCCAGGTTCGCCGGCTGGACCAGGGCTTCACCGCCTTCGAGGACTGGCGCGACAAGATCTTCGAGGAGGAGGCCCAGGCGCGCCACAAGCTCGACCGCCTGATCAAGCAGGAGTCGGTCTGGGCGGTCGAGGGCATCTCGGCCCGGCGCAAGCGCAACATGGGCCGGGTGCGCCGTCTGCACGACATGAAGTCCGAGCGCGCCGGCCAGCGCCAGCGCACGGGCACGGCCGCGATGGCGCTGGAAAGCGCCGCCCCCTCGGGCAAGCGGGTGGTCGAGGCCGAGGAGATCGCCAAGACCTACGGCGACCGGGCGATCATCCGCGAGTTCTCGATCAAGGTGCAGCGCGGCGACCGGGTGGCCTTCGTGGGCCCCAACGGCGCGGGCAAGACCACGCTGATCAAGCTGCTGACCGGGGAGATCGCGCCCGACAGCGGCAAGATCGTGATGGGCACGAACCTGTTGCCGGCGGTGTTCGACCAGGCGCGCAGCGCGCTCGACCCCGAACGGTCGCTGTGGGAGACGCTGACCAACGATCCCGACATGGCGGTCTCGGGCGCCTCGGACCAGGTGATGGTGCGCGGGCGGCCCAAGCATGTGGTGGGCTACCTCAAGGAGTTCCTGTTCGACGACCGCCAGGCCCGCGGGCCGGTGAAGGCGCTGTCGGGGGGCGAGCGGGCGCGGCTGCTGCTGGCGCGGATCATGGCGCGCGAGTCGAACCTGCTGATCCTGGACGAGCCGACCAACGACCTCGACGTCGAGACGCTGGACCTGCTGCAGGAGCTGCTGGACGACTACGACGGCACGGTGCTGCTGGTCAGCCACGACCGCGATTTCCTCGACCGCGCCGCGGGAACCACGGTGGTGATGGAGGGGGACGGGCGGGCGACGGTCTATGCCGGGGGCTGGTCGGACATGGTCTCCCAGCGCGGCGGGCCGCCGATCCACGGTTTGCAGGAAAGCGCGCCAGAGCCGGCGAAGCCCGCCAAGCCCGCCAAGGCTGCGGCGCCCGCGCCTGTGGCGGCCCCTGCGCCGGCGGCGGCGAAGGGCGGGCAGGCGCGCAAGTTGTCGTTCAAGCAGACCCGGCGGCTCGACGATCTTCCGGGCGAGATCGACCAGCTGACGGCCGAGATCGGCAAGCTGGAGGCGCTGCTGGCCGATCCGGAGCTGTTCGCCAAGGCGCCCGACAAGTTCGCCAGGGCGACCGCCGCGCTCGACCAGCGCCAGGCGGCGCTGGCGGCGGCCGAGGACGAGTGGCTGGAGCTCGAGGCCCTGCGCGAGGATGTCGAGGGCTGAGATCAGGGTCGCGCGACCTCTGGCAGGCGCGCGCTCGGGGTTTGCGCCGGGGCCGCCTGCGTCACGGCTGTGAGCGGATACGGGTGGCGTCGCGCCTCCGCGCCCGAGCGGCATCGCGGCGCAGGGGGCGGCGTTCCGCAATCAAACGGCGCCCGCGGGGCGCGGGCATTCCTTCATCTCGACCCGCGCGGGGCGCGGGCCTCGGGACGGCGGGCCGGGGGCCCGCCTTCGGCGTCCGGGGTCGGCCGCGCGCGGCGCTGGCCGCGGCGCGCCTGGCCCTGCCGCGGCCCGGTTCGCGCCCGTTCTGCAATGCAACATCTGCCGCTTGCGTCCTTCCGCGGCCGCGTCTAACCTGAAATCGACCCGTTGGGAGACGCCGGCGACCTGACCCCTCCATCGCGTGGAGCCAGGACGCCGGGGCCGAAGGAGCAACCGCCCCGGAAACTCTCAGGCGAAAGGACCGGCGGGGTCGACGCGAAACGCTGGAGAGAGGCGCCGCACAGGCGCTCGCCGAAGGGATAGCGATCTCAGGCGAAAGGACAGCGGGGGCGCCACGGCCGGCGGAGCCATTCGCCGGCGGCGACGCCGCATCGGTCACTCGGGGGAACTCCATGACGGACGATCACGCGACGGAAGCGCAGCGAACGCCGCTCTTCGCCCTGCACGAGAGCCTGAAGGCGCGCATGGCGCCCTTCGCCGGCTGGGCCCTGCCGATCCAGTATCCCTCTGGCATCCTGCGAGAGCATGCCGCCGCCCGCGAGGGGGCGGCGCTGTTCGACGTCTCCCACATGGGCCAGGCCTTCCTGCGGCCGAAATCCGGCAGGCTGGAAGACGCCATGCTGGCGCTCGAGACGCTGGCCCCGGTCTCGGTCGCGGGGCTGGCCGAGGGGCGCCAGCGCTACGGGCTGTTCACCTCGCCCGACGGCGGCATCCTCGACGACTTCATGTTCGCCAATCTCGGCGACGCGCTGTTCCTCGTGGTCAACGCGGCGCGGCGCGAGCACGATTTCGCCCACCTGCGCGCCCACCTCTCCGAGGCCTGCGAGCTGGAGGAGCTGAGCGACCGCGCCCTGATCGCCCTGCAGGGCCCCAAGGCCGAGGCGGCGATGGCCGCGCTGGGCGCCCAGGTCGGCGAGATGCGCTTCATGGACGTGGCCGAGACGGCGCTGGCGGGCGTGCCGTGCCTCGTCTCCCGCTCCGGCTACACCGGCGAGGACGGGTTCGAGATCTCGCTGCCCGCCGACCGGGCAGAGGGCGTGGCCGAGGCGCTGCTCGAGCAGCCGGGCGTGGCCCCCGCCGGCCTCGGCGCGCGCGACAGCCTGCGGCTGGAGGCGGGCCTGTGCCTCTATGGCTCGGACATCGACGAGACCACCAGCCCGGTCGAGGCGGGCCTGCCCTGGGCGATCCAGAAGATCCGCCGCCGCGGGGGCGCCCGGGAGGGCGGCTTCCCCGGGGCCGAGCGGATCCTGCAGGAACTCGAGGCCGGCCCCGCCCGCCTGCGCGTCGGCCTGCTGCCCGAGGGCCGCGCCCCGATGCGCGCCCCCACGCCGATCTTCGCCTCCGAGGACGCCGCCGAGCCGCTGGGCCAGGTCGTCTCCGGCGCCTTCGGCCCGACCCTGGGCGGACCCATGGCGATGGCCTATCTCCCCCTCGACCATTCCGCCCCGGGAACCCGCCTGTTTGGCGAGGTCCGCGGCAAGCGCCTGCCGGTGCAGGTCGCCCCGCTTCCCTTCGTCCCCCACCGGTACAAGCGCTGAGGACCGCGATGACCAAGTATACCGAAGAGCACGAGTGGCTCGACCTCGACGGCGACATCGTCACCGTCGGCATCACCGAGCACGCCGCCGAGCAGCTGGGCGACATCGTGTTCATCGAACTGCCCGAAGTCGGAGACGAGGTCGCCGCGGGCGCCGAGGTCTCGACCATCGAATCCGTCAAGGCGGCCTCGGACATCTCGGCCCCGGTCGACGGCGAGATCGTCGAGGTCAACGACAAGATCGTCGAGAACCCCGCCCTGGTGAACGAGG
Source organism: uncultured Albimonas sp. (assembly GCF_963977235.1). Classification (NCBI taxonomy): domain Bacteria; kingdom Pseudomonadati; phylum Pseudomonadota; class Alphaproteobacteria; order Rhodobacterales; family Paracoccaceae; genus Albimonas; species uncultured Albimonas sp. The sequence goes on from NZ_CAXBOD010000002.1 coordinate 116,461, forward strand.
ATCCCTCGGGCGCCGGCTGGTTCTTCCGCATGAAGATTGTCGACGCCGGCGCGCTCGACGAATTCATGGACGAGGACGAGTACAAGACCTTCATCGAGTGAGGTCGCGCGGCCGGCGCCCGCCGCCGGCCGCTCCCCCCGTCGCCTTTCCCCAGCCGCCGGCCCCCGCCGGCAGGGAGACCCCATGCCCTTCGCCTTCACCGACTACGACCCCTACGACTTCGCCAACCGCCGCCACATCGGCCCCTCGCCGGCCGAGATGGAGGAGATGCTGGCGACCATCGGGGTCGAGAGCCTCGACGCGCTGATCGACGCGACCGTGCCCCAGGGCATCCGCCAGGACGCGCCGCTGGTCTTCGGGGCGCCGCTGTCGGAACGCGAAGTGCTGTGGAAGCTCCGCCGCACGGCGGAGAAGAACAAGGTCCTGGTCTCGATGATCGGGCTGGGCCACTACGGGACGGTCACGCCGCCCTGCATCCAGCGCAACATCCTGGAAAATCCCGCCTGGTATACGGCCTACACGCCTTATCAGCCGGAGATCAGCCAGGGCCGGCTCGAGGCGCTGCTGAACTTCCAGACCATGGTCTCGGACCTGACGGGGATGGACATCGCCAACGCCTCGCTGCTGGACGAGCCGACGGCGGCGGCCGAGGCGATGGCGCTGGCCCGCCGGCAGTCGAAATCCAAGGCCGCGGCCTTCTTTGTGGACGCCGACTGCTTCCCGCAGACGATCAACGTGGTGAAGACCCGGGCCGAGCCGCTGGGGATCGAGATCGTGGTGGGCGATCCGTTCAAGGACCTCGACCCCTCGGCCGTCTTCGGCGCGCTCTTCCAGTATCCCGGCGCCAACGGCGACGTGCGCGATGTCTCGCCGCTGGTCGAGAAACTGCATGAGCACAAGGCGCTGGCGGTGATCGCCGCCGACATGCTGGCGCTGACCCTGCTGAAAAGCCCCGGCGAGATGGGCGCCGACGTCGCCGTCGGCTCGACCCAGCGCTTCGGCGTGCCGATGGGGGGCGGGGGGCCGCATGCGGCCTACATGGCCTGCGCGGACGCGCACAAGCGGGCGATGCCGGGGCGGCTGGTGGGCGTCTCGGTCGACGCGCGGGGCAACCGCGCCTATCGGCTCGCGCTGCAGACGCGCGAGCAGCATATCCGGCGCGAGAAGGCGACCTCCAACGTCTGCACGGCGCAGGCGCTGCTGGCGGTGATGGCCTCGATGTACGCCGTGTTCCACGGGCCGCAGGGGCTGAAGGCGATCGCCCAGCGGGTGCACGAAAAAGCCGTGCGCATGGCCGACGGGCTCGAGAGTCTGGGCTTCAAGGTCGGCCCCGCCGCCTTCTTCGACACGCTCTGCGTCGAGACCGGCCCCTTCCAGGGGGTGATCATGCGCGCCGCGCTGGCCGAGGGCGTGAACCTGCGCGCCGTCGGCTCCGACCGCATCGCCATCGCGCTCGACGAGATGGTGCGCCCGGCCGAGATCGAGGCCGTCTGGCGCGCCTTTGGCGGCGCCATGGCGGTCGAGGGCCCGGCCCCGGCGCCCCGCCTGCCGGCCGAGCTGCTGCGCGAGACCGACTACCTGACCCACCCGGTGTTCCACATGAACCGGGCGGAGGCGGAGATGACCCGCTACATGCGCCGCCTCGCCGACCGGGACCTGGCGCTGGACCGGGCGATGATCCCGCTTGGCTCGTGCACCATGAAGCTCAACGCCACCGCCGAGATGATGCCCGTCACCTGGCCCGAGTTCGCCGGCATCCACCCCTTCGCCCCCGCCGACCAGCGGCAGGGCTATGCCGAGATGGTGGCGGACCTGTCCGAAAAGCTCTGCGCGATCACCGGCTACGACGCGGTCTCGATGCAGCCGAACTCCGGCGCGCAGGGCGAGTTCGCGGGGCTGATGACGATCCGGCGCTACCACATCGACCGGGGCGAGGGGCGCCGCGACGTCTGCCTGATCCCGACCTCGGCCCATGGCACCAACCCCGCGACCGCGCAGATGGTCGGCTACAAGGTGGTGGCGGTGAAGGCGCGGGCGAACGGCGACATCGACGTCGAGGATTTCCGCGCCCAGGCCGCGAAATACGAGGGCCGGGTGGCGGCCTGCATGATCACCTACCCCTCGACCCACGGCGTCTTCGAGGAGACGGTGCGAGAGGTCTGCGAGATCACTCATCAGGCGGGGGGGCAGGTCTATCTCGACGGCGCCAACCTGAATGCGATGGTGGGGATCGCGCGGCCGGGGGACGTGGGCTCGGACGTGAGCCACATGAACCTGCACAAGACCTTCTGCATTCCCCATGGCGGCGGCGGTCCGGGCATGGGGCCGATCGGGGTGAAGGCGCATCTGGCCGAGCATCTGCCGGGCGACCCGATCTCCGGAGAGGGGGCGGTCGCGGGGGCCGAGTGGGGCTCGGCCTCGATCCTGCCGATCTCCTGGTCCTACATCCTGATGATGGGCGGCGAGGGGCTGACCCAGGCGACCAAGGTGGCGATCCTGAACGCCAATTACATCGCGGCGCGGCTGCAGTCGGACTACAAGATCCTCTACGCCGGCAAGGGCGGGCATGTGGCCCATGAGCTGATCCTCGACACCCGCCCGCTGGCCGACAGCGCCGGGGTGACGGTGGACGACGTGGCCAAGCGCCTGATCGACTGCGGCTTCCACGCGCCGACCATGTCCTTCCCGGTGGCCGGCTGCCTGATGGTGGAGCCCACCGAGTCCGAGCCCAAGGCCGAGCTCGACCGCTTCTGCGACGCGATGCTGGCGATCCGCGCCGAGGCCCAGGCCATCGAGGACGGCGAGCTGGACCGCGAGGCCAACCCGCTGAAGGGCGCGCCCCACACGGTCGAGGATCTGGTCGGCGACTGGGACCGCCCCTACTCGCGCGAGCAGGCCTGCTATCCCCCGGGCGCGTTCCGGGTGGACAAGTACTGGGCCCCGGTGAACCGGGTCGACAACGTCTTCGGCGACCGCAACCTGGTCTGCACCTGCCCGCCGATGGAGAGCTACGCGGAAGCGGCCGAGTAAGCGCCCCGTAGCGCAGGCGTCGCGCAGGCGCCGCGTCGGCCGGCGCGCCGGTCGGACCTGTCCGCCCGCGGCGCGCGGCTGGCGTGGCGCCTCTGGGCGCCGTCTCGTCCGGCGGGCGGGGGCGAGGGCGGCCAGCGGGGAGCGCCGCGTCAGGCGTCGCTCGGCTGGTGGAGGGTCGCGCCCGCGGCGCGCGGCGGGCCGGGCGCCGTGTGTCGCCGTCTCCTGATGCTGGGCCTTGGAGCGGGTCCTCGGCGAGGCGCTGTGCGTGGGCGGGTCCGGCGCGCGCGCCGCCGCCCCGCAGCGGCGTCGCGTCGCTTGATCGGCGGGGGGGCGCGGGGCAGGGTCGCGCCGCCCAGACCCATGATCCCAGCCCCGGACCTCTGCCATGACCCCGCCCCCCCGCGCCGTCGTCTTCGACGTCGGCAACGTGCTGATCGACTGGCAGCCCACCCGCCTTTACGAGCGGCTCGTCCCCGACGCGGCCGAGCGCGAGGCCCTGTTCGCCCGCGTGGACTTCGCCGCCTTCAACCTCGAGGGCGATCGCGGCGACCTGGCCGAGGCCACCGCCGCCGCCGCCGACCGCCATCCCGCCGACGCGGCCCTGGTGCTGGCCTGGCGGGAGCGCTGGGCGGAGATGTTCGGGCCCGAGATCCCGGGCTCCCCCGAGATCTTCCGGGCGCTGAAGACCTCCGGCATCCCCCTGGCCGCGCTGACGAACTTCGCCCGCGACACCTGGCTGACGGCGCAGGAGAGCTTTCCGATGCTGGCGGAGTTCGACGTCGAGGTGGTCTCGGGACGCGAGGGCGTGATCAAGCCGCAGGCCGAGATCTACGCCCTGGTCGAGTCGCGCCTGGGGCTCTCGGGCAAGGACCTGTTCTTCACCGACGACAAGCTCGCCAATGTCGAGGCCGCCGCGGCGCGCGGATGGCGGATCCACCACTTCGAGGGGGCCGAGGGTCTCGCCGCCGCGCTGCGCGCGCAGGGCCTGCCGGTCTGAACGGGCAACCCCCGCGCGCGCGAGCCCGGCGCGCGGGGGTTCCGGGCCCGCATCGCCAGGCTCAGGTGGTGACCCGGGCCTCGAGCGCCAGGCGGCCGTCGGGGCTCACGGCCCAGAGGTCGGCCTTGCCGCCCAGAGTGCGGCCGCAGACCGTGAGAGTCTGGCCGCAGAACGCCGGCGCGACCGCACGATATTCGAAGGTTTTCGGAAGCTTCCGGGTCTCGTCGCGCAGCAGGTCGGCCAGCAGCTGGGCCATCAGGGCAGGGTCTACCACCCGCTCGGGATAGCCCTCGCGCTCGGTCGCATAGGGCAGATCGTAGTGGATGCGCAGCCCGTTGAAGGTCAGCGCGGCATAGCGGAACAGCAGCGTCGGATCGGTGGCGACCTCGCGGCGGAAGGCCGGACGCTCCTGCCGGGTCGGAGGCTCGCCGGGGGGCGTGTCCTCGGCGCTCCAGGGGGGGCGGAACACCAGGTCCTCCTCCTCGCGCAGGGCCAGGGCGCCGTCGACGAGGAACTCGTGCCGCACGGTGACGATGGCCATGGCCGCGGCGGCCGCCTGCTTGATCGCCACGTTCTGCAGGACCGAGACCCGCTCGACCTCCGCCCCGACGGGGATCGGGGCGAGATACTCCAGCCGGCCCCCCGCGCGCCGCCGCCGGGGCAGGCCGGTGTCGGGCAGGAAGCCGCCGGAGCGGGGCTGGCCGTCCTCGTGCAGGTCCGAGGGGCCGGCGATCTCGGGGAAGAACAGCAGGTGCCACATCGGCGGCAACGGCTCGCCGGGGGCGGGGGCGGGGCCCTGGCGATCGAGCGTCGCGTGCAGGGCGGCGACGCGCGCGGGGGCGATCGTCTCGCGCATCACGCGCGGCTCGCCGGCGCTGTCGGGGAGGGGGGGACGGGCGGGAGACGGAGACTCGCGGCCCATCCTCAGAACTCGGCCAGCGCGTCCAGGTCGATGGCCTCGAAGAAGGCCTGAAGGGTCTCCGCAGGGGCCGAGCCGGAGACCGAGACCAGGATCCGGCGGTCGATCAGCGACTGGATCTCGCCGTCCGGGGTGACGATGGCGCGGTGCTTGCCCACGCGCATCACCGTGCCCATCGAGCCCATCGCCGCGGCGTTGCCGAACATCGCCGACATGGCGGTGACCATCGGGCTGTCGGCGGCGAAGGTGACGGTGACCTGGTCGCTGCCGTCCGAGTAGGAGGCCGAGGACACCAGCCCGCCCCCGAACATCTGCGCCCCCATGGCCTGGTCGCCGCCTTCCTCGCGGGTCCAGCCGGCCGGCGGCGCGGGGAGGTAGCCGCCGAGGTCCTGCGCCTTCAGCTGGCCCAGCAGGGTGACCGCGAACTCGGCCTCGTCGCGGGCGGTGACGAAGTCGCCGGCGCGGTAGGCCTCGAGCGCGGCGTTGAGGCTGTCCTCGACGTCGTCGGCGCGGGCGGGGCCGGCGGACAGTCCCGCAAGCAGCGCCGGCAGCAGGAGCGTGGCGACCGCGATCGGGCGCAGGAATGTCATGGCTGGCCTCCCCAGGCTTGGCTGAGCCTCCTGGCGGAGGCTGTCGTGTTCCCGTCGGGTATAAGACCGGCGGGCGCCTCCCGGTCAAGGACGAGGACGGCCTGGCGAGGGCGGGCGAGGCCCGAGCGGGGTCGAAAGCGACAGATCGTTCATGTGAGGCTAATGTTCAGGGCGAACGCGGCGCGCCGGCGGCGTGTCCGCCCCCGCGTTTGCGGCCGCGCGCCGCCGGCGCTCAGGCCGGCGGTCCGCTCACCACCAGCGGTCGGGACGGGCGGCGAAGCCGGCGGCGCGCTCCAGCGCATAGGCGATGTCGAGCATCTCGGCCTCGCCCCAGGGCTTGCCGACGATCTGCAGCCCGAGCGGCAGACCCGAGGCGTCCACCCCCGTGGGCACGGCCGCGCCCGGCAGCCCCGCGAGGTTCACCGTCACCGTGAACACGTCGTTGAGATACATCGCGACCGGATCCGCGTCGGCCATCTCGCCGATGCCGAAGGCGGCCGAGGGGGTGGCCGGCGTGAGGATCGCGTCCACCGTCTCGAACGCCTGCTCGAAGTCGCGCTTGATCAGGGTGCGGACCTTCTGGGCGCGCAGGTAATAGGCGTCGTAGTAGCCCGCCGAGAGCACGTAGGCGCCGATCATCACGCGGCGCTGCACCTCGGCCCCGAAGCCCTCCGCCCGGCTCTTCTCGTAGAGGTCCACGATCGCGTCGCCCGCGCCCAGGTCCGCGCGGTGGCCAAAGCGCACCCCGTCGTAGCGCGCGAGGTTCGAGGACGCCTCGGCCGGCGCGATCACGTAGTAGGCGGGCAGGGCGTATTTCGTGTGGGGGAGGCTGATCTCGACCGTCTTCGCGCCCGCGTCGCGCAGCATCTCGGCGCCGCGGTCCCACAGGGCCTCGATCTCGGGGGGCATTCCCTCCATCCGGTATTCCCTGGGAATGCCGATGGTCTTGCCGCGGATGTCGCCGGTCAGCGCGGCCTCGAAGTCGGGCACGGCGAGCTCGGCGGAGGTGGAGTCCTTGGGGTCGAACCCGGCCATGCCCTCGAGCATGATCGCGGCGTCGCGCACGGTCTTCGCCATCGGCCCCGCCTGGTCGAGCGAGGAGGCGAAGGCCACGATCCCCCAGCGCGAGCAGCGCCCGTAGGTCGGTTTCACGCCCACGATGCCGGTGAAGGCCGCCGGCTGGCGGATCGAGCCGCCGGTGTCGGTCCCAGTCGCCCCCAGGCACAGCGCCGCGGCCACCGCCGAGGCCGAGCCCCCCGAGGACCCCCCCGGCGTCAGGTCGCGGTTCGAGCCCTTGGCCCGCCACGGGTTCACCGCGGGGCCGTAGCACGAGGTCTCGTTGGACGAGCCCATCGCGAACTCGTCCATGTTCAGCTTGCCGACCATCACCGCGCCCCGCTCCCACAGGCGCGAGGTGACGGTGGATTCGTAGGTCGGCTTGAAGTTCTCGAGGATGTTGGAGGCCGCCTGGCTGGCCACCCCCTCGGTGCAGAACAGGTCCTTGACGCCCAGCGGGATGCCGCACAGCGCGGGCGCCCCGGCCCCCTCGGCGTCCAGCCGCTTGTCGGCGGCGGCGGCCATCTGGCGGGCCTTCTCGGGGGTCTTGGCGCTGACCGCGTTCAGGGCGTCGGCCGAGTCGATGGCCGCAAGGCAGGCCTCGGTCAGCTCGGCCGAAGTGATCTCGCGGGCGCGGAGCTTGTCGCGGGCCTCGGCGATGGTCAGGCGGGTCAGGTCGGACATGGGGTCTCTCGGGCGTGCGGGAGGGAAGGCGGAGGGCGCGTCAGCGGACGCGGGTCACTCGACCACCTTGGGAACGGCGAAGAACCCCTCGCGGGTGGCGGGGGCGTTGGCCAGCACACGCTCGCGGATGCCGCCGTCGGTGACCGCGTCCTCGCGCCGGCGCAGGGCCATGGGCGTGACCGAGGTCATCGGCTCGACCCCCTCGACGTCCACCTCGCCCAGCTGCTCGACCCAGCCCAGGATGCCCGAGAGCTGGGTGGCGAGCGTCTCCAGGTCCTCGTCCTTCACCCGGATGCGGGCCAGGTGGGCGACGCGGGCGGCGGTGGCCTTGTCGATGGACATGGAACGGGCTCCGTCGGAGGGAAGTCAGGCGGGGATTTCGTGGCCCCGCTCTAGCCCGACGTCGGGTTCCGCGCAACCCGGGCCCGGGACGGCCGCGGGCTCGGGCCGGCGGCCGCGGCGCGCGCCTAGGACGGCGCTCTGGGCGCCCGCCGCTCGCCATGGCGCGCGAAGGTGACGATCAGCACGCCCAGCAGGGCGCCGTTCAGCAGGTGCCAGCCCCAGTGCATCCCATAGGGAAACGCCTCGCACACCGGCCCGGTCTGGTTGTCGAGCGTGCGCATGGTCAGCGAGACGACCAGCAGCCCCGCGGCCGTCGCGATCCCCCGCCAGGCGGGATGCGCGCGCAGACCCAGCAGCAGGGCGAAGCCGCACATCGCGAGCAGGGTCGGCACATAGCCGATCGAGCCGTTCAGCCGCCCCACCACCGGCGTCAGCCACCCCTGGAGCACCGAGGACACGGGAATGAAGGCCGCCGCGATCGCCGCGCCGCCCCACGCCGGCAGGCGCAGATAGCGCACGCCGGTCAGGTAGAGATAGAGCAGGATGAACAGCATGATCGGCACGACGTCGGCGATCACCGACCAGCGGTTCGCCAGCGTGTGAAACAGGAACGAGCCGATGCCGATCGCGGTCAGCACCCCGCACAGCGCGCGCACCGCCCAGTCCTCGTCGCGGCCCTCGCGCCGCGCGACGCTCCAGGCCCAGGCCGCCGCCAGCAGGAAGGCGGCGTTCGACACCGCGTTCAGCGGCTCGGCCCAGAACGAGGGGTCCAGCCGCTCGCAATAGGAGTCGATGGTGGCTGTCCAGTCCGACATCCGCGCTGATCCTTCCCCGACGATCCCGCTTGCCCGCTTGAGGCAAGCGCCTGGCCGCGCTCGCCTTCCGCAGGACGACGGGCCGGCGACGCGCCGGGCGCGAAGCTGCCGCGGCGCCTTCGCGGAGGATCTTGGCGGGCGCAGGGGGTTTGTCCATGCAAGCCTCCGTGTTTCCGTCGGGACGCGCTTTTGAATGTGTCATATCGGCCGCGATCGCCCTTGCCGTCTCCTGCCGGGCGGTTTCGCAGGGCGGGGCGGTCTGACCCCAGGGAACCCGCGCCGCGCCCCTTTATTCCTGCGACGGCCTGCGGCAAGACTCGGCCTCGCGCCGGCCGGGCCCGCCGGGCCGGGCGCCGACGCGACAGGCGAGGAGGAGACGATCATGAAAATCACCTGGCTGGGGCATTCCGGCTTCCGCATCGAGATCGCGGACCAGGTCCTGCTGATCGACCCGTGGCTGCACGGCAACCCGATGTTCGACGAGTCCAACGCCGAGGCCGCCACCAAGGGCGCCACCGCGCTGCTGCTCAGCCACGGCCACTTCGACCACACCAACGACTCGGTCGATGTCGCCAAGAAGACCGGCGCCAAGGTCGTCGGCATCTTCGAGCTGATGGGACACCTGGCCGAGAAGGAGGGGGTCGAGACCGTCGGCTTCAACCTCGGCGGCACGGTCTCGCTGGGCGAGGTCTCGGTGACGCTGGTCGGCGCGCGGCATTCCTCCTCGATGGCCGGGCTGGGCTATGCGGGGACCGAGGCGGGCTTCATGATCTCGGGCGAGGGGAAGACGATCTACTTCTCCGGCGACACCGACGTGATGGCCGACATGGGCGTCTACCAGGACCTGCACGCGCCCGACATCGGCATCCTGTCCTGCGGCGGCCACTTCACCATGGACATGAAGCGGGCGGCCTACGCGGCCAAGAAGTTCTTCAAGTTCAAGACCGTGATCCCGTGCCACTACAAGACCTTCCCGCTGCTGGCGCAGGACGCCAAGGAGCTCGCGAAGGGCCTGCCCGGCGTCGACGTGATCGAGCCCGAGGTGATGAAGGCGATCGAGCTCTGATCGCGCACCCGGCCCGACAGGGGCCGGAGGGACTGACGAAGGGCCGCGCGGATCCTTCCGCGCGGCCCTTCCGTCTTCCCGGCCCCCGGCCCCCGCCCGGGGACGGGCAGGGCGGCGAACGGTCGCCAGGCGCGGATTTCCTGGCCGGCGGCGTTGACCCGCACGCGCCTCGGTCCCAGATCGGGCGTGGCGGACGACCGCTTGCCATCCCGTTTCCCGAGGGGACGACCCCGCGGGTGGGAGCGTGTCATGGCCTGGGTCCTACTCTTCGCCGCCGGTCTTCTCGAAATCGTCTGGGCGGTCGCCCTGAAACAGTCGCACGGGTTCTCGCGGCTCGCGCCCACGCTGATCGCGGGGGCGGCGCTGCTGGGCAGCCTGGCGCTGCTGGCCCAGGCGATGCGCGTGCTGCCGCTCAGCGTCGCCTACCCGGTGTGGACGGGGATCGGCGCCCTGGGCGCGGTGCTTGCCGGCGTCGCGCTGGCGGGCGAGGCGCCGAGCCTGTCGCGCGTCCTCGCCGCCGCGCTGATCCTCGCGGGCGTGGTGTTGATGAAGACCTCGTCGAGCGGCTGACCCGGCGGGCCCCCGCGCTCCGCGCCGCTCAATCCCTGCGCTCCGCGCCGCTCAGTCCCTGCGCCGGGCGGCGAAGAAGGCGCGCAACAGCTCGGCGCAGTCGGCCTCGGCGAGGCCGCCGTAGACCTCGGGGCGGTGGTGGGCCTGGGGGTGGTCGAAGACCCTCGCGCCATGTTCGACGCCGCCTGACTTGGGGTCGGAGGCGCCGAAATAGACCCGCTCGATCCGGGCGCCGGCGATGGCCGCGGCGCACATCGCGCAGGGCTCGAGCGTCACCCACAGCTCATGGCCGGGCAGCCGCTCTGAGCCGAGCGCGGCGCAGGCCTCGCGGATCGCCAGGATCTCGGCATGGGCGGTGGGGTCGTGACGCTCGCGCACCCGGTTGCCGGCGGCGGCGCGGATCTCGCCGGTGGCGCGGTCGACCAACACGGCGCCGACCGGCGTCTCGCCCCGCGCGGCGGCTGCGCGGGCCTCGTCGAGCGCCTGGCCCATGCGCGAGGCGAACGGGAAGGCGCGGCTCATGGCGCGGACCCGGCGTCGACGGGCCGGGCGAAGCGGCGCAGGCCCTGCAGGGTCGAGGCGCGTTCGACAAAGCCCAGCCGGCGCAGGACGGCGACGGCGGGGGCGTTGCCCTCGCGCACCACGGCCTGCACCTCGACGCAGATGGCGCGGGCCTCGCAGAGGGCGGCGGCCATCGCCTCGGTCGCGAGGCCCGCCCCCCAGCGCTCGGGCGCGAAGGCGAACGAGGCTTCTATCGCGGCCGCGCCTTCCATCACGCAGAACTGCAGCCCGGCGATGCCCGCGGCGCCCTGGCGGTCGCGCCACAGCCGCAGGCCGAAGCCGTGGGCGGTCCAGTGGGCGGCGAAGGCGCGGGCGCGGTCGGCGGCCTGGGCGCGGCTCCACGGGTCGTCGTCGCCGATCCAGCGGCCGACCTCGGCGCGCCCGAACAGGGCCGCCGCGAAGGCCGCGTCGCGGGGGCGCACGGGCCGCCCCTCCAGCCGCTGGGTGCGCAGGATGCTCATGCCCGCGTTATGGCAAGCGCAGTCGCCCGCGGCCAGCGGCTTGCGCAGGGCCGGCAGGGGCGCGCGAGGGCGGGTTCGCGCCGGGAAATGCAGTCCGAAGCGAGGCGCGAGGCAGGTTCCTTGCGCCTTCCGCGCTCCAGGCGCGCGGAACCGCTTCCGTCCGGGCCTGCACGCTGCGATAAGCCGCCGATGACAAGCGATTCCGACAGCGACTCCGGGCGCCCGCGCCGCGGCGGCCCGACCCGTCCTTCCTCCAGGGGAAAGGACCTCGGCAAACCCGTGGGCAAGGGCGGCGCCGCGAAGGCCCGCGGGGGCGCCACGGCGCCCGACACGCCCACCGGTCCGCGGACCGAGCGGCTGGCCCGCCGCCTCGCGCGCGCCGGCGTCGCCTCGCGCCGCATGGCCGAGGAGATCATCCTCGCCGGCCGGGTGCGCGTGAACGGCAAGCCCGTGGACACGCCCGCGCTGAACGTCGATCCCTCGGATCTGGTCGAGCTCGACGGCGCCCCGATCGCGGACGCCGAGCCGCCGCGGATGTGGCGCTACTACAAGCCCATCGGCCTGGTGACCTCGGAGTCCGACGAGAAGGGCCGCCCGACGGTGTTCCAGCGCCTGCCGGCCGAGCTTCCGCGGGTGCTCTCGGTGGGGCGGCTGGACCTGAACTCCGAAGGGTTGCTGCTGCTGACCAACGACGGCGATCTGAAGCGGCGGCTGGAGCTGCCCTCGACCGGGTGGCTGCGCAAGTACCGGGTGCGGGTGCACGGCGCGCCCGACGACAAGGCGCTCGAGCCGCTGCGCCGGGGCGTGGAGGTGGAGGGCGAACGCTTTCAGCCGATGACCGTGAGCGTGGATCGGCAGCAGGGCGCCAACGCCTGGCTGACCGTGAGCCTGCGCGAGGGCCGCAACCGCGAGGTGCGCCGGGCGCTGTCCTCGGTGGGGTTTGACGTCTCGCGCCTGATCCGGGTCAGCTACGGCCCGTTCCTGCTGGGCGACCTCGAGCCGGGGCAGGTCGAGGAGATCCGTCCCAAGGTCCTGCGCGACCAGCTGGGCCTGCCCGCCGCCGAGGTCGAGCGTCCCGCCCCGCGCGCCGCCAAGCCCGCCGACGACGGCGCCGGCCCCGCCAAGGCGGCCAGGGGCGCCGCAGGCGCAGGCCCCGCTCGAGGGCCGAAGGGCGCCGGCGCCGCCGCGCGCGGAGCCAAGCCCGCGCCGCGCCGCGCCGAGGCGTCGGCCGGGCGCAAGCCCGTCGGCCCCAAGCTCGCCTCGTCCTCCTCCGACAGCCCCGGAGGGCGCAAGTTCGCCTCCCGCAGCGCCGAGGCGCCGGGCGGCCGCAGCTTTGCGTCCCGCGCGACCGAGGGCACGCCGGGCCGCAAGCCCGCGCCGCGCGACTCCGCCGCCCCGGGCGGACGCGGGTCGCGCAGCGAGACGCCCAGAGGCGACGGCCCGAGAAGCGACGGACCCAGAAGCGGCGCCGGAGGCGGCGGGCCCAGGAGCGGGCCCAGAGGCGAGGGGCCCGGAAGCGGAGCCAGAGGCGAGGGGCCCGGAAGCGGAGCCAGAGGTCAGGGGCCCGGAAGCGGGGCCAGAGGTCAGGGGCCCGGAAGCGGGGCCAGAAATCAGGGGCCCGGAAGCGGGGCCAGAAATCAGGGGCCCGCAAGCGGGCCCAGGGGGAGCGCGTCGAGAAGCGGCCCCAAGGGGGATGGACCCGGAAGCGGGCCCAGAGGCGACGGGCCCTCCGGGGGCCGCGGGCCTCGGGGGGGCGCGCCCGCTGGACGAGGGCCGAAGCCCCGGCGCGGCTGAGACCCCCGGCGCCCGGATCGCGAGCCGGGCGCCGGGCGAGACCGCCGCGCCCGCGCCCGGCACGCCTCCCGCCCGCCCACCCCGGCGCGCCGGGCGCGGCCGCTCTGCGCGAGGGGCGTCTGACGCATTCCAGAACCGCGAGGGGCGACGCGTCGGGCGCATCGTCGGGGCGCGACCGGCAGCGCCCGCGGCGACCCTGCGCCGCGCGAGCGCAGGCGCCGGGTCGCGCCGGCGCGCCGGCGAGGCCTCAGGCGCGGGCGGAAGGGTGCAGCTGCGGGCGGAACCCGGCCGCCAGCGCCGCCAGGATGGCGGGCGGGGTCAGGACCTCGACCTCGCCGTCGGGCAGGGGGCGGGGCGGGGCGTAGCCCTCCCACCCCCAGGGCAGCGCCGCTTCGCCCAGCTTCAGCGCCGGCGCGCCCTCGAGCCTCAGCATCGCGCCCTCAGGCAGGGCTGCGGCCGGGCCGCGGGCGCGGGGGCCGAGTCGCTGGGCGTGCAGGACAAGGTCCATCGCCGGCGCCCTGGGGCGCTCGGGCAGATCGTGGGCGCGGGCCCAGGCCTCGGCGAAGGCCAGCGCGTCCGCTCGGCGACACTCGAAACAGGGACGGTGACCGGCGGCGAGCGCGGTGGCCTCGTCGAGAAAGAACAGCTCGGTGTAGCCCGCCCCCATCACCTGCCGCCTGCGCCCCTTGAAGCTCAGCACGCAGCAGATCCACTGGCGCGAGACCCAGCGACGGCGCCCCAGCCGCGGTCCCTCGCCGGTCTGCGGGTCAGCGGGCAGGTGAAACCGTCCCCCGCGGTTGCCCATCATCCCGCCCCGGGCCGCGACGGCATGGATGGCCCCGGACGGATCGACGCGGTTCTCGCGCGGTCTCGACATCTGCTCGCCCCGATGCTGTCATCCCCGCCAGGGGGAACCGGAGCGTAGAATGCCCAGCCGACGCGTCCACGAAAAGGCCGCCCCGTGACCGAGCGTGATCGACCACGGGACGAGGACAGCGGGGCCGCCGCCCCGCGCCCGCCGATGCGCCGCGCCCCGGCGCCGCCCGAGATCGTCGAGATCGCCTCGCCCAACCATGGCCCGCGCCGCGGGGTGGCGGCGCCGAACATGATCCTGATCCACTACACCAACATGAGTTCGGCGGCCCTCGCGCTCGCGCGCCTGTGCAACCCCGCCGCGGAGGTCTCGGCCCACTACCTGATCGACGAGACCGGCGGGACCTTCCGCATGGTCTCGGAGATGCGGCGCGCCTGGCATGCGGGCGTGGCGGCCTGGGGGCCGGTCGAGGACGTGAACTCCCACTCGATCGGCATCGAACTGGCCAATCCCGGACCCGAGGCCGGCCTGCCGCCGTTCCCCGAGGCCCAGCTCGACGCGCTGGAGCGGCTGCTGTTCGCCGTGCGCCTGCGCTGGGCGATCCCGCCGGCGCGGGTGCTGGGCCATTCGGACGTCGCGGTGGGCCGCAAGATCGACCCGGGCGAGAAGTTTCCATGGCAGCGGCTCGCCCGCGCCGGCCATGCCATCTGGTCGCAGGCCGAGGCGCCCGATCCCGCGCCCTTCCTGCCCCCCGAGACGCTGCTCGGCGTCCACGCCCTGAAGCTCGGCTACCGCTGGCAGGAGACCGAGGCCGGGTTCGCCGACCTCGTCCGCGCCCTGCAGATGCGCTTTGCGCCCGACGAGACCGGGGCCCCGGCCAGTCACCGCCTCGCGGCGCGCGTCGCCGAGATGGCCGGGCGCTTCCCCGTCGCCGACGGCGAGCGACGCTCGAGCTACGCGCCGCCAGGGCCTTCGGGCCGGGTCCACGTCTCCGCGCCCCGCCCGGGGGAGGAGGATGGCGGCTTCGACCCGGATTTCGACCTCGACACCGAGTAGGGGACGCCTGCGCGCCCCTGGCTTGCATGGGCGACGCGGCGGCGCCATAAGCGCCCCCGGCGGATGGCCGGGCGGCCGCGGTTCCCCTCGCTCAGGCGGGCGGGGGCCGAGGAAGGTCCGGGCTCCACGGAGGCACGGCGCCGGGTAACGCCCGGCCGGGGAAACCCGAGGGAAAGCGCCACAGAGAACAGACCGCCGTCCGCGCCCCTCGGGGTCGGGCGGCAAGGGTGAAACGGTGGTGCAAGAGACCACCGCGCCCCTGGCGACAGGGGCGGCACGGCAAGCCCCGCCGGGAGCAAGATCAAGTTGGGCCGATCGCGCGCCTCGACGCGCAGGGGGTCGCCTCCGCCCCTTCGGCCGTGGTGGATCGCGAGAACCCGCGCGTGAGCGCGGGTCCAGATGAATGGTCGCCCAAGGGTCTTCGGACCCCTGACAAAACCCGGCCTACAGGCCATCCGCCGCCAGGCTTCGCCCTCGGGACCGCATTTCGCGCGCCCGAGGGCGTTTCGGGTCCCGCAGGCTGCGCGAGCGCGTGGTTTCGGCCTTCCGGCCCGTCGAATCGCGAAATCCGGGAAATCGTGGGATCGACCCCTTCCAGGTCGTGGGGATTCGCCCCACCGGGCGGGGAAATGGCGCCGCCGCCGCCCACTTTACGGGGAAATCCGGGGCCGCGGCCCCCCGGAGTGGCCTCGGCGCCACGCTCCCTCGTCCCCCTCGAAACCATATCTGGTGGTTAACGCAGCGCCCTTGCCCACATGTGCCAGTTGCCATCGGTCGGCCCCAAAGTGGCGAGAGGTGGGTGAGTTTCCCGTTGATGCCCACGGAATCCCATGCTAGAAAATCTCCAGAGGCAGAGAGAACAAACAAAGAGCCCGCAAGCAGGTTCATACAGGCAACTCTCTAAAACAAAGAACTAGACCGGCGCGTGACACGGCGCATCAAGTGACGGCGCGAAGCTGGAAGTACACCCGAGGGACAGCAGGGCGGGTCGCGCATGAGGCAGGCGCGGCCCGCTTTTCCTTTTGGGCGGCCTTCCGACGTGAGGGGACAAGCAGCCCATGTGGCAGCAGTTCACGTCCAGTTTCTTCAACAAGGTGGACACGAAGGGTCGTGTCTCCATACCCGCGCTGTGGCGCAAGGCGCTCGAGCTGCGCAACGCCGAAGGCAACATCGTGCTCGTTCCCGGCTTCCGCGACAAGAACTGTGTCGAGGGCTATGCGCCTGACGAGTATCAGCGCATGTCCGCCGCCGTCTCGCGCATGCACCCCTCCGACCCCAATCGCCGCAAGCTGGAATACCGTCTGATGGGCCGCGCCCTGCCGCTGCAGCTCGACGACAACGGCCGCATCGTGCTGCCCAAGGAGATGCGCGACCGCTTCGATCTCGATGGCGACGTCGCCTTCGTGGGCACCGGCGACAGCTTCCAGATCTGGTCCAGGAGCCGCTACGACGAACTCGTCGCGCCGCTCGACGACGACGAGGACTTCGACGCCCTCTCGGCCATGCCCTGGGACGGGCCGGGGGCAGTCCAGTGATCGCGGCCCTCGCCCTCTCCCCCGGGCTCGCGCCCGCCGACCGGCCCCGCGGACCCATTGCGCCGCCGCCCGCGTCCTCCGCGCCGGGGCAGGGCCACCTGCCGGTGCTGCTCGACGAGGTGCTGGCGGCGCTCGACCCTGCGGTCGCGCCGGGTCCGGTGCTTGACGGCACGCTGGGCGACGGCGGCTATACCCGCGCGATCCTTGCCGCCGGCGCCCCGCGGGTGGTGGCGGTGGACCGCGATCCCACTGCGCTCGCGCGCGCCGCGGCCTGGTCGCACGCGCACGGCGACCGGCTGTCGCTGGTCGAGGGGCGGTTCGGGGATCTCGACACGCTCGCCGCGCAGGCCGGGGCGGCGCCGCTGGGGGGCGTGGTGCTCGACATCGGCGTCAGCTCGATGCAGCTCGACGAGCCCGACCGTGGCTTCTCGTTCCTGCGCGACGGTCCGCTCGACATGCGCATGGAGGGGGCCGGGGCCGACGGCCCCTCGGCCGCCGACCTGGTCAATGAATTGCCCGAGGCGGCGCTCGCCGACATCCTGTTCCAGTATGGCGAAGAGCGCGCCAGCCGCCGGATCGCCAAAGCCATCGTGGCCGCCAGGGCCGCCGGGCCGCTGCGCACCACGCTGCGCCTCGCCGAGACGGTGGCGACCTGCGTTCCCCGCGCCCGTCCCGGCCAGCCCCACCCCGCCACGCGCTCCTTCCAGGCGCTGCGCATCGCGGTCAACGACGAGCTGGGCGAGCTGGCCCGCGCGCTGGGCGCCGCCGAGCGGGCGCTCGCGCCCGGCGGGGTGCTGGCGGTCGTCACCTTCCATTCGCTCGAGGATCGCGTGGTCAAGCGCTTCTTCGCGGCCCGGGCCGGAGGCGCGGGCGGGGGCGGCTCGCGCCACGCGCCGGTGAGCGAGGTGGACGCGCCGCGCTTCGACCTGCTCTCGCGCCGTCCTGTCGAGGCGGGCGAGGACGAACTCGCCCGCAACCCGCGCGCCCGCTCGGCCCGGCTTCGCGCCGGGCGGCGCACCGCGGCGCCGGCCGTTCCCATGGATCCCCGCGGCCTGGGCCTGCCCGGGCTGACCGTTTCCGCGCTCAAGGAGGTCGGGCGATGATGCGCTCGCTTCTCTACGTCTCCGCTCTTGCGCTGGTCTGCGTGGTGGCGATCTGGGCCTACCGGGTGATCAACGACACCCAGGATCTTGGCGACCAGGTCGAGGCGCTGCACGCCCAGATCGCGCGTGAGCGCGAGGCGATCGCCGTGCTGCATGCCGAGTGGGCCTGGCTGAACCGGCCCGAGCGGCTGGACCGCCTGGTCGCCTCCCATACCGAGGAGCTGGGTCTCGCCCCGCTTACGCCCGCGCAGTTCGCCGAGGCCGCCGCGGTGGCCTTCCAGCCCCCGCCCCCGCGGGCGCCCGGCCCGGCGCCGGAGCCCGCCGTGGCCCCTGCCGTGGCGCTGGTCGCCGCCCTGGCCGAGCCGATCCTCGCCCCCGAACCCGCCGCCTTCGCCGTGCCGCCGCTCGCCCCCGCGCTCGCCGCGGCCGAGCCGCCGGTGACGATGGCCGCGCTCGCGGGCACCGACGCCGTCGCGCTCGGCGTCTCGCCGCCCCCGCCCCGCCCCGAACGACGCTGAGCCGGAGATCCGCCATGACCTCGTCGCACGTCGATCCCCACGATCCCGCCGCCGGGCGCCTCGTCCCCCGCCCGCCCGAGGGGCGCGATCCCCCCCGCTCTCCCGGGGGGCGCGATGCGTCTGAGGGCGAGGCGGTCGAGGGCGTCGTCTACGGCGCCGGCGCCGACGCGCTGCAGTTCGACATCGACCCCGGCGCGCCCGAACACTCCCACGGGCCCGAGGGCGCGCGGCTCGCCGACGTCATCGCCGCCCGCCGCGAGGGCGTCGATCCCAACGCCGAGGCCGCGGCCCGCCGCGCCGACCGCCGCCGCCGCACCGCGGTGCAGGAGCGCGCCCGCGCCCGCTGGCGGCTGCATCTGCTGTGCTTCGCCTTCCTGCTGGCCTACGCCTCGGTCGCCGGGCGCATGGCGCTGATCGCGGGCTCCGAGCCCGAGGAGCCGCGCGCCTCGTTCTCGGCCCCGTTCTCGGCCGCGCGCGCGGAGATCACCGACCGCAACGGCGAGCTGCTGGCCGCCAACATCCCCGTCTGGTCCCTCTACGCCCACCCCGAGGAGCTTTTGGACAAGCAGGGCGCGGCCGAGAAGCTGGCCGCGATCTTCCCCGACCTGACCGTCCCCGCGCTGATGCGCCAGTTCAACGACGGCCGCCGGTTCCTGTGGCTGAAGAAGGCGATCACCCCCGCCCAGCGGGTGCAGGTGCATGACATCGGCGACCCCGGCCTGCAGTTCGGCCGGCGCGACATGCGCGTCTATCCCGGCGGGCGGCTGGCCTCCCACATCCTGGGCGGCGCCTCCTTCGGGAAGGAGGGCGTGACCGCGGCCGAGATCGTGGGCGTCGGCGGGGTGGAGTCCAAGCTCGACGAGGCGCTGCGCGACCCCGCCCGGGCCTCCGAGCCGATGCGTCTTTCGATCGACATGCGGGTGCAGCGGGCCTTCACCGACGTGCTGCGCGCCAACGTCGAGAAATTCCACGCGCGCGGCGCCGCGGGCGTGCTGATGGACGCCAACACCGGCGAGGTGATCGCGCTCGCCTCGCTGCCCGACTTCGATCCCAACGACCGTCCCCCGCCCCCGACCAGCGGCCTGCCCGACGACTACGCCACCTTCAACCGCGCGGCGCAGGGGGTCTACGAGCTGGGCTCGACCTTCAAGATCTTCAACGCCGCCATGGCGATGGAGGCCGGCATCGCCACGCCGCAGACGATGATCGACACCACCGGCCCGATGCACTGGGGCCGCTTCAAGATCTCGGACGCCCACGCGATGCCCGCGCGGATGACCCTGCGCGAGGTGATCATCGAAAGCTCCAACACCGGTTCGGCCCGGCTTGCGCTGCAGGCCGGCGCCAAGCGCCAGCGCGCCTTCCTCGAGACGCTGGGCCTGCTGGAATCGACCCCGGTCGAGCTGTCGGAGGCCGGGCGCGCCGATCCGCTGCTGCCCGCGCGCTGGTCCGAGATCTCGACGATGACGATCTCCTACGGGCACGGGCTTGCGGTGACGCCGCTGCACCTGGCCGCGGCCTACGCCTCGATCACCAACGGCGGGCTGCGGGTGAAGCCGACGCTGCTGGCCGGCGCGCCGGGGCCCGACGAGTCCGACCGCGTGGTCTCCGAACAGACCTCCGACGCGATGCGCGAGATGCTGCGCGCGGTGGTCACCGAGGGCACCGGGCGCAACGCCGACGTCGAGGGCTATTTCCTCGGCGGCAAGACCGGATCGGCCGAGAAGCCGCGCCGCAACGGGGTCGGCTACGACAAGACCAAGGTGCTGGCGACGTTTGCGGGCGTGTTCCCCGCCCATGACCCGGCCTATGTGATCGTGGTGACGCTCGACGAGGGCTGGACCGAGAAGTACGGCCGCCGCTGGCGCACCGCGGGCTGGACCGCCGCGCCCACGGTCAAGGATGCGCTGACCCGCATCGCCCCGATCCTGGGCATGCGCCCGCAGGCCGAGCCGACCGAAGGCGACGGGCCCGCCGGCGCGCGCCAGGTCGCGAGCCGCTGAGGCCGGGGATGGCGAGGCTCGCCTCCCTCGGTCTTCCGGCCGCGCCGGGCGTCGACCCGGAGACGGAGATCCTCGGCCTCGCCTCCGACAGCCGGAAGGCGGGGCCGGGCGTGGTGTTCTTCGCCCTGAAGGGAAGCGTGGACGGCGCCGAGTTCGCGCCGTTCGCGTTGCGCATGGGCGCCCCGGTCGTGGTCTGCTCGCCCGAGGGCGCCGAGACGATCCGCGCCGCCTGGGCCGCGGAGGGGCGCGAAACCCCGCCCGCAGGCCTGCCGCTGGCCGTGGCGGAGGCGCCGCGTCTGGCCCTGGCGCGGGCCGCGGCGGCCTTCTACGCGGCGCAACCCGAGGGGGTCGCAGCCGTCACCGGCACCAACGGCAAGACCTCGGTCGCCTCGTTCCTGCGCCAGCTGTGGACCGCGCTTGGCCGGCGCGCGGTGAACATCGGCACCATCGGCGTCGAGGGCGCCGTCGACCGCCCCGGCGGCCTGACCACCCCCGATCCGCTGGCGATGCACGCGCTGCTGGCGGAGCTGGCGGGCCTCGGCGTCGAGCGGGCGGCCATCGAGGCCTCCTCCCACGGGCTCGCCCAGCACCGCGCCGACGGGGTGCGGCTGCGGGCGGCGGGGCTGACCAACGTCACCCGCGATCACCTCGACTATCACGCGACGCCGGAAGACTATCTCGAGGCCAAGCTGGGCCTTTTCGCGCGGGTGCTGCCCGCCGAGGGGACCGCGGCGCTGAACGCCGACGACCCCTCCTTCCCTCGCGCCGCCCAGATCGTGCGCGCCCGCGGCCAGCGCCTGATCGCGGTGGGCCGGGCCGAGGCCGCCGACCTGCGCCTGCTGAGCGCCGACTACCACGAGACCGGCCAGACCCTGCGCTTCGGCTGGCAGGGCGAGATCCACGAGGCGGAGCTTCCCCTCGTCGGCGCCTTCCAGGGCGAGAACGCGCTGCTGGCCGCCGCCCTCGCCATCGGCTGCGGCGAGGCGCCGGAGGCGGTCTTCAAGGCCCTCCCCGCGCTGCGCGGCGTGAAGGGGCGGATGGAGCATGTGGCGACCCGGGCCAACGGGGCGCGGGTCTATGTCGACTATT
The DNA here is from genome assembly GCF_963977235.1 of uncultured Albimonas sp. NCBI lineage: Bacteria > Pseudomonadati > Pseudomonadota > Alphaproteobacteria > Rhodobacterales > Paracoccaceae > Albimonas > uncultured Albimonas sp. The sequence continues at coordinate 137,464 of NZ_CAXBOD010000002.1, forward strand.
CCCACACGCCCGACAGCCTCGCGACGGCCATCGCCGCCCTGCGCCTGCACACGCCCGGCCGGCTGGTCGCGGTCTTCGGCGCCGGCGGCGACCGGGACGCGGGCAAGCGGCCGCTGATGGGGCGCGCGGCGCTGGCCGCCGACCTGGTCGTTGTGACCGACGACAACCCCCGCTCCGAGGACCCCGCCGCGATCCGCGCCCAGGTGCTGGCGGGCGCGCAGGGCGCCGACCCCGCGCCGATCGAGATCGGCGACCGGGCCGAGGCGATCCTCGCCGCGGTGGACATGCTGGGGCCCCAGGATCGTCTGCTGATCGCCGGCAAGGGTCATGAAACCGGCCAGATCGTGGGCCACGAGGTGATCCCGTTCGACGACGCCGAACAGGCGCGCGCCGCAGTCCAGGTTCTGGATGCGGATCGGGAAACGGGGGACGCATGACCACGCTCTGGACCAGCGCCGAGGCCGAGGCCGCCACCGGCGGACGCGCCACCCGCGCCTTCGAGGCCGCGGGCGTGAGCATCGACAGCCGCGCGGTCGAGCCGGGCGACCTGTTCGTCGCCCTCAAGGACGCCCGCGACGGCCACGACTTCGTCGCCGCCGCCCTCGAGGCCGGCGCGGCCGCCGCCCTCGTCTCGCGCATCCCCGAGGGCCTGGACGAGACCGCCCCCCTCCTGATCGTCGAGGACACGCTGGCGGGCCTCGAGGGGCTCGCCGTCGCGGCGCGGGCGCGCACCAAGGCGAAGGTGGTCGCGGTGACCGGCTCGGTCGGCAAGACCTCGACCAAGGAGATGCTTCGCGCGGCGCTCAGCCCCCAGGGCGCGACCCATGCCGCCGAGAAGAGCTACAACAACCACTGGGGCGTGCCGCTGACGCTGGCGCGGATGCCGAAGGCCACGAAATTCGCGGTGATCGAGATCGGCATGAACCATGCCGGAGAGATCCGCCCCCTGACCCGGCTCGCCCGCCCCCATGTGGCGCTGATCACCACCGTCGACCCGGTGCACATGGCCCACTTCCGCTCCGAGGCCGAGATCGCCTTCGCCAAGGCCGAGATCCTCGAGGGGCTGGAGCCGGGGGGCGTGGCGATCCTGCCCCGCGACAACCGTCACTACGACCGTCTGGCCCGGCGCGCGCGCCGCCTGGGGGTCGCCACGATCCTGCGCTTCGGCTCGTCTCCGCGCTGCACGGCGCGGATGCTCAGGGCGGCGCCGGGGCCCGGAGGCACCGCGCTGACCGCGCGCATCCACGGGCGCAACGCGCTGGTCAAGATCGGCGCGCCGGGGCGGCATTTCGCGATGAACGCGCTGGCGGTGCTGCTGGCGGTCGAGGCGCTGGGCGCCGACGGCGCCCGCGCGGCCCTGGCGCTGGGCGCCTGGCACGCGCCGGACGGGCGCGGCAGCCGCTGGCGCATCGCGCTCGACGCCACCGGGCTCGACGGCGCGGTGCATCTGGTCGACGAGAGCTACAACGCCAACCCCACCTCGGTCGGCGCGGCGCTGGAGGTGCTGGCCGCCTCCGCCCCCGAGGACGGCTTCGGGCGCCACGTGAAGGGCCGCAAGATCGCGATCCTGGGCGACATGCTCGAGCTCGGGCCCGACGAGACCGCGCTGCACGCGGGCCTCGCCGAGCATCCCGCGTTCGCCGCCATCGACCGCGTGCACACGGTCGGCCCGCGGATGAAGGCCCTGCACGACGCGCTTCCGCCGGGGCGCCGCGGCCGCCATGCCGCGGACAGCGAGGCGATGGCCCGCGAGGTCCGCCGCCTGCTTGACGCCGGCGACGTGGTCATGGTGAAGGGCTCGCTCGGCGCGCGGATGGCGCGCGTGGTCGCGGCCGTGAAGGCGCTCGGCCGCCCCGCGCCCGAGCTCCCCGCCGGCGAGGACGAAGGACCCGACGCCTGATGCTGTATCACCTGCTCACCCCCCTCTCGCAGGGCGGCGACGTGTTCAACCTCTTCAACTACCTGACCTTCCGGTCGGGGGGCGCGTTCCTGACGGCGCTGTTCCTGAGCTTCGGCTTCGGCAATCCGATCATCAACGCGCTGCGGCGGATGCAGAAGAAGGGCCAGCCGATTCGCGCCGACGGGCCCGAGGGACACCTGCTGACCAAGTCCGGCACGCCGACGATGGGGGGGGTGCTGATCCTGTTCTCGCTGCTGCTCTCGACCCTGCTGTGGTCGGACCTGTCGGAGGGCTATGTCTGGGTCGTGGTGCTGGTGGTCGCGGGCTTCGGCGCCATCGGCTTCGCCGACGACTACCTCAAGGTTTCCAAGTTCGACGTGAAGGGCGTGCCGGGCCGGATCCGGCTGGGCGCGGGCTTCGCCATCGCGCTGTGCGCCGCGCTCGCCACCGTCTGGCTGCAGCCCGCGCCGCTGTCGGGCGCGCTGGCGCTGCCGATCTTCAAGGACATGCTCATCGACATGGGCATCCTGTTCTACCCCTTCGCGATGCTGGTGATCGTGGGCTCGGCCAACGCGGTCAACCTGACCGACGGACTCGACGGTCTCGCGATCATGCCGGTGATGATCGCGGGCGCGGCGCTGGGCTTCATCGCCTACGTGGTCGGGCGCACCGACTTCACCGAGTATCTGGGCCTCTCCTACGTCCCCGGCACCGGCGAGATCGCGGTCTTCTCGGCCGCCCTGATCGGGGCGGGCCTGGGGTTCCTGTGGTTCAACGCGCCGCCCGCGCAGGTGTTCATGGGCGACACCGGCTCTCTGGCGCTGGGCGGGGGGCTCGGCGCCATCGCGGTCGCGACCAAGCACGAGATCGTGCTGGCGGTGATCGGCGGTCTGTTTGTCGTCGAGGCGCTGTCGGTGATCATCCAGGTCGGCTACTACAAGATGACCAAGAAGCGGGTGTTCCTGATGGCGCCCATCCACCACCATTTCGAGAAGCTCGGCTGGCAGGAGGCCACCATCGTGATCCGCTTCTGGATCATCTCGGTGATCCTGGCGCTGGTCGGCCTCGCCACCCTGAAGCTGCGGTAGGGAGACCATGGCGCGCGCGCCCCGCCTCTTCGTCATCTCGGGCTGCTCGGGCGGCGGCAAGTCCACGCTGCTGGCGCAGATGGCCGCCCGCGGCTGGGCGGTGGCCCACGAGCCGGGCCGCGAGGTGGTGCGCGAGGAGACCGCGCGCGGCGGCGACGGACTGCCGTGGGAAAACCTGACCCGCTTCGCCGAGCTGTGCGTCGCCCGTGCGGCCGCCGACCACGCGGCGGCGCTCGCCCGTCCCGGCGCCACCCTCTTCGACCGCTCGATCCTCGACGCGGTGGCGGCGCTGGAGCGCGCGGGCCTGCCCGTGCCCGCCGCGATGGCCGCCGAGCTCGCCGCCCGCCGCTACGACGCGCCCGTGTTCCTCGCCCCGCCCTGGCCCGAGCTGCGCCGCCCCGACGCCGAGCGCCGCCTCGACCTCGCCGCGGCGGTGGCCGAGCACGACCACCTCGAAACCCGCTATCCCGCCGAGGGCTACCGGACCGAGCCGCTCCCCCGCCTGTCGGTGGCCGAGCGCGCCGACTGGCTGGAGGCCCGTCTCGACGCCCTGGAGGCCGCCGCATGATCCCCGTTCCCGGATACGAGGACGCCCGGGTGGGCGTTCTGGGCCTCGGCCGCTCCGGCCTCGCGGCCGCCCGGGCGCTTGCCGCGGGCGGCGCGGTCCCGGTGTGCTGGGACGACGGCGAGGCCGCCCGCGCCGCGGCCGAAGCGGAAGGCTTCGCGATCGCCGACCTGTCCCGCGACCGGGCCTGGGACGAGGGGCTGGCGCTGCTGTGCCTGTCGCCCGGGATCCCCGCGCTCTATCCCGCGCCGCACCCCGCGGTGGAGCAGGCCTGGGCCCGCGGCGTTCCCGTCGACAACGACGTGGGGCTGCTGTTCCGGGCCCTGGCGGCGGAGGATTTCGACCATTTCGACACGCCCCCGCGGGTGGTCTGCATCACCGGCTCCAACGGCAAGTCGACCACCACCGCCCTGATCGGCCACATCCTCGCGGCCTCGGACGTGCCCGCCCAGGTCGGCGGCAACATCGGACTCGGCGTGCTGGGGTTCGAGCCGTTCCACGACGGCGAGGTGCTGGTGCTGGAGCTGTCGTCCTACCAGATCGAGGCGGCGCGCCGGCTGGCCCCGGACGTGGCGGTGTTCCTCAACCTCTCCGACGACCACCTCGACCGCCACGGCGGGCGGGGCGGCTACTTCGCCGCCAAGGCCCGCCTGTTCGAGGCCGGCGCGCCCGAGCGCGCGATCATCGGCCTCGACGAGCCCGAGGGCCGCTTTCTCGCCGACCGCATGCGGGGCAGGGGGGGCGAGGGCGAGGACCCGGTCATCGGCCTGTCGCTGAGCCGCAAGCTGCCGGGCGAGAGCTGGGCCGTCACCGCCCGCAAGGGGTTCCTCGCCGAGACGCGCCGGGGCAAGCAGGTCGCCTCGGTCGACCTGCGGGAACTCGCCACGCTGAAGGGCGCCCACAACCATCAGAACGCCTGCGCGGCCTGGGCGGCCTGCCGCTCGCTGGGCCTCGCGCCGCGGGCGATCGAGGCGGCGCTGAAGTCCTTCCCGGGCCTGCCGCACCGGCTGGAACTGGTGGCGGAGAGGGACGGGGTCAGCTTCGTCAACGACTCCAAGGCCACCAACGCGGACGCGGCCGAAAAGGCGCTGCTCGCCTGGCCCCGCGTTCGCTGGATCGCCGGCGGCGTGCCCAAGGCGGGGGGGATCGCGCCGCTCGTCCCCCTCTTCGACCGGGTCGCCTGCGCCTACCTGATCGGCGAGGCCGCCGAGGCTTTCGCGGCCACGCTGGGCGACACGCCCCATGTGCTCTGCGGCGACCTCGAGACCGCCGTGGCCCGCGCCGCCGAAGACGCCCGGGCGGGCGAGGCGGTGCTGCTCTCGCCCGCTTGCGCCAGCTTCGACCAGTTCCAGAGCTTCGAACACCGCGGCGACGCGTTCCGCGCGCTCGCCCGCCGCGCCGCCGGCCTGCCCGCGCTCAAGGAGGATCCCGCATGACCGAGATGGTCTTCGGCCACGTCGCCGCCGCCCGTTCCTCCGAGCCGATCCTGACCCGCTGGTGGCGCACCGTCGACCGCTGGACGGTGGGCGCGGTGCTGGGGCTGATCGTGATCGGGCTGGTGGTGGGCATGGCGGCCTCGGCGCCGCTCGCCGAGCGGCTGGGCCTGCCGCCCTTCTACTTCGTGATCCGCCAGGCCGCCTTCGCCCTGCTGGGCGTGGGGCTGATGGTGGCGATCTCGATGCAGGACGTGCGCACCGTGCGCCGGCTGGCGGTGATGGGCTTCGTGGGCGCGCTGCTGACCTGTCTGGCGTTGCCGGTGATCGGCACCGACTTCGGCAAGGGCGCGATCCGCTGGGTCTCGCTCGGCGTGCTGACGGTGCAGCCCTCGGAGTTCCTGAAACCCGCCTTCGTGGGCTGCGCGGCCTGGGTGATGGCCTCGACCTTCGACCGGCGGGGCCCTCCGGGCAAGTTCCTGAGCTTCCTGCTCGCCTGCGCCTGCTCGGCGATGCTGGCGCTGCAGCCCGACTTCGGGCAGGCGGCGCTGCTGCTGGCGACCTGGGGGCTGATGTATTTCGTGGCCGGCGCCTCGGTGCCGCTGATGGTGGGCATCGCCGGCGGCGTCGCCGCGGTCGGGGCCTTCGCCTACGAGAATTCCCAGCACTTCGCGCGGCGCATCGACGGGTTCCTGGCGGCCGAGGTCGATCCCCGCACCCAGATCGGCTACGCCACCAACGCCATCCAGGAGGGCGGCTTCTTCGGCGTCGGCGTGGGCGAGGGCTCGGTCAAGAACATCCTGCCCGACGCGCACACCGACTTCATCATCGCGGTGGCGGCCGAGGAATACGGCCTGCTGCTGTGCGTGCTGGTGATCGGGCTGTTCCTGTTCATCCCGATCCGCGCCCTCTACCGCCTGACCGAGGAGCGCGACCCCTTCGCGCGCCTCGCCGGCGCCGGCATGGCGGGGCTGATCGGCCTGCAGGCCTTCGTGAACCTCGGCGTCGCCATCCGCCTGCTGCCGGCCAAGGGCATGACCCTGCCGTTCGTCAGCTACGGCGGCTCCTCGCTGCTGGCGGCGGGCATCGGCATGGGCCTGCTGCTGGCGATGACCCGCAAGCGCCCCCAGCGCGACGTGCTCGAGGCGCTGGAGCACTCGGCATGAGCCGGGGAAGGGGAGAGGAGGCGCCCTGCGGGCGGGCTCGGCTGCGCCGCGCGGGGGGCGAGCGTCGCGCCCCGAGCCTCGGCCGCCCCGACGGGCGCCGGGCATGAGCGCGCCCCATCTCGTCATCGCCGCCGGCGGCACTGGCGGGCACATGTTTCCCGCCCAGGCGCTGGCGCAGGAGATGTTGCGTCGGGGCTGGCGGGTCTCGCTGACCACCGACGACCGGGGCGCGCGCTACGCGGGCGGCTTCCCCGAGGCGGTGGCGCGGGTGCCGGTGCGCTCGGCCACCTTCGCGCGGGGCGGGGCGACGGCGAAGCTGGCGGCGCCGGCCCTGATCGGCGCGGGCGTCGTCGAGACGCTGCGCTGGTTCCGCCGCGATCCGCCGGCGGTGGTGGCGGGGTTCGGGGGCTATCCCTCGCTGCCTGCGCTGTCGGCCGCCGTGATCTCGGGGCGGCCGCGGCTGATCCATGAGCAGAACGGGGTGCTGGGGCGGGTGAACCGCCTCTTCGCGCCCCGCGTGGGCGCAGTCGCCTGCGGAACCTGGCCGCTGAGCAACGCCCCCGCGGGCGTGGACGCGCGCCACGTCGGCAACCCGATCCGCGACGCCGCCCGGTCGCTCGCCGGCGCGGCCTATGCGCCCCCCGGCGACGGGCCCCTGAACCTTCTGGTCTTCGGCGGCAGCCAGGGCGCCTCGGCCCTCACCCGCCTGGCGCCCGAGGCGGCCGCCGCCCTTCCGGCCGACCTGCGCGCCCGCCTGCGCGTCACCCAGCAGGCCCGCGAGGGCGAGGCCGAGGCGCTGACTTCCGCCTGGGCCGCTCAGGGCATCCCCGCCGAGGTCGCGCCCTTCTTCCCCGACATGCCCCGGCGCATCGCCGAGGCGCAGCTTGTGGTCTGCCGGGCCGGCGCCTCGACGGTGGCCGAGCTGACCGCGATCGGGCGCCCCTCGATCCTGATCCCCTATCCTCACGCGATGGACGACCACCAGACCGCCAACGCCAAGCCGCTCGCCGAGGCCGGCGCGGCGCGCGTCGCCCGCGAGGCGGGGTTGACGCCGCAGGCGCTTTGCGGGCACATCGCCGCCGTCCTCGGCGACCCCGGCCGGGCCGCCTCGATGGCCTCGGCCGCCGCCGGACTGGGGCGGCCCGACGCGGCCGAGCGGCTCGCCGACCTCGCCGCGTCCCTCGCCCGCCCCTGAGCCCCGCCGCCTCTCCCCGCCGCCCTTCCTCGCCTGCCCCTGATCCCCGGAGCCCGCCCATGTCCCCCGTCAGCCGTCAGCCGCAGGAGATCGGCCCGATCCACTTCATCGGCATCGGCGGCATCGGCATGTCGGGCATCGCCGAGGTGATGCTGAACCTCGGCTACGACGTGCAGGGCTCGGACGCCAGGGACTCCGAGATCGTGCAGCGCCTGCGCACGCTGGGCGCGCGGATCGAGATCGAGCAGAAGGCCGAGAACCTGGGCCGGGCCAAGGTCGTGGTGATGTCCTCGGCGATCAAGCCGGGCAACCCCGAGCTCGACGCCGCCCGCGCCGCCGGCCTGCCGGTGGTGCGCCGGGCCGAGATGCTCGCCGAGCTGATGCGCCTGAAATACAACGTCGCCGTGGCGGGCACGCACGGCAAGACCACGACCACCTCGATGGTCTCGGCGATCCTGGATGCGGGCGGGGTGGACCCCACGGTGATCAACGGCGGGGTCATCCACGCCTACGGCTCCAACGCCCGGATGGGCGAGGGCGAGTGGATGGTGGTCGAGGCCGATGAATCGGACGGCACCTTCAACCGCCTGCCCGCGACCATCGCCATCATCACCAACATCGACCCCGAGCATCTCGACCACTACGGCGACTTCGAGGGCGTGAAGGCGGCGTTCGAGCAGTTCGTCTCGAACCTCCCCTTCTACGGGGCGGCCGTGTGCTGCATCGACCACCCCGAGGTGCAGGCCCTGGTCGGGCGCGTCGACGACCGGCGCAAGATCACCTACGGCTTCTCGCTGCAGGCCGACGTGGTGGGGGTGAACCTGCGCCACGAGGGGCCGGTCTCCAAGTTCGACGTCATCGCCCGCCTGCGCGACGGGCTGGCCCGCGGCGAGCGGCGGGTCGAGGGGATCGAGCTGCCGATGCCCGGCGACCACAACGTGCTCAATGCGCTGGGCGCGATCGCGGTGGGGCTCGAGCTGGGCCTGCCGGACGAAGCGATCCGCATCGGCCTGAAGAAGTTCGGCGGCGTCAACCGCCGCTTCACGCAGGTGGGGGCGTGGAACGGCGCCCCGATCATCGACGATTACGGCCACCACCCGGTCGAGATCTCGGCGGTGCTCAAGGCCGCGCGTCAGGCCGTCGGGCCGCAGGGCCGGGTGATCGCGATCCACCAGCCGCACCGCTATTCGCGCCTGAGCTCCCTGTTCGAGCAGTTCTGCACCTGCTTCAACGAGGCCGACATGGTCGCGATCCCCGAGGTCTACGCCGCCGGCGAGGCCCCCATCGAGGGCGCCGACCGCGACGCCCTCGTGGCGGGCCTCATCCGCCACGGCCACCGCGACGCCACGGCGCTGGCGGGCCCCGAGGCGCTGCCCGACTACGTGGCCGCCCGCGCCCGTCCCGGCGACATCGTGGTGTGCCTGGGCGCCGGCTCGATCAGCCAGTGGGCGCGCGAGCTGCCCGCCGCCCTCGAGGGTCGCGCCGCCGCCGAGTAGGCGCGGACGCAGCGCCCGTCGCGCCATCCTGGCCCCGCCTGTCGCGTCAGTCCCGGGCCGGACTGCGGTCCCGGCCGACTGGCGCCGCAGTCCTGGCGGATCGGCTGGCGAGCAGGACCGTCGCCCCTTGCCCGTTGCCCGCTGGCCTTGCGGCGGGCAGGGTGCGCGCGGCGGTCGCCTTGCCCCGGCGCGATGCGGCCCCACCCTCTCGGGACGCGCGCTCCGGCGCCATTCGACGCCACCGCCGCGCGGGTCCCTGACGTTGCGCGCGTCCTTTCCCGATCCGTCGCCTCCCCCCGGGGCCGGGCGGCCCGCAGCCGGAGACGCGCCCGATGTCCGACGCCTCGCCTTCCTCCGGGCTGCAACGCCGGCTCGGGTTCTGGCTGCTGATGCTCTACGGACTCGGGGTGATGGTCGGCGCGGGGATCTATGTGCTGATCGGCGAGGTGGGCGGGCGCACCGGGCTGCTGGCGCCGCTGGCTTTCGGCCTCGCCGCCCTCGTCGCCGCCCCCACCGCGATGAGCTACGCCGAGCTTTCGGGCCGGATCCCCGAGGCGGGGGGCGAGGTCGCCTGGCTGCGCGACGCCTTCGGCCTGCGTCTTCTGGCGCCTCTCGCGGGGGTGCTGATCGTGGGCGGCGCGACTCTCTCGGCGGCGGCCGTGATCCAGGGCGGGGCGGCCTATCTCTGGGCGCTGGTCCCGCTGCCGGGGGCGCTGAAGGCCGCGATCCCCCACACCTGGCTGATCCCGCCGCTGATCGCGGCGATGGCGGTGGCGGCGGTCTGGGGGGTGGTCGAGTCGCTCGCCGTCGCCGCGGCGCTGACCGTTGTCGAGGTCGCGGGCCTGCTGCTGGCGATCTGGGCGGGGTTCGAGGCCCCCGCGACCGCCGAATGGCGCGCCGGACTGCCCGGAACCATCGAGGACCTGGGCGGTTTCGGCGGCGCATCGGGCGCGCTGGCGGGGGCCTCGCTGCTCGCCTTCTTCGCCTTCATCGGCTTCGAGGACATGGTCAACATGGCCGAGGAGACCCACGATCCCGGCCGCACCATGGCCCGCGCGATCCTGGCCGCGCTGGGGATCACGGCGGTGCTGTATGCGCTGGTGGTCGCCGCGGCGCTGCATGCGGTGCCGGGCGCGCTGCTGGCCACGATGTCCAACCCGCTGGTGGGGGTGGTGCGGGCGGGGGCGCCGGCTCTGGTCCCCGCGATCGCGCTGATCGGCGGGGCGGCGGCGCTGAACGGGGTGCTGGCGCAGATGGTGATGGGCTCGCGGATTCTGTATGGAACCGGGCGGCGCTATCCGCGGCTGGCCTGGCTCGCGCGGGTGCTGCCGGGTCGCGGCACGCCCTGGATCGCGACCCTGATCATGGGCGGGCTGGTCGCGTTCGTGGCGGTGATCGTGCCGCTGGGGCCGCTCGCGGCGGGCTCGGCCGGCGTGCTGCTGGGGGTGTTCGTGGCGGTGAACCTGGCGCTGGTGGTGTTGCGGCGCAAGACGTCGGCGCCCGCGGGCGCCTGGACCGCGCCGACCTGGGCGCCCTGGGCGGGCATGGCCCTGTCCGTGGCCGCCGTGGCCGCGGGCGTGTTCGGAGGCTGATGACGTGAGCGATTCACAAACGACGCGCCCCCGCGTGCGCCTCGACCCCGCGGCGCTGGCCGACCGCCTGCCGCAGGTTCGCGGCCGCATCATGCCGATGCGCCCGCTCGCCGACCTGTGCTGGCTGCGCGTGGGCGGCCCGGCCGAGGCGCTGTTCCAGCCCGCGGACGTCCAAGACCTCGCCGGCTTTCTCGCCGCCTTGCCGGCCGAAGTGCCGGTGACCCCGCTGGGGGTCGGCTCGAACCTGATCGTGCGCGACGGGGGGCTGCCGGGGGTGGCGGTGCGTCTGGGGCGGGCGTTCATGGGGGTCGAGGTCCTGGATGGCGCGCGCCTGCGGGTCGGGGCCGGGCTGCTCGACAGCCGGGTCGCGATGGCCGCGGCCGAGGCCGGGATCGCGGGGCTGGAGTTCCTGCGCACCATCCCCGGCGCGCTGGGCGGGGCGGTGGCGATGAACGCCGGCTGCTATGGCGCCTATGCGGCCGACGTGGTCGAGGAGATCGCGGCGCTCGACCGGGAGGGCCGTCTGCACCGGCTGGCGGGCGCGGAGATCGGCTTCGCCTATCGGTCCAGCGACCTGCCCGGGGACTGGGTGATCGTCGAGGCGGTGCTGCGCGGCGCGCCGGGGGAGCCTGAGGCGATCCGCGCGCGCATGGACGACTACGTGGCCCGGCGCGAGGCCAGCCAGCCCACGAAGGAGCGCACCGCGGGATCCACCTTCCGCAACCCGGCCGGCTATTCCTCGACCGGCGAGGCGGGGGACCCGATGGATCTGAAGGCCTGGTCGCTGATCGACCGGGCAGGGATGCGGGGGGCGCGACGGGGCGGGGCGCAGATCTCGGAGAAGCACTCGAATTTCCTGATCAACGTGGGCGGGGCCACGGCGGCGGACCTCGAGGGGCTGGGGGAGGAGGTGCGCGCGCGGGTGCGCGACGCCTTCGGGATCGAGCTCGAGTGGGAAGTCATGCGGATCGGCCTGCCCGGCTGAGGCCGGGGGGGGCGAGAGGCGGGCGGCGTCCTCGCCCGGGCGGGGCGCCCGGAGCCGCCGCTCCGCCGCGCGCGGGCGCGCCTCCCGCCCACCCACCCCGGCGCGCCCGCGCGCGGCGGAGCGACGGCGGCGGGGGCGGCGCGGACTGGCGGCGGGGGAGGGCCCGGAGTGGAGGCGGCCTCCGCCCGTCGGGACGCGGCGCCGCCAGCCGGTTCCCGCACCTGCGCCCCGCTTTCTGGGTTCCGGCGAAGCCCCCCTTGCGCTACACTCCGAAAACGCCCTGCTTCGCAACGCCCTGCGGCCCGTTCCGCAGATTCGCTCCGAAGTCCGGGCGCAACAGAGCATCGGCCACGCGACCGGGAAAACCCGGCGGTGGTCATACAGGCTGGCGCACCTCGAAAACGGGGGCGCCGATGAAAGCCCCCACAGAGGGGCGAGGGATCGAGGCGGCATGTCGGGCAGGGCTTCCACCCGTGTCGCGGTGCTGTTGGGCGGCCGGTCGGCCGAGCGCGAGGTCTCCCTCGTCTCGGGCGCCGAATGCGCAGCTGCGCTGAGGACCGCGGGTTACTCCGTGATCGAGATCGACGCAGGACCGGACCTGGTCCAGCGGCTCGCCGAGGCGAGCCCCGACGTCGTGTTCAACGCGCTCCACGGCCGCTGGGGCGAGGACGGCTGCGTCCAGGGTCTGCTGGAATGGCTGGGCCTGCCCTACACCCACTCGGGCGTGCTGGCCTCGTCGGTCGCCATGGACAAGGTCAAGGCCAAGGAGGTCTTCGCCGCCGCCGGACTGCCGGTGGCCGAGGGCCGGCTGGTGCCCAGGGCCGAGGCCGCGACCTCCCACCCGCTGCCGCTGCCCTATGTGCTGAAACCCTACAACGAGGGCTCCTCGGTCGGGGTCTACATCGTGCTCGAGGGCGCCAACGGGCCCGCGCAGCTCGCCCCCGACGCCCCCGACCTGCTGCTGGCCGAGACCTTCGTGCCCGGCCGCGAGATGACCGTCGCGGTGATGGGCGACCGGGCGCTGGCGGTGACCGACATCCGCGCCGCCTCGGGCGGCTGGTACGATTACGCCGCGAAATACTCTGCCGGCGGCTCCCTGCATGTGATCCCCGCGGAAATCCCAGAAGACGTCGAGGCCGCCTGCCGCGACATCGCCGTGCGCGCCCACCAGGCGCTGGGCTGCCGGGGGCTGTCGCGCTCGGACTTCCGCTGGGACGAGAGCAGGGGCCTCGCCGGACTGATCCTGCTTGAGGTCAACACCCAGCCCGGCATGACCCCCACCTCGCTCGCGCCCGAGCAGGCGGCCCATGCCGGGGTCTCCTTCCCCGACCTCTGCGCCTGGCTGGTGGAGGACGCCTCATGCCTGCGCTGACCCCCCGCCCGCTGGTCCCGGGGGCCGCCCGATGAGCGCGCTCGCCCGCCTCATTTCCCGCCGCATGCGCCGCCTGCGCCCGGAGCCGCCGGGCCCGTTCGAGACGCCGCGCCGGCGCCGCGATCCCTCGCCCGCGCGCTGGCGCTACCGGCTCGACCGGCTGGGGCGGCGCGGCTACGTGCGCTTCGCCCTGCGCCGGCTGGCCGTGCCCGCCTGCCTGACGCTGGCCGGGCTGTGGGCCTGGCAGAGCCCGACGGTTCACACCAGCGTCCTCGATCTCGCCGAGCGCGCCCGCGCCGCGGTGGTCGAGCGGCCCGAGTTCGCGGTGCTGCGCCTCGACATCCAGGGCGGCAGCCCCGACCTGCAGGCCCGCGTCGCCACCCGTCTGGACCTGCAGCTGCCGGTCTCCTCGCTCGCCCTCGACCTCGCCGCGCTGAAGCTCGAGGTCGAGACCATTCCCGGCGTCGCCCGGGCCGAGCCCAAGGTGATGGCCGACGGCGCGCTGCGCATCGAGCTCGCCCAGCGCGCCCCCGCCGCGCTGTGGCGCTGGGACGGGCAGCTGCATCTGCTGGACCGCGACGGCGTGATCATCGGGCCTGTCGCCGCCCGCGCCGCCCGCCCCAACCTGCCGCTGATCCTGGGCGAGGGCGCCGACCGCGCCATCGCCGAGGCGCTGGCCCTGTGGGACCTCGCCCAGCCGGTCAACGACCGACTGCGAGGCCTCGTGCGCGTCGGCGAACGGCGCTGGTCGCTCGCGCTCAGCTCCGGCGTCGTGGTGCACCTGCCCGAGAAGGCGCCCGAGGCCGCGCTGCGCCGCCTCCTGCATCTCGAGCGGGACGAGCAGCTTCTCGACCGCGAGGTCGCCGTCATCGATCTGCGCGACCCCGAGCGCCCCACCCTGCGCCTGACCCCGCGGGCGGTGGACGTGCTTGAGGGGGCTCGCGAACTCCTGGAAGGACAGAAGGCATGAGGCACGCGCTTTTCGCGTCGCAGAGCATGATGCGCGACCAGCTTCGCTCCGCGCTGAAGCGGGGCCTGCTGGCGGTGCTCGACATAGGCACCTCCAAGACCGCCTGCCTGATCCTGCGCATCGACCCCGCCAAGCTCGCCGCCGCCACCGCCGAGGAGGGCCGCCAGGGCGGCTACCTCGCCATGCGGGTGATCGGCGTCGGCGTCACCCAGTCGCGCGGCGTGCGCCTGGGCGAGATCGTGGACATGGAGGAGTGCGAGCGCGCCATCCGCACCGCGCTGCAGGCCGCCGAGAAGATGGCCGGCGTGCGCGTCGACCAGGTGATCGGCGCCGTCTCGGGCGCGCGTCCCGTGTCGTGGGGCTTCACCGGCGACGCCGAGGTGCTCTCGGGCGAGGTCACCGACCAGGACGTGGCCACCGCGCTCGCCGCCTGCCCCGAGCCGCCGGCCGAGGAGGGGCGGGAGATCCTGCACGCCCTGCCGGTGAACTTCACCCTCGACCAGACCAGCTTCCTGTCCGATCCCCGCGGGATGACCGGGCAGAACCTGTCGGTCGACATGCACATCCTCTCGGTCGCCTCGGCGCCGCTGCGCAATCTGGCGCGCTGCGTGCGCCGCTGCGACCTCGAGCTCGCGGGCGTGGTGACCGCGCCCTATTCCTCGGGGCTCTCGAGCCTCGTCGAGGACGAGCAGGAGCTGGGCGCGGCCTGCGTGGACATGGGGGGCGGGGCCACCGGCGTCTCGATCTTCCTGCGCAAGCAGCTCATCTGCCTCGACGTCGCCCGCGTCGGCGGCGCCCACGTGACCCGCGACATCGCCGAGGCCTTCGGGCTCGACACCGCCACGGCCGAGCGGATCAAGACCCTGCACGGCGGCGTCATGGCGACCGGGCTCGACGACCGCGAGCTGATCACAGTGCCTGTCCTGGGCGGGGCCGAGGGCGAGACCCGCACCATCACCCGCGCCGCCCTGATCGGCGTGATCCGTCCCCGCGTGGAGGAGATTTTCGAGGAGGTGCGTCTGCTGCTCGACCGCGCCGGCTTCGCGGGCCTGCCCTCGCGCCGGGTGGTGCTGACGGGCGGCGGCAGCCAGCTTCCGGGGCTCGAGGACGTGGCTCGTCGGGTGATCGGCCAGCGGGTGCGCATCGGGCGTCCGCTGCGGGTGGCGGGCCTGCCGCAGTCGGCTGCCGGTCCGGCGTTCTCGGCGGCCGTGGGCCTCGCGGCCTACGCGGTGCGCCCCAACGACGAGTTCTGGGATTTCGAGGAGCCGGCCGGCATCGGCGGCGGCACCCGCCTGCGCCGCACGGTGCGCTGGTTCAAGGACAACTGGTAAGCGAAAGGGCCGCCCCCAGGGGCGGCCCTTTGCGTTCGCACGCGTGCGCGCCGGCGGTTGAGAGGGAGCAGGCGGCGCCGGCCCCCACGCAACCGCCGGCGAGGCGTCGTTCAGGCAATCTCGACCAGCTCCACGTCGAAGGTCAGCGCCTTGCCGGCGAGCGGGTGGTTGGCGTCGAGCACCAGTTCCTTCTCGGTCACGTCGGCGACCACCACGTTCATCGCCTGGCCGTCCTGCAGCTGCACCTGCAGCTGGGTGCCGGGCTCGGTGGGGATGTGGTCGGGCACGCCGGCGCGGTCGACCGACTGCACGCGGGAGGGGTCGTGCTCGCCATAGGCTTCGGTCGCCTCGACGCGCACGGTGCGCTTCTCGCCGACTTCCATGCCGGCGACGCCAGCCTCCAGTCCCGGAATGATCTGGCCCGATCCCAGCTCGAACGAGAGCGGATCGCGGCCCTCGGAGCTGTCGAAGACGGTGCCGTCGTCCAGCGAGCCCTTGTAGTGAAGATGCAGGGTGTCTCCCGGCTTGGCCTGGGTCATGGTGCATGTCCTTTCGAGGGGGAGTTTGTGAATGTGCCGAGGCCGCGCGCCGCGCGGGATGCTCGTTCGTTCCCCTCCAAGCTGGCGATTGCGCGCGGCGATGTAAACCACCTGGCGGCAAATCGGCGGTTTTCCGGCCCGAAACGGGCCGGCGCGGCGCGGTTCCGCGGGCGCGCCGCCCGTCGGCGGCCGCCGATGCGCCCCCGCGCGAGCGGACTGCCGGGGGCCTGTCCGCCGCCCGCGTCCGGCGGCGGTCGGGCGGCGCCGGAGCGGGCTGCGGCCCCTACTCCTCCGGTTTGAAGGTCATCGAGACGCCGTTCATGCAGTAGCGCAGACCCGTCGGCTGGGGGCCGTCGGGGAACACGTGGCCCAGATGCGCGTCGCAGCGGGCGCAGGTGACCTCGGTGCGGCGCATGAAGTGGCTGCGGTCCTCGTGCAGCTCGACCGCGTCCTGCTCGATCGGCTCCCAGAAACTGGGCCAGCCGCTGCCGCTCTCGTACTTGGTCTGGGCGTCGAAGAGGGGGGCGCCGCAGCATACGCACAGGAAGGCGCCGGGGCCCTTGGGGAAGCCCTCGTGGGCGCCGGGGGGCTCTGTGCCCTTCTGGCGGGTGACCTTGTAGGCCAGCGCGTCCAGCTGCTCGCGCCATTCCTCGTCGGACTTGATCAGCTTGTCGACCATGGTGTTCCTTCCCTGCGACAGTTTCGCCGCACGCGGCGGAGGCGTCATGCGCATGTCATCGCTCCGTTCCTATCTAGGGCCAGGTTCCCTGCCTGTGGAGGGGTGGATGCGCATGTTCTCTCGCGGTCGCTACACGGTGCGCCTCTCGCGCGAGCCCGAAGACGTGGAGGCCGCCCAGCGTCTCCGCTTCCGGGCCTTCATCGCCGCCCGCCCCGGGGCCGCGCTCAGCGGCGACCGGGCGCAGGGCCTGGACCGGGACGGGTTCGACGACCGCTGCCTGCATGCGCTGGTCGAAACGGCGGCGGGCGAGCTGGTCTGCTGCTTCCGGATGCTGCCGCTCAAGAGCGGGGCGGAGATCGGCAGCAGCTACTCGGCCCAGTATTACGAGCTGTCCTCGCTGACCGAGTTCGGCGGGCCGATGGTCGAGATGGGCCGGTTCTGCATGGCGCCGGGGGTGCGCGATCCCGACGTGATCCGGGCGGCCTGGGGGGCGATGACGTCCTATGTCGAGGCCGAGGGGGTCGAACTGCTGTTCGGCTGCTCGAGCTTCGAGGGGGTGGACGCCGAGACCTACATGGACGCGTTCGCCTACCTCAAGGAGAAGCACCTGGCGCCGCGACGCTGGCTGCCGCGGCCCAAGGCGCCGGCGATCTTCCGCTTCGCGGCGAAGTGGCGGCTGACGCGGCCGGACATGAAGCTGGCGATGCGCCGGATGCCGCCGCTGCTGCGCTCCTATCTTCTGCTGGGGGGCTGGGTGTCGGACCATGCGGTGATCGACCGGGACCTGAACACGCTGCATGTCTTCACCGGCGTCGAGATCAGCCGCGTGCCGCCCGCCCGCCGGCGCCTGATGCGCCCCGCGGCGGGCTGAGCCGCAAAGCCCCCGCGCGGGCGCGCCGGCGATCGCTCGCCGGGGCGACTGCGCGGGCGCTCGGCCTCGGGGGCGCCCTCAGGTGGCCACGTCCGGCTTGTCCCGGCCGGTGCGCGCGCGGATGCCGGCGAGCGCCTCGGCCGCCTCGATCACCGGGGCGAGGGAGACCTGGGGGTCGGCACGGGCGGCCTCGGCCGGGTCGGCGAGGCGGCGCTCCATGTAGACGCGCAGGGTCGCGCCCTCGGTGCCGGTGCCCGAGAGGCGCAGAACCAGGCGGGCGTCCTCGGCAAAGAGGATGCGGATGCCCTGGCCGGTCGCCACGTCGCCCGAGATCGGGTCGGTGTAGGAGAAGTCGTCCGCCGCCTCCACCGTCAGCGGCCCGGCGCGGGTCCCGGCGAGGTCCGCCAGCCGCGCGCGCAGGTCGCCCATCAGCGTCTCGGCGACGCTCGCGTCGATCGCCTCGTAGTCGTGGCGGGTGTAGACGTCGCGGCCGAAGCGGGCCCAGTGATCCTCGAGGATCTCGCGCACCGAGATCTTCCGCACCGCCAGGATGTTGAGCCACAGCAGCACCGCCCACAGCCCGTCCTTCTCGCGCACGTGGTCGGAGCCGGTCCCGAAGCTCTCCTCCCCGCAGATCGTGGCGCGGCTGGCGTCGAGCAGGGTGCCGAAGAACTTCCAGCCGGTAGGGGTCTCGTGCAGCTCGACCCCCAGCGCCTCGGCCACCCGGTCGGCGGCGCGCGAGGTGGGCATCGAGCGCGCGATCCCCTTCAGCCCGCGCGCGTAGCCCGGCGCGAGATGGGCGTTGGCCGCCAGCACCGCGAGACTGTCGGAGGGGGCCACGTAGACCTCGCGCCCCAGGATCATGTTGCGGTCGCCGTCGCCGTCCGACGCCGCGCCGAAGTCCGGCGCCTCGGGGCCGGTCATCAGGTTCCACAGGGCGTGGGCATGGGTGGGGTTGGGGTCGGGGTGGCCGCCGCCGAAGTCGGGCAGGGGGGTGGCGTTCATCACCGTGCCCGCGGGAGCCCCGAGGCGGGTCTCCAGCACCTCGACCGCGTAGGGGCCGGTGGCCGCGTGCATGGCGTCGAAGCGCAGGGTGAAGCCGGCGGCGATCATCTCGCGGATGGCGGCGAAGTCGAACAGGCTTTCCAGCAGGTCGGCATGGATCTTCACCGGGTCGATCACCTCGACCGTCATGCCGCCCAGGGTCAGGGTCCCGACGGTCTCGAGGTCCGGGTCGGGGGTGTCGAGGGTCAGGTAGCGCTCGATCGTCTCGGTGTGGGCGTGGATGGCGTTGGTGATGCTCTCGGGCGCGGGGCCGCCGGCGGCGATGTTGTACTTGACGCCGAAGTCGCCGTCCTCGCCGCCCGGGTTGTGGGAGGCCGAGAGGATCAGTCCGCCGTCCGCCTTCAGCGTGCGGATCACCGCCGAGGCGGCGGGGGTCGAGAGCAGTCCGCCGCGGCCCACCACCACTTTCGCCGCGCCATTGGCCGCGGCCATCTTGAGGATCCTCGCCGAGGCCTCGCGGCCGAAATAGCGGCCGTCCCCGCCGAGCACCAGCGTGCGGCCCTCGATCCCGCCGAGCGCGTCGAAGACCGACTGCACGAAGTTTTCGAGGTAGTGGGGCCCCATGAAGGTGCGCGTGCGGGCGCGCAGGCCCGAGGTGCCGGGCTTCTGGCCGGGGATCGGGGCGGTCTTCACGAGGGTGGGGGTCATCGAGGTCTCCGGCAGGTCAGGTTGGGGGCCGTGTCCGAGGGGCGGCGTGCGGGTCGTGGGGCGGGGGGAGTTAGGCGCGCCGCGGCGCGCCGGTCAACCGCGGCGCGGTCGCCGCAGGGCGTGAGGGGGCGGGACAGGGCGCAGCCTCTGGCGGGCCTGCGGCGGGAAGATGGCCCGGAGGGGGAGGCGGCAGGGCGCCGCGTTCTGGGCTGGGCGCAGGGGCGCGACGGCGCCGCCCGGGACCGCGCGGGTCCGGGCGCCCGGTGGAAACTGGGGCGCCAGGCCGCGCGCCTCCGCCCCTGGCGGAGGCGTCCGCGCGCAGGCGCGCGGACCCTGCGGGGAACCCGCAGGCGCGGCCGCGGTCGACGTTGCGCGGGTTGCGAGGGCCGCCGGCGGCGGCGTCGCCCGGGAGGTCCTGCGGAAGATCGTGTGGGGGCGCGGGGGCGCGGGCGGCGGCGTGCGCGCCGGAAATCCCGGGCGGCGCCCCAGGCTGGACCCGGGGCCTCCCCCGTCGGAGGCAATGCGCCGATCTCGGCGGGGCGCCCTGGCCCGGCGGCGGGAGGCGTCGCGCGCACCGGCCCTCTCGGGCCGACGTCGGCGCGCGGGATGTCCCGCCGCGCCAGCCGCCGCGGCGGCCGCTCCCCCCCGGCGCTCAGGTCTCGGCCGGGGCCGGGTCCTTTTTCTTGCGGGCCTTGGGCTTGGCGGTGTTGGCCTTGAAGCGCACCCGGACGTGGTTGGCGTCGTCCTTCTTCATGTCGAAGGCCCCCGCTCGCCGGATCAGGTCCGAGAGCTTGGAGGACCCGTAGGTGCGGCTGTCGAAGTCCGGCGCCAGCGCCCCGATCCGCTGGCCGATCACCCCCAGCGAGACCCAGCCGTCCTCGTCCGTCATCCCCTCCATCGCCTTGCGCAGCACCGGCACGGCGCGCGAGGGCGCCTCGGGGCGGCGGGGCTTGGAGGACTCCTCCGCTGCGCCGGCCTCGCCCGCGGGCTCGGTCGCGGCGGCGGTCTCGGGGGCCTCCTCGGGCGTCTCCTCGGCCGGGTCGTCGCCTCGGCCCGAGGCGGCCTCGGCCTCGGCCATCAGGTTCTCGATGTAGAAGAAGCGCAGGCAGGCCTGGCGGAACGCCTCGGGCGTCTTGCGCTGGCCGAAGCCGTAGGCGTGCATCCCCTGCTCGCGCACCCGGCTGGCGAGCCGCGTGAAGTCGCTGTCCGAGGAGACCAGGCAGAACCCGTCGAAGCGGCCCGAGTGCAGCAGGTCCATCGCGTCGATCACCAGCGCGATGTCAGAGCTGTTCTTGCCCTGTGTATAGGCGAACTGCTGGTGGGGGATGATCGCGTATTGCGCCAGGATTTTCGCCCAGCCCTTCAGCCGGTCGTCGGAAAAGTCGCCGTAGATGCGCCGGACGCTCGCCTCGCCCAGCTTGGCGATCTCGAGGAACAGGCCCTCGGCGACTTTGGGAGAGGTGTTGTCGGCGTCGATCAGGACGGCGAGGCGGGGCAGCGGCTCGGACATGGGCGGGCTCCCGATGAGGTCGCCCCCTGTTGCAGGGGCGCGCCCCTCCGCGTCAAGCGCGCTCTTCGCGCGATCCTCGCAATCGACGCGGCGCGGCGGGCGCGATCCGTCAGGCAGGAAGTGTGCCCGTCAGGCGAACGACGACCTCGCCGACCCCGGATTGCGCGGGGCCCCTGTCCGAACGCCGCAACGTTCCGGGCAGAACCGTTCTGCCGCCGAAACTGATGCTGGCTCAACAAGCCGGGCTGTGGCCGACTGCGCGCAAAGGCCCCTTCGGGGGCGAGGCGAGAGGGAATTTGAGATGGCGTTCCTCGAACAACTGTTCGGCTACATCGGCGACTTCACCTGGGGCTGGTCGCTGATCCCCTTCCTGGTGGTGCTGGGGGTGATGTTCACCCTGGTCTCCGGTCTGGTGCAGTTCCGCTTCTTCGGGCGCATGTTCGGGGTGCTGAAACCCTCGACCGATCCGGGCGCCGAGGGCCACATCTCCTCGCGAGAGGCGCTGCTGGTCTCGGTGGGCGGGCGCGTCGGCGGGGGCAACATCGCGGGCGTCGCGGTGGCGATCACGCTGGGCGGCCCCGGCGCGGTGTTCTGGATGTGGGCGATCGCGCTGATCGGCATGGCCACCAGCCTGTTCGAGTGCTCGCTCGCCCAGCTCTACAAGCGCGCCGAGCCCGACGGGACCTTCCGCGGCGGCCCCGCCCAGTACATCATCCACGGCCTGGGGAAGGAGTTCCGCTGGCTCGCCATCGTCTACGCCGTGTGCCTGATCGCGGCCTTCGCGCTGGGCTTCAACGCCTTCCAGGGCAACACGGTGGCCGGCGCGGCCGAGGACAGCCTGGGCGTGCCGCGGGTGTGGAGCGGCGTGGTGCTGGCGGTGCTGACCGGCTTCGTCGTCTACGGCGGCATCAAGCGGATCGCGAGGGCGGCCGACGTGATCATCCCGATCATGGCGATCGGCTACCTGCTGATGGCCTTCGTGGTGATCCTCCTGCACCTGCCCAGCCTGCCCGGCGTGCTCTGGCAGATCGTGGCCAACGCCGTGGGGATCGAGGAGGCGGTCTCCGGCGGCATCGGCGCCGCGGTGGCGCAGGGCCTGCGGCGCGGGCTCTTCTCCAACGAGGCGGGCCTGGGCTCGGCCCCCAACGTGGCCGCGACCGCCTGGGTGCGCCACCCGGTCAGCCAGGGCATCGTGCAGAGCCTGTCGGTGTTCATCGACACCATCGTGATCTGCTCGTGCACCGCCTTCGTGATCCTGCTGGGCGACGTCTACGTGCCCGGCGACGAGGCGGTGAACGGCGTCGCGCTGACCCAGCAGAGCCTCGCCAGCCACGTCGGCGCGTGGTCGAGCTACTATCTGACGGCGGCGATCCTGCTCTTCTCGTTCTCGTCGATCATCTACAACTACTACCTGGGCGAGACGGCGCTGACGGTGTTCACCGACAACCCAATGGCCGGCCACATCCTCAAGGTGCTGATCATGGGGCTGGTGCTCCTCGGGGCCATGGCGCCGGAGGCGACCTCGGTGTTCTTCTTCTCGGACCCGATGATGGGGATCCTGGCGCTGGTCAACCTGGTGGCCCTGACCATGCTGTTCCCCATCGGCATGCGCCTGCTGCGCGACTACCGCGAGCAGCTGGCCCAGGGGGTCGAGCATCCCGCCCTGCATGTCGAGCGCTACGCCGATCTCGACATCGACCGCGAGGCCTGGGCCGACGCCGCGAAGTAGGCGCCGCCGGCGCCGAAGGGCCCGTCCCCTCCGGGGGGCGGGCCTTTTTCGTGGCCGCGCGCCGAGGCGCCCCTCAGCGCCCGCCCGCCAGCACCGAGAACGCGCCGTCGGATTCCAGGATCACCGCCTCCAGCCCCTCCAGCGAGCCGTGGCCCGCCTCGCGCGCCACCGTCTCCAGATCGGCGTGGGTGACCCGGGCGCGGCGCATCGCGTCCTCCAGCGGCGCGCCGTCGCGCAGCAGCAGCGAGGGCTCCGAGCGCACCAGCCGCGCGAAGCGGCGCGAGCGGACCGACAGCGCGGCGACCGCGTACTGCAGCCCGATCAGCAGCAGCAGCGCCGTCGCCCCCTGGGCCAGCGCCACCCCCTCCGACAGCAGGATCGAGGCGAGGACCGAGCCGAACGCCACCGTCACCACCAGGTCGAAGGCGTTGAGCTTGGCCAGCGTCCGTTTGCCCGCGCCGCGCAGCGCCAGCACCAGGAAGGCGTAGGCCAGCGTGCCCGCCACCAGCGTGCGGACGATGCCGGCCCAGCCCTGAAAGAAAATCTCGCTCCAGTCCATCGCCCGTCTCCCCCTCGTCGCGCCCGTCGGTTGCGGTCGCGGTCCCGCGCCACCTAGGGCGCGCGGAGGGATCGGCGATGTCGGCGCGGCCCCGGGGGGACGTCCCCCGGGCGGCAAGGCCCCCCAGGGCAGCCGCAGGGCGCGTCTCGCCGCGCCCTGCCAGTCGGGATCAGTAGACCACGACCGAGCGGATGCTCTCGCCCGCGTGCATCAGGTCGAAGCCCTTGTTGATGTCCTCGAGCTTCAGCAGGTGGGTGATCATCGGGTCGATCTCGATCTTCCCGTCCATGTACCAGTCCACGATCTTGGGCACGTCGGTGCGCCCCCGCGCGCCCCCGAAGGCCGAGCCCTTCCACACGCGTCCCGTCACCAGCTGGAACGGGCGGGTCGCGATCTCGGCCCCCGCCGGCGCCACGCCGATCACGATCGACTGGCCCCAGCCGCGATGCGCGCATTCCAGCGCGTCGCGCATCACCTTGACGTTGCCGGTGCAGTCGAAGGTGTAGTCGGCGCCGCCGATCTGGTCGAACGGGGTCTTGGTGAGGTTGACGATGTAGGGGACCAGATCCTCGCCGATCTCGCTCGGGTTGATGAAGTGGGTCATCCCGAAGCGCTCGCCCCAGGCCTTCTTCTCGTTGTTCAGGTCCACGCCGATGATCATGTCCGCGCCCGCCAGCCGCAGGCCCTGGATCACGTTCAGCCCGATGCCGCCCAGGCCGAAGACCACCGCCTTGGCGCCGATCTCGACCTTCGCGGTGTTGATCACCGCGCCCACGCCCGTGGTCACGCCGCAGCCGATGTAGCAGACCTTGTCGAAGGGCGCGTCCTCGCGGATCTTGGCGACCGCCACCTCGGGCATCACCGTGAAGTTCGAGAAGGTCGAGCAGCCCATGTAGTGCAGGATCGGATCGCCATCGAGCGTGGTGAAGCGGCTGGTCCCGTCGGGCATCAGCCCCTGTCCCTGGGTGGCGCGGATCGAGGTGCACAGGTTGGTCTTGCCCGACAGGCACGAGGCGCACTGGCGGCACTCGGGCGTGTAGAGCGGGATCACGTGGTCGCCCGGCTTCACCGAGGTCACGCCCGCCCCGACCTCGCGCACCACGCCCGCGCCCTCGTGGCCCAGGATCGCGGGGAACAGGCCCTCGGGGTCGGCGCCCGAGAGGGTGAACTCGTCGGTGTGGCAGATGCCGGTGGCCATGATCTCGACCAGGACCTCGCCCGCGCGCGGGCCTTCGAGGTTGACCTCGGCGATCTCGAGCGGCTTTCCGGCCTCTACGGCGATGGCGGCGCGGGTTCTCATGGCGGACCTCCTGGGGGCGCTTCCGGTTGGCGCGGAAACTGGACCGGCGGGGGCCGGGATGTCCAGCGCGAAGCGCGCCCGAGCCGGTCGCGGGACCGGGTCGTCGCAAGCATGGAGGGGGGAGCGAAACGTCCTCTTAACCCGGGCCGGGGCACAAGGCGCCCGAGTCATCCGTCTGCTCCGGGGAGAGATATGGGCAATCTTCGATCGCGCGCGGCGCTGGCCGCCGCTGGTATCGTGCTGTTTGCGGTGTTGGCCATGTCTGCGTCCATCGCGGTGCAGACGCTCGACCGCCTTGCCGCGCAGGCGCAGCAGCGCCAGGGCCAGTCCCTGCGCGCCGCAGCCGCCATCGTGGACGCCGAGGTTCCGGGGGTCGAGGCGCGCTTCGGTCCCGGCGGCGAGGTGCAGGCCCTGTCGTGGGAGGGCGAGCCCGACCTCGCCTCCCACGCCGTCATCGACCGCGTGGCGGCGGTGACGGGCGAAACGGCGACCGTCTTCGCGCTCGACCCCGCGCAGGGGGAGTTCGTGCGACGCTCGACCAACATCATCAAGCCCGACGGGCAGCGCGCCGTGGGAACGGTGCTGGGCGCATCGGGTCCGGTGCATCCGGTGGTGATGTCGGGCCGTCCCTACCGCGGCGAGGCGACGATCCTGGGCCGCGACTACTACACCGTCTATTTCCCGATCCGCGGGGCCTCCGGGATCGAGGGCATCCTCTACGTGGGCGTCGAGAAGGCCGGCGTCGCCGGCGCGATGACGAAGCAGATGGCCGGGGTGCTGGTCACCGCGCTGCTGACGCTGGGCGTGGCGATCGGGCTGGCCTGGTGGCTTGCCGGCCGCGCCACCGCGCCGGTGCTTTCGCTCGAGGTCGCGGTCGGGCGCCTCGCCGCCGGCGAGCGGCAGATGGAGATCCCCGCCAAGGACCGCGGCGACGAGATCGGGGCCCTGGCCCGCGGGGTCGAGACCCTGCGCCGGGCGCTCGCCGAGGCCGAGGCCGGCGCGGGCCAGGAACGGGAGCGGACCGAGGCCGCGCGCGCCGCCGCCGCCCGCACCCTGACCGAGCTTCGCGACGGCGTGAACGCGGTCGTCGAGGCCGCGGTCCACGGCGATTTCTCCCGCCGCGTCGACGCCCGCTTCGAGGCGCCCGAGCTGCGCGAGCTCGCCGCCGGGGTGAACCGCCTGGGCGAGAGCGTCTCGGGCTTCCTCGACGACGTCGACGGGATGCTGTCGGCCATGTCGAAGGGCGACCTCTCCCGCCCGCTGGAAGGACGCTACGGCGGCCGGCTGGCGCGGCTGACCGAGGTGTCGCGCGCCTCGCTGGGCGAGCTCGCCTCCGCGATCTCGGCGATGCGCGAGGGGGCCGAGACCCAGCGCGGAGAGCTTGACCGGGTGGCCGACGCCATGCGCGCCCTCTCCGACCGGGCCGAGGGCCAGGCCTCGACCATCGAGGAGACCGCCGCCACCATGACCCAGATGTCGGAGACGGTGGCCCAGTCCGCCCGCAACCTGACCGAGGCCGAGCGGATGACGGAAAGCGCCCGCCAGCGCGCCCGGCAGGGCGCCGAGTCCGCCGACAAGGCCACCGGCGCGATGCAGCGGATCGAGAAATCCTCGGCCCAGGTGTCCGACATCATCAGCCTGATCGACTCGATCGCCTTCCAGACCAACCTGCTGGCGCTGAACGCGGCGGTCGAAGCCGCCCGCGCGGGCGAGGCCGGCAAGGGCTTCGCGGTGGTCGCCTCCGAGGTCCGCACGCTCGCCCAGCGCTCGTCGGAGGCGGCGCGCGACATCTCGGAACTGATCAAGGGCAGCGCGGCCGAGGTCGCCGACGGCGTCAACCTGGTCAACGCGACCGGCGCCTCGCTGGCCGAGATCGTCACCGCCATCGATCAGCTCAACACCGCCATCGCCGACGCCGCTGCCGCGGGCCGTGAGCAGGGCCAGGGCGTGCAGGAGATCAACTCCGCGGTTCAGCACATGGACTCCACGGTGCAGGAGAACACCCGCCAGACCGGCGAGGCCGCCGCCGCCGCCGCCCATGTCGCCGCGGCCGTCGCCGAGCAGGTCCGTCGCCTCGAGGCCTTCGTCACCACCCGCGACCCCCGGCGCGCCCGCGCCGCCTGACCGGCGCCCGGCGCTGACCGCGCGCGACCGCTGCCCGGCGTCGGCAGACCGTCGTTCGACGACGTGGTCGCCGGGCTGGCCCGGCGACCACGCGACCAAGGGCCCTGCTACCGGGCCTATCCCGGCGGCAGGGCGGCCCCCCTTGCCGTTTCGCCGCGGCCTCGTCTTGCGACCGCGGCCATCGCCGGGCGCGAGCCAAGGCCGCTCCGGGGCGCCGGTTCCTGCCCGGGCTTGCGGTTTGAGCGGCCACAAGCGCGGGGCCGCAGCGGTGATCACGTTGCGCTTCCGGGGGATGACCGCCACCGGGTCCCTGCAGGTCACCAGCAGACGGGCATCGGGGTCGGCGCAGCATGGAAGCGTCGGGGGCAGGGGCCAGCCGGCGGGGGGAACGGCGCGTCGGGCGCCCTCGATCCAGGTCTCGGACGCGGCGCCCACGCTTGCCGAGAGCACGCAGTCGCGCCGATGCCCCGGACGCGCCGAGGCAGAGCGCGACGACAAGGCCGGCCGCCGTCGCGCGCCGGCGTCGACTGTGGAGCGGCGCCATGGGCCCCCTCGCTTCGATCACGAGGGGGAGACTGCCGGGCCGGGGGACGACCCGTCAGCCGTGCGCGAGGGAAAAGGCGCCGTTGCGGCGCCTTTTCCCGGGGCTCTCTCAACCCTCGCGGCGGGCGCGCCTGCGCTCGGCGGCGGCCTTGATCTCGCCCACGATGCCCTTGCGGAACACCGAGACGACCAGCACGAAGATGCAGCCCTGGATCACCAGCACCCACTCGCCGAACGAGGCGAGGTAGTTCTGCATCATCACGATGATCGCCGCCCCCACCGCCGGCCCCAGGATCGTGCCCATGCCGCCGACGATGGTCATCAGCACCACCTCGCCCGACATGGTCCAGTAGACGTCGGTCAGCGAGGCGAGCTGGAACACCAGCACCTTGGTCGACCCCGCCAGCCCCGCCAGCGTCGCCGACAGCACGAAGGCCAGCAGCTTGTAGCGGTTGACGGAATAGCCCAGCGAGATCGCGCGCGGCTCGTTCTCGCGGATCGCGCGCAGCACCTGGCCGAAGGGCGAGTGCACGATCCGGTGGATCAGCGCCACGCCGGCGACGAAGATCACCGCTACGACGTAGTAGAGCGAGAGGTCGTCCGAGAGGTCGATCAGTCCCAGGAAGATCCCTCGCGGCACGCCCTGGATGCCGTCCTCGCCGTTGGTGAACGGGGCCTGCAGGCAGAAGAAGTAGAACATCTGGGCCAGCGCCAGCGTGACCATGGCGAAGTAGATCCCCTCGCGCCGGATCGCCAGCGCGCCCACCACCAGACCCAGCGCCGCCGCAAAGGCGGTGCCGGCGACGATCCCGAGTTCCGGCGGGAAGCCCAGCTCCTTGATCGTGTGGGCGCAGATGTAGGAGGCCCCGCCGAAGAACATCGCGTGGCCGAAGGACAAGAGCCCCGTGTAGCCCGGCAGCAGGTTGAAGGCGCAGGCGAACAGCGCGAAGCACATCACCTTCATCAGCATCACGGGATAGACGCCGAAGGGCGCGGCGACCAGCGCGGCGGCGACGGCCGCGGCCAGCGCCAGCTTCATGGGGGCGGAGAGGGCGGGGGTCATCGTGGCGGCGCTCATTTCGCGGCTCCGAACAGGCCCGAGGGACGCACCATCAGGACCAGGGCCATGATGACGAAAATCACGGTGTTGGAGGCCTCGGGGTAGAAGACCTTGGTCAGCCCCTCGATCACCCCCAGCCCGAAGCCGGTGACGATCGCCCCCATGATCGAGCCCATGCCCCCGATCACCACCACCGCGAACACCACGATGATGAGGTTCGAGCCCATGTTCGGGCTGACCTGATAGGCGGGCGCGGCCAGCACGCCGGCGAGCGCCGCGAGCCCCACGCCGAAGGCGTAGGTCAGGGTGATCATGCGCGGCACGTCGATGCCGAAGCTCTGCACGATCTCGGGCCGCTCGGTCGCGGCGCGCAGGTAGGCGCCGAGCTTTGTGCGCTCGATCACGAACCAGGTGGCCAGGCACACCACCAGCGAGGCGACGATGATCCAGCCCCGATACCACGGCAGCCACATGAACCCGAGGTTCACGCCGCCCGGCAGCGGATTGCCGTAGGGCATCCCCGCCGCCCCGAACTGCGAGCGCATCACCCCCTCGAAGATCAGCGCCAGCCCGAAGGTCAGCAGCAGACCGTAGAGGTGGTCGAGGTCATGCAGCCGGCGCAGCAGCGTGCGCTCGATCACGAGGCCGGTGGCGGCGACGACGATGGGCGCCAGCACCAGCGCCCCCCAGTAGGGAATGCCCAGCCAGTTCAGCAGCATCCAGGCCACGAAGGCGCCCAGCATGTACTGCGCCCCGTGGGCGAAGTTGATGACGTTCAAAAGGCCGAAGATCACCGCGAGCCCCAGGCTGAGCATCGCGTAGAACGACCCGTTGATCAGCCCCAGCATCAGCTGCCCGAACAGGGCCTGCGGCGGGATTCCGATCAGCTCCATCATGGCGCGTCTCTCCCCTCAGACCCCGAGGAACGCCTCGAGGCGCTCCGCGTTCTCGGCGATCTCGTCATTGGTCATGTGGTCGACGACCTGGCCGTGCTCGACCACGTAGTGGCGGTCGGCGACGGTGGAGGCGAAGCGGAAGTTCTGCTCCACCAGCAGGATCGTCAGGCCGCGGCGTTTGAGCTCCAGCAGCGCGTCGCGGATCTGCTGGACGATGACGGGGGCCAGCCCCTCGGTCGGCTCGTCGAGCAGCAGGAGCGTGGCGCCGGTGCGCAGGATCCGGGCGATGGCGAGCATCTGCTGCTCCCCGCCCGAGAGCTTGGCGCCGGAGTTGCCCCACCGCTCCCGCAGGCGCGGGAACAGGGTGTCGATCTCGGCGTCGGTCATGCCGCCCTCGCGCAGGACGGGGGGCAGGTGCAGGTTCTCCTTGACCGTGAGGGCCGAGAAGATGCCCCGCTCCTCCGGGCACAGGGCGACGCCGAGGCGGGCGATCCTGTGCGGGGCCATGGCGATGGTCTCGGCCCCGTCGAAGGCGACCGAGCCCTTGCGCTGTTTCAGCAGGCCCATGATGGCCTTGAGCGTGGTGGTCTTGCCCGCGCCGTTGCGGCCCAGCAGGGTCACCAGCTCGCCGCGCGGAACCTGGAACTCCATGCCGTGCAGGATGTGGCTTTCGCCATACCAGCCGTGCAGGTCGGCGACTTTCAGCAGCGCGTCAGGCATGGGCGTCGCTCCCCATGTAGGCCTCGATCACGGCCGGGTTGGCGGAGACCTCCGCATACGGTCCCTCGGCCAGCACCTCGCCGCGGGCCAGCACCGTGATCCGGTGCGAGAGGTCCGAGACGACCGAGAGGTTGTGCTCGACCATCAGCACGGTCCGCTTTTCGGCGGCGCGCCGGATCAGGTCGGCGGTGCGCGCGATATCCTCGCGCCCCATGCCGGAAGTCGGTTCATCGAGCAGCAGCAGCTTGGGGTCGAGCGCGAGCGTGGTCGCGAGCTCCAGCGCCCGCTTGCGGCCATAGGGCAGTTCGGCGGCCTGCCGGCGGGCGTCCTCCTCGAGCCCCACGTCGCGCAGGAGCGCCATCGCCTGGTCGTCGAGCACCGAGAGCGCCGTCTCCGGCCGCCAGAAGCTGAAGCTGTCGCCGCGGGGGCGCTGCAGGGCGATGCGCACGTTTTCCAGCACGCTCATGTGGGCGAAGGTCGCCGAGATCTGGAAGCTGCGCACCATCCCCATGCGCGCCACCTCGGCCGCGCCTGCGCCGGTGATGTCGTGCCCGTCGTAGCGGATCACGCCCTCGGTCGGGTCGAGGAACTTGGTGATCAGGTTGAAGCAGGTGGTCTTGCCCGCCCCGTTGGGGCCGATCAGCGCGTGGATCGTGTTTCGCTCCACGCCGAGATCCACGCCGTTCACGGCCTTGAAGCCCTTGAACGACTTGGTCAGCCCCTTGATGTCGAGGATCGCGTCCATCTAGCCGGCCCTCCCCGGATGTCCGTTGGTTTTCCAGTGGAAGTCGCGCGCCTCGATGGCCGCGGCGCGCAGGCCGCTGGTGATCCAGGCGCGGGTCTCGGCGGGGTCGATGACCGCGTCGATCTCGAGGAAGGCGGCCATGGTGGTGGCCTTGCCGACTTCATAGAGGTGGGCGAGCTTCTCCTGATAGAAGGCCTCGCGCGCGTCGGGGTCCTCGATCGCCTCCATCTCGCGGCGATAGCCCAGCCGCACGGCGCCCTCGAGGCCCATGCCGCCGAATTCCGCAGTGGGCCAGGCGACGGTGAAGACCGGGGCGTGGAAGCCGCCGGCGGCCATCGACTGCGCGCCCAGCCCGTAGCCCTTGCGCAGCACCACGGTGAACAGCGGCACCGAGAGCTTCGAGGCGACGGTGAACAGCGCCGCCGAGGCCCGCATCTGGCCCGAGGCCTCCGCCTCCGGCCCCACCATGAAGCCGGGCGTGTCGCACAGCGACAGCACCGGCAGGCCCCAGCGGTCGCAGAGCTTGAGGAACTCGGCCGACTTGCGCGCGCCCTCGGCGTCCACCGCGCCGCCCAGGTGGCGGGTGTCGTTCGCGACCAGCCCCATGGCCCGGCCCTCGATGCGCACCAGCGCGGTGACCATGCCCGGCGCGTGGTCGCGCTTCATCTCGATCACGCTGTCGGCGTCGGCCAGCGTCTCGATCACCTCGCGCACGTCATAGGCGCGGCGGCGGTTCTCGGGGATCTTCCAGCGCAGCAGGCGCTGGTCGGCGGCCTCCCAGTGCGCCGCGGGGCCCTGCACGTAGGACAGCAGGCGGCGGGTCATCTCGGTCGCCGCCTCCTCGTCCTCGACCACCAGGTCGACCGCGCCGATGGGGGCCAGCGTCGAGACGGGGCCGATCTCGTTCGGGGCGTAGACGCCCAGGCCCCCGCCCTCGACCATCGCGGGGCCGCCCATGCCGATGCAGGCGTTCCTGGTCGCCACGATCACGTCGCAGCAGCCCACCAGCGCCGCGTTGCCCGCAAAGCAGAAGCCCGAGACGACGGCGATCATCGGGACCTCGCCCGAGAGGTCCGCGAAGCGGCGGAAGCTGGGGGTGTCGAGCCCGTGGACCATCAGCCCGTCGGTTTCGCCCGGCCGCCCGCCGCCGCCCTCGCCATAGAGCACCAGCGGCAGGCGCAGGCGGTGGGCGAGCTCCAGCAGCCGGTCCTTCTTCTTGTGGTTCATCCAGCCCTGCGTGCCCGCGAACACCGTGAAATCGTAGGCCATGGCCATGATCTGGGTGCGCTCGGGCCCGTAGGCCTGCGCGTTGACCGTGCCGATGCCGGCCACCAGGCCGTCGGCGGGGGACATGTCGATCAGCTCTTCGGTCGTGCGCCTCTGGCGCTGGGCGGCGAGCGCGAGCGCGCCGTATTCGGTGAAGCTGCCCGGATCGCAGAGCTGGGCGAGGTTCTCGCGCGCCGTGCGCTGGTTGCGCGAGCGGCGGCGCTCGATGGCCTTGGGGCGGTTTTCGTCAAGGCCCCGCGCGTGACGCTCGATCACCGAGGCGAGGTCGGGGCGGATCGCCTCGAGGTCGATCTCCTCGGCCTCGACCACCGCGGCGCCTGCGGTCTCGGAGGCCTCGATCCACAGGATCGGGTCGCCCTCGCCCAGCGCCTCGCCGGGGGTCGCGGCGAGGGCGCGGACGATGCCGGCGGTCTGCGCGGCGACCACATGCTCCATCTTCATCGCTTCGAGGATCGCCACCGGCTGACCCTCGGCCACCGCGTCGCCCTCGGCGATCTCCAGCGAGGCGAGGACGCCGGTCAGGGGGGCGTTCAGCGGCTCGGCGCCCTCGGGCCCGTCCTGAGCGGCGGGCTTGGGGGTCTCGCCGGGCGTGGCGGGCAGGGCGGGGGCGTCGGCCATCTGCGCGATGACGGCGCCGGCGATCTCCTTGACCCAGGCGGTGTGGACCGTGTTGCGGGCGACTTCCGGGCGGGCGAGCAGGCCCGCGAGGAAGGGCGCGTTGGTCTGCACGCCGGCAATGCGGAACTCGCCCAGCGTCCTGGCGGCGCGGGCGATGGCGGCCGGGAAGCCGGGCACGGCCGAGCGCACGATCAGCTTCGCCAGCAGGCTGTCGAAGCGCGGGTTGATCTTCATCCCCGCGAAGCCCTGGCCGTCGACGCGCACGCCGGGGCCGGTCGGGGGTTCGTAGAGGCTCAGCGTCCCGCCCTGCGGACGGCTGTCGCCCGTGGGCGTCATGGTCTCGGCGTTCACCCGCAGCTGCACGGCGTAGCCGGAGCGCAGGGCCGGGGGGGTGGCGAGGCCCAGCGAGGGGAGGCTCTCGCCCCCCAGCAGCAGGATCTGGGTCGCCACGAGGTCGAGGCCGGTCACCTCTTCGGTCACCGTGTGCTCGACCTGGAGGCGGGGGTTGGCCTCCATGAAATAGAAGGCGCCGGGCGCGTCGAGGTCGACCAGGAATTCGAACGTGCCCAGGCCCCGATAGCCCACCGCGCCGGCGAGCTTCAGGGCGGCCTCGAGGATCGCCTCGCGCAGGTCGGGGGCGAGGTCGGGGGCGGGGGCGATCTCGACCAGCTTCTGGCCCTGGCGCTGCAGGGTGCAGTCGCGCTCCCAGGCGTGGACGACCGCCCGACCGTCGCCGATCACCTGCACCTCGATGTGGCGGGCGCGCCTGACCAGCTTCTCGGCGTAGAGCGCGCCGTCGCCGAAGGCCCCGGCGGCCTCCGACGCGCAGCGGGCGTGGGCGTCGGCGACCTGGGCCGCGTCCTCCACCGCGCGCATCCCGCGCCCGCCGCCGCCGGCGACGGCCTTGATCATCGTGGGGCCATGGTCTTCGACGAAGGCGCGGACCGCCTCGACGTCGGCGCCGCCGGGCAGGCCCGGCAGCAGCGGCACGCCCAGCTCGGCGGCCAGCGCGCGGGCGGCGGACTTGTCGCCCAGCCGCGAGAGCGTGGCGGCCTCGGGGCCGATGAAGACCAGCCCCGCCTCGGCGCAGGCCGCGGCAAAGCCGGCGTTCTCCGAGAGGAACCCGTAGCCCGGGTGAATCGCGTCGCAGCCGGTGGCCCTGGCGGCCTCGATCACCGCCTGGCCGTCCAGGTAGGCGGCCGGGCCGGTCCCGGGCAGCGCATGGCAGGCCTCGCCGGCGCGCGAATGCAGCGCCTGCGCGTCGTCCTGCGAGGCCAGCGTCACCGCCCGCAGGCCGAGGTCGGCGGCCGCCCGCGCGATGCGGATGGCGATCTCTCCACGGTTGGCGATCAGGATCGAGCGGATGGGCATGGCGTCTCGCATCGGCGGCTCGGCCCGGCGGCGCAGGGGCGCCCGGCGGAACCGTCGTCAAAGGGGGGGGCGGACCGGAGGCGCCTGCTGGCGCCTCCGCGGGATCGAAGGGGGCGCCTGTGCGCGCCCCCGGGGGATCAAAGGCTTACTGCACCAGCGCGCAGCCGCCTTCCTCCAGCGTCTGGAAGGCCTCGCCGTCGGCCAGCGTGCCGATCTTGGTCAGCATGTCCCACTCGCCCTCGGAGTCGCCCGGCGCCTTGACCTGGTAGAGCGAGAAGTCCCGCATCACCCGGCCGTCGGCGCGCACCTTGGCGCCCTTGGTGTAGAAGTCCTCGACGGGCAGCTCCTTCATCTTGGCGGCCACCGCGGCCCCCTCGGTGGTGCCCGCGGCCTCGACCGCCTTGAGGTAGTGCAGCACCGAGCCGTAGACGCCCGCCTGCATGCCGTTGGGCATCTCGCCGGTCTTGTCCTCGTAGCGCTTGCCCATCGCCCGGGTCTCGTCGGTCTCGTCCCAGTAGAAGGTCTCGGCGAGGTAGAGGCCCTGCGCGGCATCCAGGCCCAGGGCCTTGATGTCGTTGACGAAGATGATGAAGCCAGCCATCGCCTGGCCCTGCTCGGTCACGCCGAACTCGGAGGCCTGCTTGATGAAATTCACCAGATCGCCGCCGGCCAGCGCCAGGCCGATGGTCTGCGCGCCCGAGGACTGGGCCTGCAGGATGAAGGACGAGTAGTCGGCCGTCGACAGCGGCGCGTTGACCTGGCCCACGACCTCGCCGCCGGCTTCCTCGGTGAACTTGCGCGCATCGTCGGCCAGCGCGTGGCCGAAGGTGTAGTCGGCGGCCACGATGAACATCTTGTCCGCGCCCGACTCGACCACCGACTTGGCGATGGTCTTGGACAGGGCGTAGGTGTTGTAGACCCAGTGGAAGCCGGTCTCCGAGCAGGCCTCGCCGGTCAGCGCGTTGGTGCCCGCCGAGGTCGAGATGTTGACCTTGCCCTTCTCGGTCGAGATCCCGCGCACCGCGAGCGCGACCGAGCTGTTGCCGAGGCCGGTGATCATCTCGACCCCGTCGACGTCATACCATTTGCGCGCGATCGAGGCGCCG
This sequence comes from uncultured Albimonas sp., assembly GCF_963977235.1. NCBI lineage: Bacteria > Pseudomonadati > Pseudomonadota > Alphaproteobacteria > Rhodobacterales > Paracoccaceae > Albimonas > uncultured Albimonas sp. The sequence continues at coordinate 171,927 of NZ_CAXBOD010000002.1, forward strand.
ACGTCGGCCTTGTTCTGGTGATCGGCCGAGACGATCTCGATCGGCCGGCCCAGCACCGTGCCGCCGAAATCCTCGACCGCGAGCTGCGCGCCCGCGACCGAGTTCGCGCCGGTGATGTCGGCGTAGACGCCCGACATGTCTTCCAGGACGCCGATGCGGATCGGCTCCTGCGCGTGGGCCGCGCTCCAGCCGCCCAGGGCGAACGCGGCGATGGCCGCGCCCAGAAGGGTGCGTTTCATGATCTCTCTCCTCCCATGTGGTTCGGGCCGGCCCTCTGGCGGGGCCTCGGGTTCAGCCCGCCGACGCCGCGGCGCCGGAGTGAACGGCGGTCTCCTCTCCGCCGTGGACCCGGCGCAGCTCTCGCTTGAGGATCTTGCCCGAGGCGTTTCTCGGCAGATCCTCGACGAAGACGATGCGCTTGGGGATCTTGTAGTGGGCGAGGCTTTTCTTCGCGTGCGCGATCAGGTCGGCCTCGGTGGGGGAATGCCCCTCCTTCAGCACCACCATCGCGGCGATGGCCTCGAGCCATTTCTCGTCCGGCAGACCCACGACGGCGACCTCGAAGACCGCCTCGTGGGAGAACAGCACGTCCTCGACCTCGCGCGAGGCGACCAGCACGCCGCCGGTGTTGATCACGTCCTTCACCCGGTCGACGACATAGAGGAACCCCTCCGCGTCAAAGCGGCCCATGTCGCCGGTGTGGAACCAGCCGTTCTTGAACGCCTCGTCGGTGGCGTCGGGGCGGTTCCAGTATTCGGTGATCACGTGGGGGGTGCGGTGGACGATCTCGCCGGTCTCGCCGACGGGGACGTCGTTGTCGTCCTCGTCCACGACGCGGGTCTCGACGTTGAGCACCGGGCGGCCGCAGGAGGTCAGGCGGCCGTCATGCTCCTCGGGCTTGAGCACGGTCGCCAGCGGCCCGGTCTCGGACTGGCCGTAGCAGTTGAAGACGCGGGCCCCATTCAGGCGCTTGCGCAGCTCCACCAGGATCGGCTCGGGCATGATCGAGGCGCCGTAGTAGACCTTGTTGAGCGAGCTCAGGTCGTGGCTGTCGAAGCCCGGATGGCGCAGCAGCCCGACCCAGACCGTGGGCGGCGCGAAGAACGAGGTGATCTTGTTCCGCTCGATGCAGGCGAAGATGTCCTCGGGCTTGGGCTGCTCGAGCAGGGCGCAGGTCGAGCCGACCATGATCTGCGGGTTCGAGAAGGTGTGGATCTGGCCCGAGTGGTAGAGGGGCAGGGACCACAGGCAGCGGTCGCTCTCGACATATTCCAGCGCGTGGATGCAGCTGTGGAATTCCGACATCAGGGCGCGGTGCTTCATCAGCCCGCCCTTGGGCTTGCCGGTGGTGCCGGAGGTGTAGAGGATCTGGACGTAGTCGTCCTCGCTCACGTCCCACTCGCGCTCGGGGTCGAAGGCGCCGGTCGCGGCGGCCATCACGTCGATCGCGTCGCCCCCGTCGAAGGCCGAGAGGAACTCCAGCCCCTCGACCGGGCCCATGTCGTCGATCGAGCCCTTCAGCGCGCGATCGTAGACCAGCGCGCGGGATCCCGACTGCTCGACGATGTAGCGCAGCTCCGGCCCCGTCAGGCCGTAGTTGGCGGGCACGTGGATCAGGCCCGACTGGGCGCAGGCCAGCCACAGCAGGTAATACGCGTCGGAGTTGCGCGCGAAGGCCGCCACCCGGTCGCCCTTCTTCAGGCCGGCGTCGCGCAGGTGGGTCGCGATGCGGAAGGCAGCCGTCTCCATCTCCTCATACGACCAGGTGCGGTCGCGGAAGATCAGGGCGTCCTTCTTCGGGTTGCGGGCCACGGCGCGGCGCAGGCCGTCGCCGATGCCGTTGCGGCCGGCGCGGGCGCGAAAGTCGGTCATCGATGTCCTCCCTTGGGGCCGCGCTCGGGGGGCGGGCGGAGCGCGAGCATGGCGCAGCGCGTCGCGCGCGTCACGACCTGCCGGCCGATCGGATATCGTGAAAGGGCGCCGCGCGGCGCGGCGGGGTCGACGGTCACGTCGCGGTTTCCTCCCTGGGCGCGGGGCCGTCGCGCCCCGTGGGCTGCGCATGCTCCGTCGTTCTCTCTCGCAACAGATATAGTCGCGATTAGGTTTTGCTGGCCGCGAGCATATTTTCCTGCGCCGAGTCGTCAAGCGTCTCGTTGGGCGCCGGTCCGGCCGGCGGGCGAGAGGGCCCGCCCCAGGCCCCCGAGGCGACCTCGAACGGCACCCCCAGGGCCGCCAGCACCAGCGTCTCGAGCCGCGAGGCCACGACCTCGGGGCTCTCGGGGCCGTCGGGGTGGAACCAGTTGAACGGCCAGGTGACCATGCCGGTGACGGTCTGGTTGGCGATCGAGGCGTCCTCGTAGCGGAACACCCCGGCCCGGCGGCCTTCCTCGAGCAGCTCGTGCAGGGCGCGGGCGAAGCGCTGGCGGTCGGCGCGCAGACGCTCGTAGATCTCGGGAGGCAGGTGCTTGCCCTCGACGAACAGGATCGAGAGGAACTCGCGCTCCTCGATCACCCGCAGGGACATCTCGCGCACGAAGCTGCGGAAGCGGGTCAGGACGTCGTCGTCGGTCGGGGCGAGGGCCGACTCGGCCAGGTCCGCCGACATCACCGAGGTCTGCGCGCAGATCGCGGTCAGCAGCTCCAGCTTCGAGGCGAAGTGATAGTAGATGAACGGCGGCGTCACCCCCAGCGCGTCGGCGATGTCGGAGACCTTGGTGCCCGTGTAGCCGTTGCGGAAGAACAGCGAGGCCGCGGTCTTGAGCACCAGCTCCTTCTTGTAGGCGTAGGCCGCCAGGCGCGCCGCGGAACGGCCGGCCGGGCGGGCGCGCGCGCGTCGCGGCGCATCGGTTTCGCCGGGCGGAGCGGCGGGGTCGCCGGGCGTGCTTGGGATGTCGTCGGTCATGGGCTCCGCATCGGCGAGGCGCGCCGGGGTCGCGTGGGCGCGCAGGCGCATGATCCCCGATGCGCCCGCCCGGCGCCAAGAGGGCGCGATCGAGCGCCGCCGCGACGCTGGCGGCTGGGCGCGGGCCGTGGACGCGCCCGCGCCCAGCCGCTAGCCTCGCGGCAGAGTCAGTTGCCGGGAGGCGCGTGAGATGACCTTCGCCCATTCGAGCGCCCGGGCGCGCGCCGCCGCCCGTCTTCGCGCGGGCGCGCGCGCCCTGCTTCTGCTGTCGGCCGGCTGGGCCTCGCCCGCGCTCGCGGGCGGCGATTTCCCGATCCCGATCCCGCTCGACCACCTGCCCAACGCGGTGGCCGTGGGCGTGGGCTTCGCGCCCACCTGGCTCGGCTCGGACGACTATTTCCTCGGCGGGGCGCCGGCGGCGAGCATCGGGACCCCGCTCGGCCGGCTGAACGTGATGGGCAACTATGCCGCGCTCAACCTGCTCGAGGAGCGGTTCGACCGCAGCGGCTGGCGCTTCGGGCCCGCGGTCGTCTACCGCTTCGGCCGCTCGGACGTCGACGACCCGGTGGTGGCGCGGCTCCCCGAGGTCGACGATTCGCTCGAGATTGGCGCGAACCTCGGCTACCAGTTCGTCGACGCGGCCAATCCGGTGCGGCGGCTGAACCTCGGCGCGGACCTGACCTTCGACGTGACCCAGGGCGACGGCGCGGCGGCGCTGAACCTGTTTGCGCGCGCCGTCCAGCCGCTGCCCTGGCCCGGCGGCGCCGCGATGGCGCTGGTCTCGGCGACGCTGGTCAACGACGCCTATGCCGAGCGGTTCTTCTCCGTTTCGGCCGCAGGGTCCGCCGCCAGCGGCCTGCCGATCTTCGAGGCCGGCGGCCCCGGCCGCGACGTGCGCGTGGGCGTCGGCATGCTCCAGAGCCTGTCGCCGCGCTGGCACCTCGGCGCGGGGGTCGTCTACAGCCGCCTCGTCGGCGACGCCGCCGACGGTCCGATCGTCTCGCGCCGGGGCGAGGCCGACCAGCTCCTGTTCGGCCTCGGCCTCGCCTACGCCTGGGGCTTCGAGGGCTAGGCGCCCGCGCCCGACCTGCCGCGGCAAGCGCCTGTTCTCCGGAGCCGTCTCTCGCGGATGCCGATCAGAGCGACTCGGCCGGAGGGGTCAGGGATCGCGAAGCGACCGGCGCAGCCGGCTTGTCCTTGACCCCTGCGGGCGAGTCGCTCAGGCATCAGACGCGAGAGACGGCTCCGGAGAACAGGCGCGGGGCTTGTTCTTGGGTGAGTCAGGAGCCCGCCGGAGGCTCCCCCCGCCGGAATTCGGACGCGACGCCAGCCCCCGGGCGCCCGACAGCCAAGCCCGCCCGCAGGGCGCCTGCAGTCCGCTCCCCCACGCTCGCGCAGCGCCAGTCGCCCCCCCTCAAGCCGCCAGCATCGCCACCAGCCGCTTCATGAACGCCTCGCCCTTGTCGAGCTGGTCGACTTCGAGGAATTCGTCGGGCTGGTGGGCCTGGGCGATGTCGCCCGGCCCACAGACGATGGTCGAGTAGCCGCCCTCCTGGAAGAAGCCGGCCTCGGTGCCGTAGGCGACCGCGCGTTCGGCGTTGTCGCCGGTCAGGATCCGGGCGACGCGCTCGGCCTCGCCGTTCTCCTCGCGCCGGCAGGGGGGGACGGGGATGCGGGGCTGGGGGTCGATGCGGGCCTCGGGGCGGATCCGGCGCAGCTCCGCCTCGAGGCGCGCGCATTCCTCCTGATAGCGGCGGGCCCAGTCGGCGGGGACCTCGGGCGGGACCACGCGGATGTCGGTGGTGAACCAGGCGTCCTTGGCGGTGATGTTGCCCGCCGTGCCGCCGTGGAAGATGCCCACGTGCAGGGTGGTCCAGGGCGGCTCGAACCCCTCGGCCTCGGGGTAGGGGGCGGCCTCGGCCCTCGCCCGGTTCTCGGCCATGCGGTCCTCGAGCCAGGTCACCAGCCGGGCCGCGGTCATCACCGCCGAGACGCCCTTGTGGACCTGCGAGGAATGGATCTCGAACCCGGTCACGAACGTGGTGAACCCCGCCCCGCCCTTGTGGGTCGAGACCACGCCCATCGAGGTCGGCTCCCCCACGATCACGGCCGAAGCCGGGGGCAGAACCTTCTGCATTTCGGCGACCAGGGGCGGCGCGCCGCGACAGCCCAGCTCCTCATCGAAGGAGAAGGCGATCTGCAGGGGGCGCTTGATCCCCGCCCTGGCCGCGTCGGCCGCCGCGCACAGCGCCAGCGCGTCGAACCCCTTCATGTCGCAGGTCCCGCGGCCGAAAAGCTTGCCGTCCCGCTCGACCACCTGGAAGGGATCCGTGCTCCAGGCCTGGCCCTCGACCGGCACCACGTCGGTGTGGCCCGACAGGACCATGCCGCCGGGGACCTCGGGGCCGATGTTGGCGAGCAGGGCCGCCTTTTCGCCGGTCTCGTCGGGCATCAGGTGCACCCGCGCGCCGTGACCCTCGAGGTAGTCCTTCGCGAAATGCACCAGCTCCAGGTTCGACTTGGCGCTGACGGTGTCGAAGCCGACCAGCTTCTCCAGCATCTCGCGCGGGGTGTAGGTGACGGGCATCCGGGGGGCTCCTCAAGGGGACGACGCCGCCAGCCTGCGCCGCGCCCCGCGGCGCGGTCAAGCGCGCCCGCAAGACGGGCGGCCGCCCAGCCGACCGCCGGCAGGGATCTGACGCAGGGACTTCCGAGGATTATCGATAATCCGCGCGCCCGGGCGTTTTTGCGTTGCGGCGCCACCCGTATTGGTATTCTCTGACTCGCGCAGAACCCGAAAAACAATGGGTCCGACAGGGAAAAGAACACCATGCGAACGGCCGACGCCCTTGCGGCGGGACGGGATGCCCTTGGCTGACGGCGCCCCTGCGACCGCCCGCCAGACGGAAGGCGCGGACGACGCGCCCGTGCTCGAGGTCGAGGGCCTCGAGACCGTCTTCGACACGCGCGACGGCGCGGTGCATGCGGTGAACGGCGTGTCCTTCCACCTCCGCCCCGGCGAGCTGCTGGGGGTGGTGGGCGAGAGCGGCTCGGGCAAGTCCGTCACCATGATGAGCGCGCTGCAGCTGCTGCCCAGCCCCCCCGCGCGGCGCACCGGGGGCGCGGTGCGCTTCCGCGGCCGGGACGTCGACGCGATGACGCCCAAGGCCCTGCGGGCCCTGCGCGGCGGCGAGATCGGCTTTGTCTTCCAGGACCCGATGACCTCGCTGAACCCGGTGTTCACGGTGGGCTTCCAGATCATGGAGCCGCTGCGCAAGCACCTGAAGCTCAGCAAGCCCGAGGCCCGCAGGCGCGCGGCCGAGCTGCTGGCCATGGTCGGCATCCCCTCCCCCGAGGCGCGGCTGAACGACTATCCCCACCAGTTCTCGGGCGGCATGCGCCAGCGGGTGATGATCGCCATTGCGCTCGCCTGCGAGCCCGGCGTGGTCATCGCCGACGAGCCGACCACCGCGCTCGACGTCACCATTCAGGCGCAGATCATCGAGCTGGTGAAAGACCTGCGCCAGCGCCTCGGCGCGGCGATCGTGTGGATCACCCACGACCTCGGCGTGATCGCGGGCATCGCCGACCGCGTGGCGGTGATGTACGCGGGCCGCATCGTCGAGGAGGGCCCCGTTCTCGAGATATTCGAGAACCCCCAGCACCCCTATACCCGCGCCCTGCTCGAGACGATGCCCCACCTCGAGGGCGACCGCCCCGAGCGTCTGCGCACCATCACCGGCCAGCCGCCGGTGCTGATGGCCCGGCCCTCGTCCTGCTCCTTCGCGCCGCGCTGCCCGCACGCCTTCGACAAATGCCTCGCGGCCGATCCGCAACTGGAACCCCGCGGCGCCCCCGGCCATCGCGCCGCCTGCTGGTGGACCCCGCCCGAGGCCGGCGCCTCGCCGCAGACGGAGGCCCCGGCATGACCGACGCCGCCGCCCTTCGCGCCCCCGTCCCCGCCGCGGCCGAGGATGCGCCGCTGCTGCGGGTCCAGAACCTCTCGGTCCACTTCCCGATCCACAAGGGCCTGCTGCGCCGCCAGGTCGGCGCGGTGCAGGCGGTCGACGAGGTCGACTTCGACGTCCGCAAGGGCGAGACGCTGGGCCTGGTCGGCGAATCCGGCTGCGGCAAGTCCACCACCGGCCGCGCCGTCCTGCGCCTGACCCCGATCACCGCCGGCCGGGTGATCCTGGGCGGCGAGGACATCACCCATATCGAGGGCGAGGCCCTGCGCGCCCGGCGCCGGAAGATGCAGATGATCTTCCAGGACCCGCAGGCGAGCCTCAACCCGCGGATGAACGTCGCCGGCATCATCTCCGAGCCGCTGACCGAGCATCTCTCGCTGACCCGCAAGCAGCTCGACGCCCGCGTCTACGAGCTGATGGACCAGGTCGGCCTGCGCCGCAGTTTCGCCAACCGCTACCCGCACGAGTTCTCGGGCGGTCAGCGCCAGCGCATCGGCATCGCCCGGGCGCTGGCGCTGGACCCCGAGTTCATCGTCTGCGACGAGCCGATCGCGGCGCTCGACGTCTCGATCCAGGCGCAGGTGGTCAACCTGCTCGAGGAGCTGCAGCAGCGCCTCGGGCTGACCTACCTGTTCATCTCCCATGACCTGTCGATGGTGCGCCACATGGCGACCCGGGTGGCGGTCATGTATCTCGGCCGGATGGTCGAGCTCGCCCCGCGCGAAAAGCTCTACGCCATGCCCAAACACCCCTACACGCAGGCCCTGCTCTCGGCCGTGCCCGAGCCGGACCCCCGGCGCGAGGCCAGCCGACAGCGGATCATCCTGACCGGCGACGTGCCCAGCCCGGCGAACCCGCCCTCTGGCTGCCGCTTCCGCACGCGCTGCCCCTACGCCTTCGACCGTTGCGCGGTCGAGACGCCTGCCTTCCGCAAGCTGTCGGACGGCCACTTCGCCGCCTGCCACCTTTCGGAATGACCCGAGCTTCCGAGCGGATACCGGGAACAATCCGGGCCGCTTCCATCAACAGGGAGAGAAGGAAGAGACCATGAAACCGATGCACAAGTTGCTTGCGGGCGCCTGCGCCACGGCGTTGCTGGCCGGCGCGGCCCCCGCCCAAGCCGAGCGCGGCGCCGACGGCCAGCTCAACATCATCTACTGGCAGGCCGTGTCGATCCTGAACCCGTTCCTCTCGGGCGGCACCAAGGACGTCGAGGGCTCGTCCCTCGTGCTCGAGCCGCTGGCCCGCTACGACGAGACTGGGACCATGGTCCCCTGGCTGGTCGACGAGATCCCCACGCTGGAGAACGGCGGGGTGTCCGAGGACCTCAAGTCGATCACCTGGAAGCTGAAAGACGGCATCAAGTGGTCCGACGGCTCGGACTTCACCGCCGAGGACGTGGCCTTCACCGCCGCCTACTGTATGGATGAATCGGGCGGCTGCCAGCAGGTCGCGGCCTTCACCGACGTCGAGTCGGTCGAGGTGGTCGACCCGCTGACCGTCAAGGTCACCTTCTCGGTCGCCAAGCCCTTCCCCTACGGCCCCTTCGTCGGCGCCCAGTCGCCGATCATCCAGAAGGCCCAGTTCGCCGACTGCATGGGCGCCAAGGCCCCCGAGTGCACCGACGCCAACTTCGGCCCCCACGGCACCGGCCCCTACGTCGTCTCGGAGTTCAAGCCCAACGACGTGGTGGTGTTCGAGCCCAACCCCCACTACCGCGAGGCCGACAAGCCGGCGTTCTCCTCGGTGGTGTTCAAGGGGGGCGGGGACGCCGCCGCCGCCGCGCGCTCGGTCCTCGAGACGGGGGAGTTCGACTACGCCTGGAACCTGCAGGTGGAGCCCGAGATCCTCACCCAGATGGCCGCGGCCGGCAAGGGCACGGTGGTCTCGGCCTTCGGCACCTCGGTCGAGCGTCTGCACACCAACTTCACCGATCCCAACCCCGACCTGGGCGACCAGCGCTCCACCGCCGAGGGCGGCGCGCATCCGTTCCTGACCGATCCCGCGGTGACCAAGGCGCTGAGCCTTGCCATCGACCGCGAGATCCTGGTCGAGGCCGGCTACGGCGCCGCGGGGCAGGTGACCTGCAACGTGCTGCCGGCGCCCGAGGTCTACAACTCCACCAACAACGACTGGTGCAAGACGCCCGACGTCGAGGAGGCCAACCGCCTGCTCGACGAGGCGGGTTACGAGATGGGCTCGGACGGGGTGCGCGAGAAGGACGGCGTTCGCCTGTCGATCCTGTTCCAGACCTCGACCAACTCGGTCCGTCAGGGCACCCAGGCGCTGATCAAGCAGATGTGGCAGGAGATCGGCGTCGAGACCGAGCTGCGCAACGTCTCGGCCTCGGTGTTCTTCGGGGGCGACCCGTCCAGCCCGGACACGTTCCAGAAGTTCTACGCCGACATCGAGATGTACACCAACAACTTCGACGGCACCGACCCGGAAGCCTACATGGCCTCCTGGCGCTGCTCGGAGATCCCGTCGCCGAAGACCAACTGGCTGGGCGCCAACATGCCCCGCTACTGCTCGGAGGAGTATGACGCGCTGGTGGCCGAGATGAGCGAGACGGCGGAGCTCGAGAAGCGCGCCGAGATGGCGATCAAGATGAACGACATGCTGATGAACTCCGGCGCGATCATCCCGCTGATCCACCGCGGCGGCGTCTCGGCCCACGCGGTCACCCTGGACGGGGTGAAGATGAACGAGTGGGACTCCGAGCTGTGGAACATCGCCGACTGGACCCGGTCGGAGTGACCCGCGGGCCGGGGGGCGTCTGCGCGCCCCCCTCGCCCTTCCGCCCCCCGTGCGCGGGGGGCGGCCTGCCTCCGCGCCCAGGCCCTTCGGCCGCGCGTCCCGAGACCGGAGCCGGCGCCCCGCCGCTCCGCCACGCCGCGCAGGCTGACCCCCAGAGACGCCCATGCTGACCTACACCCTGAGACGGCTCGCTTTCGCGGTTCCCGCGCTTCTGGCGATCAGCTTCATCATCTTCGCGATCCTCGACCTCGCCCCCTCGGATCCGACGGCGCAGCTGCCGCTGACCATCCCGCCCGAGGTGCGCGAGAAGATCCGCATGAGCCTCGGCCTCGGCGAGCCCTTCGCGGTGCGCTACTGGAAATGGCTGATCCAGTTCTTCGTCAACGAGCCCCTGAACCTGATCGAGCAATGGACCGGCTGGAGTTTCGGCGACGGCGACCGGTTGCGCGTCCTGTCCTGGCAGACCCGCTCGCCCGTCGTGGACCTGATCGCCCAGCGCATGCCGCAGACCCTGTGGGTGGTGGGCATGTCCTATGTGATCGGCGCGCTGATCGCGATCCCCATCGGGGTGATCTCGGCCTATCGGCAGTATTCGTGGTTCGACCAGTTCGGCACGCTGTTTTCGATGGTCGGCTTCTCGATCCCGACCTTCTTCACGGGGCTCTTGTTCATCGTGATCTTCTCGGTGAACCTCGAGTGGTTCCCCTCGATCTACGACACCACGCACCGGGTCACGGACTGGGACAGCTTCGTCTACCAGATCAAGCAGATGATCATGCCGACCATGGTGCTGGGGCTCTACAACGCCTCCCAGATCAGCCGCTTCATGCGGGCCTCCATGCTCGACAATCTCGGGCAGGACTATGTGCGCACCGCCCGCGCCAAGGGCATGACCGAGCGGGTGGTGGTGCTGGTGCACGTGATGCGCAACTCGTTGATCCCGGTGGTGACGGTGCTGGCGCTGAACCTGCCGCAGGTCTTCGGGGGGGCGATCATCACCGAACAGATCTTCAAGGTGAACGGCCTCGGCCAGCTGCTGATCGGCGCCATCGAGGGCGGCGACATTCCCACCGTCCAGACCCTGACCTTCATCTTCGCGGTGCTGATCGTGCTGTTCAACCTGATCGCCGACCTGCTCTACGGCATCCTGGACCCGAGGATCCGCTATGACTGACCAGCCGATCCCCGCCGGCGGCGCCACCCCCGCGGGCGGCCCCGCTCTCGTCGCCGCGCCCGAGATGCCGCGCCACCGCTCGCAATGGTCGGACGTGTGGCGCCAGTTCGCCTCTCACCGCGGGGCGCTGGCGGGGATGGCGGTGTTCCTGTTCATCATCCTGCTGTTCACGCTGGGGGCGTTCCTGCACGACGTGGACCCCCAGAAGCTCGACATCCGCGCCAAGAACCAGCTGATGAGCTGGGAGCATCCGCTGGGGACCGACAACCTCGGACGGGACATGCTGGCCCAGATCATCGCGGGGGGGCAGGTGTCGCTCGCCGTGGGCGTGACCGCGATGCTGTTGTCGCTGCTGGTGGGCACGCTGATCGGGGTGCTGTCGGGCTATTTCCGGCGGCTCGACGGGCCCTTGATGCGTTTCACCGACCTGTTCCTGGCCCTGCCGCTGCTGCCGCTGCTGCTGGTCATCATCATGCTGTTCCGCGACGTGCTGCGCTCGGCCTTCGGGCCGGAGAGCGGCATCTTCATCCTGATCGTCTTCGTGATCGGCATCACCTCCTGGATGCAGACCGCGCGCATCGTGCGCGGCGACGTGCTGGCCCTGAAGGAGCGGGAGTTCGTGCTGGCCGCCAAGTCCATCGGCACGCCCTCGCGGCGCATCATCCTGCGCCACATCCTGCCCAACGTGCTGAGCCCGATCATGGTCTCGGCCACGCTCGGCGTCGCCAACGCCATCATCACCGAGAGCGCGCTGTCGTTCCTGGGCCTCGGCTTCCCCTCGGACTTCCCGACCTGGGGGCGGCTGCTCTACGACGGCGCGAACTTCATGACGCTGACGCCCGACCGGGTGATCTGGCCCGGCCTCGCGATCTCGCTGACGGTGCTGTCGGTGAACTACATCGGCGACGGGTTGCGCGATGCGCTCGATCCGCGGATCAGGGGGCGCTGAGGCCGGGCAGGGCGCAAACGAAAAGGGCGGCCCCCGGGGCCGCCCTTTGCCGTTTCGTCAGGCGGTTTCAGCCCTTCTTCTTCATCGGCCGCATCAGCCCTTCCTGCGCGACCGAGCAGACCAGCTCGCCGGCCTGCGTGAACACCTGCCCGCGGTTGAAGCTGCGGGCGCCGCCGGAGAAGGGGCTGTCCATCGAATAGAGCAGCCAGTCGTCAAAGCTGACCGGCTTGTGGAACCACATCGCGTGGTCCAGCGAGGCCTGCATCGCGTCGCCCCGCCGCCAGGAGATGCCGTGCCGACGGGTGCCGGAGCTGAGCAGGTTCATGTCCGACGCATAGGCCAGCAGGCACTGGTGCACCTCGGGCGGCTGGTTCGCGGGCGCCTGGAGCTTCATCCACAGGCGGTTGAAATCCGACAGCTGCTTGGGCTCGAGCAGGTCCTGGGGCTCCACCTCGCGCATCTCGATCGCGTAGATGTGGGTCGGCCCCAGCGGGTCGAACTTGCCGGTCTTGCGCCGGATCTCCTCGCGGATCTCGTGGCGCGAGCGCAGGCCGCTGTCGGGGCCGGGCGTGTCGGGCATCTCGTGCTGGTGCGACCAGCTCTCCTCGGGCCGCTGGAACGAGGCGGCGAGGTTGAAGATCTGCCGGCCGTGCTGGATCGCGATCACCCGGCGGGTGGCGAAGCTGCGGCCGTCGCGGGCGCGGTCGACCTCGTAGATCACCGGGATCGCCGGGTCGCCGGGATGGATGAAATAGGCGTGGATCGAATGGCAGGCCATGCCCTCGACCGTCTTGTAGGCCGCGCGCAGCGCCTGGGCGATGACGTGGCCGCCGTAGATGCGCACGTGATCCTCGTCGGCCTCGGCGACATGCCCGCGGAACAGGTTCATCTCCAGGCGCTCGACGTCGAGCAGGTCGATCAGCTCCTCGACCAGCTGGCGGCCGGGAACGGGTTGGGGGCTCGGCTCGGACACGGCGTCTCCTCTGGCGGGTCGTGGGCGGGCGCCGGCGTCGGGCCGGCGGGCGGGAGATTACTCCCCACCGCGCCGCGGCGCCATGGGTGCGGCGCAACACGGTCGCCGCGCATGACCGGCCGGCCGGACGGCGAGCGTCGCGTGACAACGCTTCGCTCCCCGATTAAGGTCAGCGCCATGAACGCAGGGACAGTTTAACTTGACGATGAAGAGCGAGTCGGCCGCCGTGGCCGTAGAGGGGCGGATGTCGACGCGCGACCTGCTGCTGACCGCGGCCAGCGAACTGATGCGCAAGCGCGACACGCTCAACGTGCCGATCAGCGAGATCGCGGCCGAGGCGGGCGTGAACTCGGCGCTGGTGAAGTACTATTTCGGCAACAAGAACGGGCTGATGCTGGCCCTGCTGGAGCGGGACCTCGGCGCCTCGATCACCCAGCTCTCGGCGCTGGTCAACATGGACATGAGCCCGTCCAAGAAGATGCGCTATCACCTGTCGGGCCTGGTGCGCATGTATTTCCGCTGCCCCTACCTGCAGCGGCTGCTGATCAAGACGATGCGCGACGAAAACGCCGAAACCGCGCGCGACATCGCCGAGAAATACCTCTCGCCGATCTCCCGCGCCTACCAGACGATGATCTCCGAAGGGGTGGCGGCGGGCGAATTCAAGCCGATCGACGCGCGCCTGTTCTACTTCATCGCCATCGGCTCGGCGGACCAGATCTTCTCGGCGCGATTCGTCCTGAAGTACGTCCACGGCATCGACGAGATCGACGACGAGCTGCGCCGGGCCTATGTCGACACCACCATCACGCTGATCATGGACGGGCTGCTCGCCAAGCGCTGAGCCCGTCCGCAAACCCGGCCGAAATCTGACCCGGACGCCCGTTCCGCCCGTCCCGGCGCCCGCCCTGGCGGGCGCCGCCACGTGGCTTGCGGCGCCGCGCTTGCCGCTTTACCGTCCCGGTTTAATCGACTAGTTAATACCGCCAAGGCCGATTGAACGCCATCGGGAGGATCATATGCTCGACGCCATGGACCGCAGCGTTTACGACGAGGAGCACGGGCTGTTCCGGGATGCGGTGCGCAAGGTCTTCGACCGCCACCTCACCCCGCGCCTGGACGAATTCGAACAGAGCGGCGTCGTCGACCGCTCGGTCTGGCTCGCCGCCGGCGAGGCCGGGATGCTCTGTCCCACCGTCCCCGAAGAATACGGCGGGATGGGCCTCGATTACCGCTACAACGCCGTCGTCGCCGAAGAGCTCGCCTACCTCGGCTCCTCGGCCGGCTTCACGCTCCAGTCCGACATCGTGGCCGACTACCTGGTCGCCTACGGCTCGGAAGAGCAGAAGAAGAAGTGGCTGCCCAGGTTCGTCACCGGCGAGGCGATCAGCGCCATCGCGATGACCGAGCCGGGCACCGGCTCCGACCTCCAGGGCGTCAAGACGACGGCCAAGAAGGACGGCAACCACTACGTCGTCAGCGGCCAGAAGACCTACATCACCAACGGCCAGAACGCCGACGTGATCGTGGTCGTGGCCAAGACCGACCCGACGCAGGGCGCCAAGGGCATCTCGCTGATCCTGGTCGAGGCCGACCGCGACGGCTTCACCCGCGGGCGCAACCTCGACAAGATCGGCCAGCACTCCGCCGACACCTCCGAGCTGTTCTTCCAGGACGTGCGCGTCCCGATCACCAACTGTCTGGGCGAAGAGGGCAAGGGCTTCGCCTACCTGATGAACCAGCTGCCCCAGGAGCGTCTGTCGATCGCGCTGGCCGCCCAGGCCGGCGCGCAGCGCGCCTTCGACGAGGCGGTGAAGTTCACCAAGGAGCGCACCGCCTTCAAGCAGCCGATCTTCGACTTCCAGAACACCCGCTTCACGCTGGCGAGCCTGAAGTCCAAGCTGCAGGTCGGCTGGGCGCATGTGGACTGGGCGCTGGCCCGCCACGTCGAGGGCAAGCTCGACGCCTACGAGGCCTCGGCCGCCAAGCTCTGGCACACCGAGATGCAGTGGGAGATGGTGGACGCCTGCCTCCAGCTCCATGGCGGCGCCGGCTACATGAACGAATATCCGATCGCCCGCCTGTGGCGCGACGCCCGCGTGCAGCGCATCTACGGCGGCACCTCGGAGATCATGAAGGAGCTGGTGTCCCGCTCGATCTGACGGCGGGCCGGCCCCGGCGGCGTCAAGACCGCCGGGCCGACAGGACAACGGGGGCGACGCGGCCGGCGCAAGGCCGCGCGCCCGCTCAGGGAGGATGCACCGAATGATCGACCCCGCCGCGCTGAAGACGATGGGCACGCTCGCCCGCTCGAACGCCAAGCGCCGCCCCGACGTGATGGTCCACGAGTTCGAGGGCCGGATCACCACCTTCGCCCAGTTCGACCGCTACACCGACCAGGTGGCCAACGGGCTGCAGGCGCTGGGCGGCCGGAACGTCGCCTACTGGGGCAAGAATTCCGACGTGGCCTTCGAGCTGTTCATCGGCACGGCCAAGGCCGGCGGCTTCTTCGGCCCGCTGAACTGGCGCCTGGCGCCGGCCGAGATCGCCCAGATCCTCGAGCGCTACGTCCCCGACGTGCTGGCCGTGGGCCCCGAGTTCCTGTCCGCCGTCGAGGAGATCCGCGACCAGCTCCCCAAGGATCTGACCATCATCGCGGCCGAGGGCGGGTCGGAGAAACACCCCTCCTATTTCGACTGGCGCGACGGCCAGGACGCCGAGTTCAAGGGCGACCTCGGAGAGCCCGACGACGTCTGCCTGGTGCTGTTCACCTCCGGCACCACCGGCCTGCCCAAGGGCGTGATGCTGAGCCATCACAACCTGCTGGGCCAGCGCACGCTGATGTCCGCGGCGGGCATGAACTACGACACCATGGATGATGACGCGATCATGCTGGTGTGCATGCCCTTCGCCCATATCGGCGGCATCGGGGTGTGGTGCCTCAGCTACGCCAACTGCGCCAAGGCGATCATCACGCGGGAGTTCAACCCCCTCGAGGCGCTGGACCTGTTCATCAACCGCGGCGTCTCCCACGCCTTCCTGGTGCCCGCGGCGCTGCAGTTCATCGTGCGCACGCCCCAGGCGCAGGCGGCCGATTTCTCCCACGTCAAGAACATCGCATATGGCGCGGCGCCGATGCCCGTGCCGCTGCTGGAAGAATGCCTGACCGTCTTCGGCTGCGACTTCTGCCAGTGCTACGGGATGACCGAGACGACCGGCACGATCTCCCTCCTGCCGCCCGAGGATCACCGCGCCCGCGACCCCAAGCGCCTCGCCTCCGCCGGCAAGGCGCTGCCGGGCTCGCAGATCAAGATCGTGGACCCCGACGGGACCGAGCTGCCGCTGGGCGAGATCGGCGAGATCGCGATCCTGTCGGGCAACAACATGGCCGGCTACTACAACAACCCCGAGGCGACGGCGAAGACCAAGGACGCGCAGGGCTGGGTCCGCTCGGGCGACGCGGGCTACATGGACGCGGACGGCTATCTCTACATCCACGACCGCATCAAGGACATGATCGTCTCGGGCGGCGAGAACGTCTATCCCGCCGAGGTCGAGAGCGCCCTCTACGCCCATCCCGCCATCTCCGAGGCCGCCGTGATCGGCGTGCCGGACGAGAAGTGGGGCGAGGCGGTGAAGGCCGTGGTCACGGTGAAGGAGGGCCAGACCCTCGACCCCGTCGACGTGATCAACTTCGTGCGCGGGCGGCTCGCCCACTTCAAGTGCCCCAAGTCGGTCGACGTGATCCAGGCGATGCCCCGCAACGCCTCCGGCAAGCTCCTGAAACGAGAGCTTCGCGCACCCTACTGGGAAGGCCAGGACCGACAGGTCAATTGAGGGCCCCCGCCTCCGGGGGCGCGTGAACCGGCGCCCCCGGCCACCAAAAAAGAACCCCGGAGGAGACGCACCATGGCGGAGCGCAAGGACTACTCGACGATCTACACGACGCTGGACGAGGGGATCTTCACGATCACCCTCAACCGGCCCGACAAGCTGAACGCCTTCACCCGCGACATGATGGACGAGATGATCGCGGCCTTCGACGTCTCGGACGCCGACGACCGGGTGCGCGCGGTGATCGTCACCGGCGAGGGCCGCGGCTTCTGCGCCGGCGCGGACCTGGAGCGCGGCAAGGGCGACGGCGGCAAGGTCTTCACCACCGGCGACTTCATCAAGAAGAACCCCGACGGGACCAACGACTACTCGGCCGAGGAACTCCGCGACGGCGGCGGCCAGGTCACCCTGCGCATCTTCGACAGCCTAAAGCCGGTGATCGGCGCGATCAACGGACCCGCGGTCGGCATCGGCGCCACCATGCAGCTGCCGATGGACGTTCGCATGGTCTCGACCAAGGCCCGCGTCGGCTTCGTGTTCCCCAAGCGCGGCATCGTCCCCGAGGCCTGCTCGTCGTGGTTCCTGCCCCGCGTCGTGGGCATCTCGCGCGCGGTGGAGTGGACCACGACAGGCCGGATCTTCGACGCCGACGAGGCGCTCGCCACCGGCTACGCCCGCTCGGTCCATGAGCCCGACGACCTGATCCCCGCGGCCCGCTCGCTGGCCAAGGAGATGTCGGAGAACACTTCCCCCGTCGCCGTCGCGCTGGCGCGCAACATGATGTGGAAGATGCTGGGCGAGCCGCACCCGATGATGGCCCACCGCGTCGACAGCCGGGGCATCGCCGCGCGCGGGATGTCGGCCGACGTCAAGGAAGGCGTGCAGAGCTTCCTCGAGAAGCGCGCCCCGCAGTTCCCCGACAAGGTCTCGACGGACATGCCCGACTACTACCCGTTCTGGGAAACGCCCGAGTATCGCTGAGGCGATGCGCGCGGGCCCTTGGCGGCCCGCGCGATCGCCCGCGCCCTGACTGACCGGAGACCCCCATGTCCGACAAGCTGCTGGTGGAGAAGGACGGCGATGTCGCCGTCATCCGCCTCAACGACCCCAAGACGATGAACGCCATCACCTCCGACCTCGCGACCGAGTTCAAGGAGGCGATCGAGGCGGCCGCGGGAAGCTCCCGCGCGATCCTGCTCGCTTCCGGCGAGCGGGCGTTCTGCTCGGGCGCCAACCTCTCGGGCGGCACCGTGGAGCCGGGCGACCCCAACGCCGACGCGGGCGGGGCGCTGGAGAAGCACTTCAACCCGCTGATGATGGCGATCCGCGACTCGGCCGTGCCCATCGTCTCGGCGGTGCGCGGGGCGGCGGCGGGCGTCGGCTCGTCGATCTCGCTGTCGGCGGACATGATCGTGGCCGGCAAGTCGGCCTACTTCATGCTCGCCTTCGCACGCATCGGTCTCGTGCCCGACGGCGGCGCCACCTGGCTGCTGACCCGGGCCGCGGGCCGGGCGCGGGCGATGGAGATGATGCTGCTGGCCGAGAAGATCCCGGCCGAAAAGGCCCTCGACTGGGGGCTCGTCAACCGCGTGGTCGAGGACGACAAGATCGACGAGACCGCGATGGAACTGGCCCAGCGGCTGGCCAGGGGCCCCCAGCCCTCGCTGCGCCTGATCCGCAAGCAGGCCTGGCTCGCGGCCGACGGCTCCTTCGCCGAGGTGCTGCAGGCCGAGCGCGACCACCAGCGCGACGCCGGGCGTTCGGCCGATTTCAAGGAGGGCGTCTCGGCCTTCCTCGAGAAGCGCGCCGCGAAATTCGGCGGCTGACCGCCGCCCCAACCCATACGTCGAAAAGACGAAGGAGGAGTGATCATGGCTGAAGCCTACATCTGCGCCGCCGTGCGCACCGCCGGAGGCCGCCGCGGCGGCAAGGTCGCCGACTGGCACCCTGTCGACCTCGCCGCCCAGTCGCTGAACGCGGTCGTCGACCGCTCGGGCGTCGATCCCGCGGCCATCGAGGACGTGATCATGGGCTGCGTCGGCATGGTCGGCGAGCAGGGCCTGCACATCGGCCGCAACGCCGTGCTGGCCTCCAAGCTGCCCGAGCATGTGCCGGCCGTGTCCATCGACCGCCAGTGCGGCTCGTCCCAGCAGGCGATCCAGTTCGCGGCGCAGGCCGTGATGTCGGGCACCATGGACCTGGTGATCGCCGCGGGCGTCGAGAGCATGACCCGCGTGCCCATGGGCTCCTCGGGCCGGTTCAGCCGCTCGTTCGAGCCGGGCTCGGCCAAGTCGCCGGGGCTGGACAAGAAGTATCCCGACATCGCCTTCACGCAGTTCGCCGGCGCCGAGATGATCGCCCAGAAGCACGGCTTCACGCGTGAGCAGCTCGACGCCTTCTCGCTCGAGTCCCACAAGCGCGCCGCCGCCGCCATCCAGGCCGGCGCCTTCAACGACGAGATCGTGCCGCTGGAGATCGAGGGCGGCATGCACACCCAGGACGAGGGCGTGCGTCTGGACGCCTCGATGGAGGGTCTGGGCGGCCTGAAGACGCTGGTCGAGGGCGGCGTGATCACGGCGGGCAACGCCTCCCAGATCTGCGACGGGTCTTCGGGCGTGCTGATCGCCTCGGCCGAGGCGGTCAAGCAGCATGGGCTGAAGCCGCTGGCGCGGATCCACAACCTGACCGTGACCGCCGGCGACCCGGTGATCATGCTCGAGGAGCCGCTCTACGCCACCGACCGCGCGCTGAAGCGGGCGGGGATGAAGATCGACGACATCGACCTCTACGAGGTCAACGAGGCCTTCGCGCCGGTGCCGCTCGCCTGGCTGAAGCATGTGGGCGCGGACCACGCGAAGCTGAACGTGAACGGCGGCGCGATCGCCCTGGGGCACCCGCTGGGCGCCTCTGGCACCAAGCTGATGGCGACGCTCGTCCACGCGCTGCATGCGCGCGGCAAGAAGTGGGGCCTGCAGACCATGTGCGAAGGCGGCGGCGTCGCCAACGTGACCATTATCGAGGCTGTGTAATCATGGATGTGAACGGACTTTCCGCCGTCGTCACCGGCGGCGCGTCGGGCCTGGGCGCCGCGACCGCCAAGCGGCTGGCCGCCAAGGGCGCCAAGGTGGCGCTGTTCGACCTCAACGCCGAGAAGGGCGAGGCGCTGGCCAAGGAGCTGGGCGGCGTCTTCGTGCATGTCGACGTGACCTCGGATTCCTCGGTCGACGAGGGCTTCGCCAAGGCCCGCTCCGCCATCGGGCAGGAGCGGATCCTGGTCAACTGCGCGGGCATCGGCAACGCGATCAAGACCGTGGGCCGGGACCGCAAGACGGGCGAGATCCGCAAGTTCCCGATCGACGCCTACAAGAAGATCATCGAGGTCAACCAGATCGGCACCTTCCGCTGCATCGTGGGTTCGGCCGCGGGGATGCTGGAGCTGGAAAAGCTCGACTGCGGCGACCGGGGCGCGATGGTGATGACGGCCTCGGTCGCGGCCGAGGACGGGCAGATGGGCCAGGTCGCCTACTCCGCCTCGAAGGGCGCGATCGTGGCGATGACCCTGCCGATCGCGCGCGACTTCGCCTCCGAGGGGATCCGCATCAACACGATCCTGCCGGGCATCTTCAACACGCCGCTGTTGCAGGGCGCGCCCGACAACGTGAAGGCGGCGCTCTCGGCCTCGGTCCCCCATCCCCCGCGGCTGGGCGACCCCGACGAGTATGCGGCCCTGGCGATGTGCATGCTCGAGACCGGCTACTTCAACGCCGAGGACGTTCGCCTCGACGGCGCCATCCGCATGGCGCCTCGCTGATGCGACGTCAGGGGTTCCGCGGTCGCTTGACCTTCGCGTAACCTCTTTGGGAGGAGCACGGCCGGGCCGGGGGTTCACGCCCTCGGCCCGACCCGCAACGGGCGCCCGGCAGAGGCGCGGAGGAGGACGACATGAAGACCCGTTTCACCGAACTGTTCGGCGTCGAGCATCCCATCGCCCAGGGCGGCATGCAGTGGGTGGGCACGGCCGAGCTGGTGTCCGCCGTGGCCAACGCCGGCGGCCTGGGCTTCCTCACGGCCCTGACCCAGCCGACCCCCGAGGCGCTGGCCAAGGAAATCGCCCGCTGCCGCGAGATGACCGACAAGCCCTTCGGCGTGAACCTGACGATCCTGCCGACGCTGACGCCTCCGCCCTATGCGGAGTATCGCGACGCGATCATCCTGGGCGGCATCAAGGCGGTCGAGACCGCCGGCTACAAGCCCCAGGAGCATGTCGACGCCTTCAAGGCCGCCGGCGTGAAGGTGATTCACAAGTGCACCGCGGTTCGTCACGCGCTCTCGGCCGAGCGGATGGGCGTGGATGCGATCTCGATCGACGGGTTCGAATGTGCGGGCCACCCGGGCGAGGACGACATCCCCGGCCTGATCCTGATCCCGGCGGCCGCCGACAAGATCAAGATCCCGATGATCGCCTCGGGCGGCTTCGGCGATGGCCGCGGGCTCGTGGCGGCGCTCGCGCTGGGCGCCGAGGGCATCAACATGGGCACCCGCTTCTGCGCCACCAAGGAGGCGCCGATCCACGAGGCTTTCAAGCAGGCCATGGTCGACCAGGACGAGCGCGCGACCGACCTGATCTTCCGCTCCTATCGCAACACGGCGCGGGTGGCCAGGAACGCGATCTCCCAGCAGGTGCTCGAGGCCGAGCGGGCCGGCAAGCCCTTCGAGGAGGTCGCCCACCTGGTCAAGGGCGTGCGCGGCCGCGAAGGGCTGACCTCGGGCGAAACCGACCACGGCGTCTGGTCGGCCGGCATGATCCAGGGCCTGATCAACGACGTGCCCTCGGTCAAGGAACTGATCGACCGGATCATGGCGGACGCGCACGAGATCATCGCCTCGCGCCTGGCCCGCTTCGACGCCGGCTCCGACGCCGTCGCCGCCGAGTAAGGCCGCATTCGATCAAGCCGGACGGGGGCCTGCGGGCCCCCGTCTGCGTTTTCCCGGCGATCGCGGGCGCGCCGCAGAGGGTGCGCAGCCCGCAGCCCGGCGCGATCGCGTCCCGCCGGAAGCATTGCGCGAGGACGGGCGGGCGGGCGCGGACTCCTCGGGGTCCGAAAGGTCCTGGCGCGGCGGCCCAGCCGGGGCTCCGGGGTTGTCGTCGGGGCTGGCTGCCTCGGGTCTGCGAGCCTTCCGGCGGAGGGCGAGGCCGATCCGGCGAAGGGCCGAAGGGGACGGCGGGACGGACGCTCGCGCTGCGCGCGTCGCCCCGCCCGCCATCCCCGGGGCCGGGCGCCTGGCGGAGGGCGGAGGGGAGGGGTCCGGCGGCGCCGGCGCCGTCCGCCGGCGGGTCTCAGCCGGCGCGGCGGGCGTCGGCGGGGAGGGCGGCCTCGGCGGCGATGCGGGCCAGCGCCTCGGTCTGGGAGGCGGGGCGGCCCAGCAGGAAGCCCTGGCCGAAACCGCAGCCCAGCGCGCGCAGGCGGGCGAGCTGGGCCGCGGTCTCGATCCCCTCGGCGGTCGCGTCGACGCCCAGGCCGCGGGCCAGGCCCAGCACCGCGCGCAGGATCTCGTCGCCCTCGCCCGCGTCGCCGGCGCGGGCGATGAAGCCCTTGTCGATCTTGATGCCGTCAAAGCGCAGGCGGGTGATCTGGGCGAGGCTGGAACAGCCCGCGCCGAAGTCGTCCAGCGCCACCCGCACCCCGGCCTCGCGCAGGCTGTCGAGGATCATCACGCCCATGTCGGGATTGCGCATCACCGCGGTCTCGGTCACCTCGATCTGCAGGCGGGCGGGGGGCAGGCCGGCGTTCGCGAGGGCGCCCAGGATCCGGGGCGCGAGCTCCGGGTCCCCGAGCTGTGTGGGCGAGATGTTGAACGACAGGCGCAGCCGCTCCGGCCAGCGCACGGCGTCGGCGCAGGCCTGACTCAGCAGCTGCTCGGACAGGCGCATGATCTGTCCGGTCTCCTCGGCGAGCGCCACGAACTCCGCCGGGGCGGCGGCGGGGGCGCCGTCGGGGCCGGTCCAGCGGGCCAGCGCCTCGAATCCCGCGAGGCGCCCGCTCGCGAGCTCGACCAGCGGCTGGTAGAGCAGAGAGATCGCCGGGGAAACCTGCGCCGCCGCCGGTTTGCCCGGCTTGTCCGAAGCGCCCGAGGGCTCGGTCGGCCTCGCGGCCAGGGCGCGGCGCAGCCCGGTCTCGAGCTCGGCCCGGCGAGCCAGCGCGTCGCCCATCTCGGGACGGTAGGCGGCCGCCTGGCCGCGCCCGCTGTCCTTGGCCGCGTAGAGCGCGGCGTCGGCCATGCCCAGCGCCTCGGCGAGGCGCGGCGTGTCCTCGGGGAGCAGCGCGACGCCGACCGAGGCGCCGACGCGCACCGCCACGCCGCCAAGCTCGATCGACTCCGAGAGCGCCGCGCAGATGCGGTCGCCCAGGGCCAGCGGATCGGGGGCGACGGCCCGGTCGACGATCACCACGAACTCGTCCCCGCCAAGGCGCGCGATGACACCGCCTGGAACCGCGCGGCGCAGTCGGGCCGCGCTTTCGCGCAGCAGGGCGTCGCCGCCCTCGTGGCCGACCAGGGTGTTGACCTGCTTGAAGCCGTCGAGGTCCAGCGCCAGCACCGCGCCCCGCTCCAGCCCCATGTCGTCGGTCCGACGATCGGGCCCCGAGGCCCAGGGGCGGCCGGCGGCGCGCCGATCCGCGCGCGAGCGGCGGTCGACGCCGTGGCGGGCGGTCATCTCGTCGATGAAGCGGCGGTTGAACAGGCCGGTCAGCGGATCGTGCAGGGCCAGCCAGGCGACCTCGGCCTCGGCCCGGTCGCGTCCGGCCTCGCTCCTGCGCAGCACCAGGCCGCGGCGGGCCAGCGCGACCATCGCCAGCAGCCCCGCCAGTGCCAGCGCCAGCAGCAGCTCGTCGAGTTCCCAGTCCTCGTGCACGACCATCAGGCCGACCACGTCGTCCATGACGTCATAGGCGCTTGCCACGGCGTAGACCGCGACCCAGCAGATCACGAACATCCCTTCGGCGCTCTGCGCCAGGGTGAGAGCGCGCCGCACGAGCGCCATGCCATGTCCTCCCAAGCCGATCCCGCGATGGTCATGGGCCGCCGGAGGCTAAGTCCGGGTTAAAGACGCCGCCGCTCCGCGCGACTGCAATGCAAACGACATCAAACCGTGATCCGCACGACATCGAGCGCCGCTAGGCATCGCCACGGTCCGCTCGCGGCGCCCGGGGGGCGCGCGGGCTCCCGACGTTCATGAGGGTTACGCATGCTCCGCAAGACGCTGCTCGCAGCCGGCGCGCTGGCCGCCACGGCCACCTACGCCCAGGCCCAGACCGAAATCACCTGGTGGCACGCCATGGGCGGCGCCCTTGGCGAGACGGTCAACGAGATCTCGACCCAGTTCAACGAGAGCCAGTCCGACTACAGGATCACCCCGATCTACAAGGGCGGCTACGAAGAGACCCTGACCAACGTCATCGCCGCCTTCCGCGCCGGCGAGCAGCCCAACATCGTGCAGGTGTTCGATGCGGGCAGCGCCACGATCATCGGCGCCACGGGCGCGGTGCTGCCGGCCGAGGACCTGCTGAACGAAGCCGGCGCCGGCTTCGACGTGACCGACTACATCGACGGCGTGCGCTACATGTACGCCGACGCCTCGGGCAAGATGATCGGCATGCCGTTCAACTCGTCCACACCGATCCTCTACTACAACGAGGACGCGCTGAAGGCCGCGGGCGTCGAGGCGCCCAAGACCTGGGAAGAGTTCGAGGAGATCGCGCCCAAGCTCAAGGAGGCCGGCTACGTCCCGCTGGCCCAGAGCCACATGCCCTGGATCTTCGTCGAGAACTTCTTCTCGCGCCACAACCTGCCGTTCGCGACGCAGAACAACGGCTATGAGTCCGCCCAGGACGTCGAGCTGCTGCTGTCCTCGACGCCCGAGCTGCAGATGCACTTCGACAAGCTGAAGGAATGGCAGGACGCGGGCCTGTTCGGCTACTACGGCCCCGGCTGGAACGACAACCAGCAGCCGTTCGAGAATGGCGACGTGGCGATGTGGATCGGCTCCTCGGGCAGCTTCGGCGGCCTGCAGCAGTCGATGAAGCATCCCTTCGCCTCGACCTACCTGCCCTACTGGGGTTCGGTCGAGGGCGCCGGCGGGTCGACCTTCATCGGCGGCGCCGCGCTGTTCGCGCTGACCGGCCATGACGAAGCCGAGAACCAGGCCACCGCCGCGTTCTTCGAGTTCCTGACCTCGCCCGAGGTCCAGTACATGTGGCACCGTCAGACCGGCTACGTGCCGATCACCAACGCCGCCTACGAGATGGCCAAGGCCGACGGCTACTACGACGAGGCCCCCTCGGCCGAGACCGGCATCCTGCAGCTGCTGCTGCCGGCCGGCGAGTGGACCCGCGGCTATCGCCTGGGCTTCTACCCGCAGGTCCGCGACGTCATCAACCGCGAGACCGGCAAGATCTTCTCCGACGAGACCTCGGTCGAGGACGCGCTGAAGACGATCGACGAGGAAGGCGACCAGATCCTGGAGCGCTTCGCCAAGACCTCGGGCTGATCGCCCGGCCATGGCGGACGGGGGCGCCCGCGCGGCGTCCCCGTTCTCTTTCCGGGGGAGGGCCCCCGGCGAGACCTCGGGGGACGCTCCCCGCCGCCTTTCCGGGGGTTCGCCCCCACCCACGATCCCACCGCGAGCCGCATTCCCATGAAGAAGGCCCTCTTCGGCCCCTCCCTGACGCCTTACCTGCTGCTGCTGCCGCAGATGGCGATCGTCGCGATCTTCTTCCTGTGGCCCTCGGCCGAGGCGGTGCGCTCGTCCTTCCACATCGAGGATCCGTTCTTCGGCACGGCGACCTTCGTGGGCGTGGACAACTACGTCGACGCGGTCACCAACTCGACCTACGCCCGCTCGGCCCGGTTCACGGCGCTGTTCACGGTGGTGGTGGCGCTGTTCAGCCTCGGCATCGCGCTGGCGCTGGCGGTATCGGCCGACGCGGTGCTGCGGGGGAAGTCGACCTACAAGACCTCGTTGATGTGGGTCTACGCCATCGCGCCGCCCGTGGCCGGGCTGATGGGCTCGATGTTCTTCGACCAGCACATCGGCCCGCTGAAGGAGTTCGCCGCCTGGCTGGGCTGGGACATGCGCGTGGGGTTCGACTATTTCGACACCGCCGTGGCGATGATGACGGTCGCGGCCTGGAAGCAGATCCCGGTCAACTTCATCTTCTTCCTCTCGGGCCTGCAGGGCATCCCCACTTCCCTGCGCGAGGCGGCGTCGATCGACTGCCGTTCGCCGGTGCGGCGGTTCTGGACGGTGGTGTTCCCGCTCCTGGCGCCGACCAGCTTCTTCCTGCTGATCATCAACATCACCTACGCCTTCTTCGAGACCTTCGGCGTCGTCGACGTGATGCTGAAGGGCGAGCCGGGCAACAACCCCGTGACGCTGGTCTACAAGGTCTATCTCGACGGCTTCCGCGGCCAGGACCTGGGGGGCAGCTCGGCCCAGTCGGTGATCCTGATGGCGGCCGTGTTCCTTCTCACCGTGATCCAGTTCCGCCTGATCGAGCGGCGCGTCCACTACACCTGAGGCCAGACCCATGACCGTCACAACCGATCCGGCGCTGGCCGCCTCCTGGTCGCGCGCCGCCGCCTCGGCGGGCGCGCGGCGCAGGCGCAGCCGCGTGCAGCTCTATCACCATGCGGTGCTGATCTTGGGCGTGCTGCTGATGATGGCCCCGCTGGTGGTGGCCTTCGCCTCCTCGACCTACGACCCCGTGGTGATCCACTCCGAGGGGCTGCAGCTGGGCTATGGGGGGGAGTTCGCCTCCACCTACGGCGCGGTCCTGTTCGACCGGGGCGGCTTCACCGGAGAGGTCACCGGCGTGCGGATGCTTTGGAACTCGGTGATCCTCGGGATGGGCTTTGCGGTCGGCAAGATCGTGATCTCGATGCTGGCGGCCTACGCCATCGTCTACTTCCGCTTCCCGCTGGGCTCGCTGGCGTTCTGGATCATCTTCTCGACCCTGCTGCTGCCGCTCGAGGTGCGGATCCTGCCCTCCTACGAGGTGGTGCAGTCGATGGGCCTTCTGAACACCTACACCGGGCTGATCCTGCCGCTGATCGCCTCGGCCACCGGCACCTTCTTCTTCCGCCAGTTCTTCAAGTCGGTCCCCGACGAGCTGCTGGAGGCCGCGCGCATCGACGGCGCGGGGCCGGTGCGCTTCTTCATCGACATCCTGGTTCCGCTCTCGAAGACGATGATGGCCGCGATCTTCATCATCATGTTCGTGGTGGGCTGGAACCAGTATCTGTGGCCCGCGCTGATGACCACGGACGAGGGCATGTTCACCATCGTGCGCGGCATCCGCCAGATCCTGCAGGTGTGGATCGGCGCCAACATCCCCGACTACAACAAGGCCCTGGCCATGGCGATCCTGGCCATGGTTCCCCCCGCGCTGATCGTCCTGATCTTCCAGCGCGCCTTCGTGAAGGGCCTGGTGGAGAGCGAGAAATGATCAAGATCCTCGAAGCGGTCGCCTCCGACGTGACCTCCGACATGGCCTCTGACTGGGCCCCCGTCGGCCCGCCCGTTCCCTCCGACCGCGCCCTGACGCTCGAGATCGACGGCGTGGTCAAGCGCTACCCCAACGGGGCGCTGGCGGTGAAGGGCGTCGACATCCAGGTGGGGCAGGGCGAGCTGGTGGTCTTCGTCGGGCCGTCCGGCTGCGGCAAGTCCACGCTCCTGCGCATGGTCGCGGGGCTCGAGGAGGTCTCGGAGGGCGAGATCCGCATCGACGGGCGCCGGGTGAACGACGCCGACCCCGCCGACCGGGACATCGCCATGGTGTTCCAGAACTATGCGCTTTACCCGCACATGACGGTGCGCAGGAACCTCGCCTACGGGTTGCAGAACCGAAAGATCGCCCGCGAGGTGATCGCCGAGAAGGTCGCCCAGGCCGCCGCGATGCTCCAGATCGAGGAGTTCCTCGACCGCAAGCCCGCCCAGCTTTCGGGCGGCCAGCGCCAGCGGGTGGCGATGGGCCGGGCCATCGTGCGCGATCCCAAGGTGTTCCTGTTCGACGAGCCGCTCTCGAACCTCGACGCGCGCCTGCGCAACCAGATGCGGCTCGAGATCCGCAAGCTGCAGCGCCGGCTGGGGGTTTCGGCGATCTATGTGACCCACGATCAGGTCGAGGCGATGACGCTCGCCGACCGCATCGTGGTCCTGAACGGCGGTCTGGTCGAGCAGGTCGGGACCCCGGCCGAGGTCTACGCCCGCCCCGCCACCACCTTCGTCGCCTCCTTCATCGGCGCGCCGGCGATGAACCTGCTCGACGCCGTGGTCGAGGGCGACCGGCTGCGCGTGGGCGAGGCCGCGATCCCGGCCCCCCTCGGCGCGCCCCAGGGCCCGGCGAAGGCCGGCCTGCGCCCGGAGAAGGCCCGCCTCGCCGCCCCCGGCGCCGGCCTGCCGTTCGCGCTCGAGGCGGTCGAGGAGCTGGGCGCCACCCGCCTCCTGCACGGGCTCGCGGCAGGGGCGCCGGTGGTGATCGCGGCCGACGCCGCGTTGCCGCTGCCCTCGGGCCCGCTGTCGCTGACCGCGGATCCCGCCGACCTGCACCTGTTCGACGCCAACAGCGGGGCCCGACTGTGAGACTGACCGACGCGCTCGCCGCCCGCCAGGGCGAGGCGGCCCCGACCTACCTCGACCTGCGCTTCGACGCCCAGGGCCACGCGCTGCCAGACCCCGGCTGCACCGTCATCGCCCATGTGCGGGAGCCTGCGGCCAACGCGGCGCTCGCCACCGTGCGGGCCACGATGCAGGCCGCCGGTCTCGCCCGTTTCTGGGCCTGGCTGCCGCCCGCCTCGTTCCACATGACGATGTTCGACATGCTGCTGCACGGCCGCCGCGGCGCGGCCTGGCCGCAGCACCTCTCGCCCACCTTGTCCGGCCGCCTCGCCGACGAGGCGCTGATCGAAGCCCTGCGCGGCTTCTCGCTCGACACCGACCCGGTGTTCGCCATGAAGCTCGACGGGCTGACCCTGTCGCCCTCGGGCATGGGCGTGGCGCTCAGCGGCCGCACCCCGGCCGAGGACGCCCGCCTGCGCGCCCTGCGCGACCGCCTGGCCGCGGCGACCGGCCTCGCGGCCCGTCCGGGGCATGCGGACTACCGCTTCCACGTCACGCTCGCCTATCTGATCGACTGGCCCGCGCCCGAGGACGCCCGCGAGGCCGACGCCATGCTCTCGGAGGCCGAGTCCGCGCTGCTGGGCGCCCTGCCGACGCTGGACCTGGGCCCGCCCGAGGTCTGCCTGTTCGACGACATGACCGAGTTCCGGCCTCTCTTCACCCTGTCCTGAGCCCGCGCGCGCCCTCCTGCGGCGCCGCGCGGGGTTCAGCCGGGCGCGGGCGCTCCGATAGGCTCCCGCGAGACAGCAGAGCAATCGGAGCGCGCATGTCCCGCATCCTGACCGTCACCCTGAACCCCGCCCTCGACCTGACCACCGGCGTCGCGCGGCTGGAGGAGGGCCACAAGATGCGCTGCACGCCGCCGCAGACGGACCCCGGCGGCGGCGGCGCCAATGTCTCCCGCGCCATCCGCAAGCTGGGCGGCGCGTCCGAGGCGTTCATCTGCACCGGCGCCCCGCTCGGCCTGACCTACCGCGAGCGGTTCGAGGCCGGCGGCCTGCCCGCCATCTGGCATGACTGCGGCGTCCCCACCCGCCAGAGCATCGCCGTCCACGACCACGCCACCGGCGGCCAGTATCGCTTCGTGATGCCCGGGGAGCCCTGGGGCGAGCCGGTCTGGCAGGGCGCGCTCGCCGCCCTCACGCAGGCGATGCGCCCGGGCGACCTGGTGGTCCTCTCGGGCTCCCAGCCCCCCGGCGTGCCGGAGGACTTCCCGCGCCGCCTCTGCGCCCACGCGGGGCGGGTGGGGGCGAAAGTGATCGTGGACACCTCCGGCCGCCCGCTCGAGGTCGCCGCCCAGCCCAACACCGGCGCCTACGTGCTGCGGATGGACCACTACGAGGGGATGGAGCTGATGGGCTGGACCGAGTTCGGCCCCTCCGAGGCCGAGGCGCTGGCCCGCGAGCTTGTCGCCCGCGGCGCCGCCGAAATCGCCATCGTGACGCTCGGCGGCGACGGCGCCTGGGCCGCCACCGCCGAGGAGGCCTGGCGCTGCGCCCCCCCGGCGGTCGAGGTCCTCTCGACCACCGGCGCCGGCGACAGTTTCGTGGCGGCGCTCGCGATCGGCCTGTCGGAGCGCCGTGCGTTCGAGGACACCATCGCCTTCGCCGTCGCCGCGGCCGCCGACGCCGTCACCACCGCGGGCACCGACCTGTGCACCCTCGAGGGCACGCTGGAGAAGCTGGCGCGGGTCACGCGCGAGCGGCTCTAGGGCCCGCGCCCGGCCGCGCCCCCCCACCGTTGCGGCCCCCCCCGCCGGCGAGCCCCCGCAGAGCGCCTGTCGAGGCGCAGACCCCGCCTGAACGAAAACCGCCGCCGGAGGTCCGGCGGCGGGTCTTGTCCGGCGCGGGGCAGGGGATCAGGCCGCCTGCGCGTCCTCCAGCGCCTCGGCCACGAAGCGGGCCACCTGGTCCTCGCCGCCCAGCGCCTCGGCCGCGAAGGCCGACATCGAGCCATAGCGCAGCGCGACCGCGTCGAGCGCGGTCTGCAGGTAGTCGGTCTCGACCCGGCGCAGCGCCTCGCGCGCGGCCTCGGGGACCGCGTGGACGGTCGAATGGGCGGGAGGCTGCCAGAGGTCGTTGGTGGCGAGGTAGTCGGCCATCACCGACTCCTCGGTCGCCCCCAGCGTGCCCAGGATCATCGCCCCCGCAAAGCCGGTGCGGTCCTTGCCCGCCGCGCAGTGCCAGACGATCGGACGTCCGCCGCTCTCGTGGGCGAGGCGCAGCAGGTCGTGGAACACGTCGGCGTTCTCCTCGACGTAATAGCGGTAGGTCTCGCGCATCGCCTCGCGCGCGCTCTCCCGGTCCAGCAGACCGGCCTCGGCCAGCGCCCGCACGCGGTCGCCGGTCTTGGGCTCGATCGGCAGCGCCACGCGCCGGTCCTTGATCGCGTCGGGCAGCACGTAGGCGTTGACCGTCGCCTCGTCCCGCCCGCGCAGGTCGATCACCGCATAGGGGTCCAGCGCCTCGAGCGCCTCCATCCCCGCGGGGCCGAAGGTCCGCGGCGAGGCGCAGCGGTAGAACCGCCCCTGCCGCACGCGCCGCCCGTCAGGCAGGGCCAGCCCGCAGAAGGAGCGGAAATTCGGGGCGTCGGGGTGCAGAAGCGTCGCCATGCGCGTGATCCTTTGCTCTTGCCTGCCGGCCGGCAGGAAATTCCGTATAGGCCGATTCCGGCCCGCGGCGTGCGGCGACCCGGGGTCGCGGCGACTGCCGTCTGTGCCAGACATCGCGTTCCGAGCGCCCCGGCGCAAGCCGGCCCGTCGTCGCTGCCCACCCTGCCGGCCCCCGGCGACGTTTTCGCGACGCCCGTGCCGGCCTGCGCCCTGCGAGCCCGTCCCCGGACCTGCCCGCTTGCCCCGCCCCCCCGGCATCCCCGCTTGCCCCCGCCCCCGGGCATCCCCGCTTGCGCCCGTCCCCGGGGCATCGCCGCTTGCGCCCGTCCCCGGGCGACGCCTAGAGTTCCCCCAGCTTGCACGAGGCGTTGGGAGGAACCGGCCGGTGAGCGCCGAAGCCGTGATCCTGTGCGCCGCGCCCTACGTCGCCGACCCGGCGTGGCTGGCGCCCGCCTGCGAATCCGCCCTGCGCGATGAGATCGAGGCCGCCTTCCCCCCCACGGCCCGCGTCGCCTACGCCTGCCCCTCGGCCGGCCCCGGCCTGGTCTTCGCCGAAGCCGCGCTCGCCCGCGGCGCCGAGCTGCACCTGTTTCTGCCCTGCGCGCCCGAGGATTTCGCCCGTTGGCACGTGGCGCCCGCCGGCCCCGCCCATCTCGCCCGCTTCGAGGCCGTGCGCGCCGCCGCCGCCCGCGTGGACACCTCGGGCGAGGAGCGTCTGGCCGGCGACGAGATCCAGCTTCGCTTCAACAACCAGGTCCTCCAGGGCCTCGCCCGCCTGCACGCCGACGCGCTGGGCGCCGCCGCCCGACTGCTGGTCTGCTGGAGCCCCGCCGCTCCGGCCGAGCCCGGCTCGCCCGCCGACTTCATGGACCAGTGGCCCGAGATCGAGCGCCTGTCCCTGATCGACCTCGACGAACCCCGCGGCGGGACAGACGCGCCGCTCGCCGACATCGCGCCCGGCCTCGGGGCGCTCGCCTTCGGCGCGAGCCCGCTGGTGGTGCGTGCGATCTTCTTCGCCGATCTCGCCACCTACTCCACCCTGCGCGATGAGCAGGTGCCGTTGCTGTGGGACTTCCTCGCCGAGGTGCAGATGCGGATCGAGGCGCG
The DNA here is from genome assembly GCF_963977235.1 of uncultured Albimonas sp. Taxonomy (NCBI): domain Bacteria; kingdom Pseudomonadati; phylum Pseudomonadota; class Alphaproteobacteria; order Rhodobacterales; family Paracoccaceae; genus Albimonas; species uncultured Albimonas sp. The sequence goes on from NZ_CAXBOD010000002.1 coordinate 203,879, forward strand.
CTCGACCGCCCCCATCCTGATCAACACCTGGGGCGACGCGGTCCACGCGGCGGCCGAGACCGCCACCGACCTTGCCGGATACGCCGCCGAGCTGACCGAGGGCGTGGCCGAGCTCGACCTCGACCGCTTCGGGCTCGAGGCCCGCCCCCGCTTCCGCGTCGCCCTGCACGCGGGCCCGGTCTATGTCGGCCTGCATCCGCTGACCGGCCGCTCGATGATCTTCGGCCATCACGTCAACCGGGCCGCGCGGATCGAGGGGGTGGCCGCGCCTGGCGAGATCTACGCCTCCCAGCACTTCGTCGCCCTGCTGCGCGCCGAGATGGACGCCCGCCAGCACGAGGCGCTGCTGACCGGTCAGCCCTTCGCCCCGGAATTCGCGATGACCTATGTCGGCGAGATGGAGCTGCCCAAGAAGTTCGGCCGCGAGACGGTCTATCGGGTCGAGCCCCTCGCCCCGTCCCGTCCCCTGCCGGCGCCCGCCGCATGACCGCGCTCTCGCTGACGCTGGTCAACGACCTGGCCGAGGTCGGGCGCCTCGCCGAGGCGGTCGAGGCCTTCTGCGAGGCCAACGATCTGCCCATGGCCGCGGCCCATGCGCTGGCCCTGTCGCTGGACGAGCTTTTGACCAACACGATCAGCTACGGGTATGAGGACGGCGCGGCGGGGCGGATCGAGGTCACGATCACGATCGCAGAGGGCGCCGCGCGGGCGGTGGTGCGCGACGACGCGCGCCCCTTCGACCCCACCGGGGCCGAGCCGCCGGACGTGGACGCGGCCCTCGACGACCGCGCCATGGGGGGGCTGGGCATCCATCTGGTGCAGTCGATGATGGACGAGGTCGCCTACGCGCGCCGCGACGGGGTCAACGAGATGACCCTGGTCAAGCGGCTGCACGGCTGAGCGAGCGGGAACAGGAGAGCGAGCGTGGACATCGAGACGGAAACCCGGGGCGGCGCGAGGGTGATCCGCCCGCAGGGGCGGGTGGACAGCAACTCGGCCCGCGAGCTGGAGGACGCGCTCCTCCCCTGCTTCGACACGCCCGAGCCGGTGCTGGTCGACTTCACCGGCCTGTCCTACATCTCCTCGGCGGGCCTGCGGGTGCTGCTTCTGGCCGCCCGTCGCTCGAAAGCGACCGGCGTGCCGCTGGGTCTGAGCGGCATGAGCGAGCCGGTGGCCGAGGTCTTCACGATCAGCGGCTTTGCCAAGCTGTTCCGGATCTGGCCCGACGCCGAGGCGGCGCTCGCCGAACTCTCGGCCGGCTGAGCGCGCCCGGCCGAGGCGTCCGCGCGCCGGGCGTCCTGCGCCTCCGCGCGCAACGCGCCCCGGGCCTGACCCGGGGTCTCCTGCGCTCGGCCCTTCCGGGGGCGCGCCGGGACCCGCGCGAGCTTCTTGAGCATCGCCTCCATGCGCTGCGCCTGCCCCCGCAGCCCTCAGATGCCGAGGTAGTTTCTGCGCACCGCCGCGCCGATCTGGGTCAGCAGCACGTTGGGCGCGCAGCCCATCGCCTCGGCCAGCGGCTCCACCGGCGCGTCCGCGTCCAGCAGCACTGCGCGCGCGCCGGGCAGGACCGCGCCCTCGGGCAGGTCGGTGACGTCGAGCATCGTCAGGTTCATCGCCACCCCGCCCACCACCGGGACCGCGCGGCCTGCGATCCGCGGGCGCCCGGCCTCGGCGTAGATCTGCGGCAGCCCGTCGGCATAGCCCGCCGCCAGCGTGGCGATGCGCGAGGGGCGGGTCAGCTCGGTCGTTCCGCGATAGCCCAGCCGCCGGCCGGCGGGATGCTCGGCCACCGCGATCACCGGCGCCTCGAGCGAATAGCACGGCCGCAGCCCCGGCTGGAACGCCACCGAGGTCTGCGTGCCGAACAGCGCGCTGCCCACGCGCGCCATGTCGAGCCGCCATTCCGGCCCCAGGAACAGTCCTGAGGAGGCCGACAGGCTCAGCGCCGCCGGCGGCAGCCCGGCCGCCAGCCGCTTCAGGCGATCCAGCTGCGCGGCGTTGCCGGGATCGTCGGGCAGGTTGTAGGCGGCCAGATGCGAGACCAGCGCCGCCGTCTCGAGGCCCGCCAGACGTTCGGGCGAGGCGGCGAGCCGCGCCGCGTCGGCCTCCGAAAGCCCCAGCCGCCCCAACCCGGTGTCGAGTTGCAGCGCCACCGTCATCGGCCGTCCTGTCGCGGCGGCGGCGTCTGCGCAAAGCGCGACCTCGGCCATCGAGACCAGCGCCGGCACCACCCCGCGCGCGACGAAATCGGCGGGCCGGGCGCCGGCCAGCCCCATCAGGCAGAACACCCGCGCCCCCGGCACGGCGGCCAGCAGCGCCACCGCCTCATGCAGGTCGTTCACCCAGAAATCCGCGCAGCCGAGCTCCGCCAGCGTCCGCGCCACCGGCGCCATCCCCAATCCGTAGGCGTCGGCCTTGAGCACCGCCGAAAGCCGCCCCGCCCCGTTGCGCCGCTTGGCCTCCCGCCAGTTGGCCCGCACCGCATCTAGGTCCACGCGCAGCACCGGCGCGCTCGCCTCGCGCGGCGCGGCAGGCGTCGCCGCAGGGGCGCCGGCGTTGGGGGGCGCGGCGCCGGGGGCGCCCGCCGGCGCCGAGCCGGACTGGCGGTCGCCGGGATCGGCCGCGCCGGCCTGGCGGACGCCGGCGTGCGGGACGCCGGAGGGACAGGCCTTGGGGGGACACGCCTCGGAGGGAGAGGCGGCGGGACGGGGCGCGGGGCGGCTCATGGTCGGGCGTACCACAGCTCGCGCCGGCCGTCCTTGCCGAGCCGCCAGCCCACGCCGAGCCGTCCCTCCGCCAGCGCCTGGAGCTGGGCCGCGGTGTCGTCGGCGGCGATCCAGGCGCCCTCGCCCGGGTCCGGCGCCGCGCCCGCGCCCGCGCCCGGCGGAGTCGCGCGCTCCGGCGTCGCGGGGGCCTGCGCGCGGCGCCACATGAAGTAGCGCAGGTGGCCGCCGTATTTCTCCTGCAGCGCGCGCACCGCAAAGCCGCCCGCGAGAAGGTTGGTCCAGCTGCGCGGATTGCCCGGCGCGGCGGTGGCGTAGAGGTGCTCGACCCCCAGCCGCCGGGCCTCGCTCACCCGCCAGTCAATGAACACGTCATGCAGCCCCGCGCCCCAGTCGCCCGGCCGCACCCCGGCGCCGGCGAGTTTGGCGAGCCCCTCCGCGGCGGCGAGGCCGAGGCAGGGGCGCGCGTCCTCGGACGGCGGCAGGTGCAGCTGGAGGACGCCGTAGCCCAGCAGCTCGCCGCCGCGCAGGGCGCCCAGCAGGCGGCCCTCGCCGGCCAGCAGGCGGGCGAAGAAGTCCCGGTCCTCGGGCTTGACCAGCTTCGGGTCGCCCACCGCCGCCATGGCGGCGAGGTGCACCGCATAGACGCGGTCCAGATCCTCCGGCCCCAGCGGCGCGAAGCTCACGTCCCGCCGGCCGGCCCTGCCGTCCCGCTCATCCCCCGGCGCGGACATCGCGCGCTCCCCCCCTGTACGCGCCCCGCTTCCCGGCGAGGCGGCGGCTCCTGCGCCCTCAGCCCGTCAGAACCTCGGCATAGTTCAGCATCTCGATCGGCGGATACAGGTCCAGCTTCTCGGCCACCGGCAGGTTGATGATCAGCGAGAACCGCTTCAGCGTTTCGATCGGGATCCCGGCCGGGTCCTCGCCGTCGCGCAGCACCCGCGCCGCCTTCGATGCCGCCAGCTGCCCCACCGAGTAATACCGCGAGATCAGCCCCACCAGCGCCCCGCCCTTGCGGATCGCGAGCTCGGCCGCCCCGAAGGTCGGCAGCGCATGCGCGAGCGCGGCGGGGACCACCCGGTCGTATTGCGTGCCGAGGAAGGTGTCGGGCAGCAGGTAGAGCCAGTTGGCCCCCTCCCCGGCGATCTCGGCGATCAGCTCCTCGATCCCCTCGGCGGTGGGGCGGCCGTCGCCGTCGACGCGGAACTGCCGCTCGACCAGTTCGTAGCCCATGCGCTCGCGCAGCGCCCGCAGCTCCTCGAGGATCGCGGCCGAGTTCTCCTCGGAGGCGGTGTAGAGGACGCCCAGCCGTTCGATCGGTCGGTAGGAGTGCATGGCGCGCAGCTGCGTCTCGGGGGGCACGATGTGCACCGCGCCGGTGACGTTGCGCCCGGGCGCGTCGTTGTCCGCGACGAGGCCGGATTCCTCGGGCGCCGAGACCAGCGCGAAGACCACGGGGGTGTCGTGGACATGGGTTTCGGGCGCCGGGTCGTCGTGGCGCCCGGCGATGCCCAGCGTCACCGAGGTGCCCCAGGTGACCACCAGGTCGGGGCGCAGCTCGCGGATTTCCTCGACGAAGCCGGGAAGTTTGCCGGGATCGCGGTCGGCGTCCCGCTCGATGAACTCGGCGGCGATGCCGTTGGCGGCGAGGTAGTCGTCAAAGCCGTCCTCGACCTCGGTGCGCCCGCGGTAGGTGACGCGGTAGATCCGCCAGGGACGCGACTGGGGCAGGGCGGGGCCGGCGGCGCCGGCGGCGATCAGGCCCGCGGCGCCGCCCAGAAAGGCGCGGCGGCCCAGCGGCGGGGGGCTCCGGTCGGGGTCATGCATCGCTCAGCCCTCCACGCCTTCCACGTCCAGATCGGCCGGGCGCAGCGCAAGCGCGGCCAGGCCGAAGACCAGGGCGCAGGCCATCGCCGCGCCCCCCACGATCATCGCCGCGTCGGCGAAGCCGTAAAGCCCCAGCAGCGCGCCGGCAACCGGCGGGCCCAGCGCGTTGCCGGTGCGCTCCACCAGGCGGAAGATGCCGTAGACCGAGCCCTCGGTCACCTCCCCGGCGTGCCGGCGCCCGTAGTCGCCGACAAGGCCCGAGAGGGCGGCGATCGACAGCGCCTGTCCCAGGCCCAGTCCCAGCAGCATCAGGGCGATGCGCGCGGGATCCTCGTCGCCGCCGCCCGCCAGCGCAAAGGCCGAGGCGCCGGCCAGCAGCCCGCCCACGGCCACGAAGGCCGCCCGCGCGCGCCAGCGGTCGGCGAGCTTCGCGCAGGTCGGGACCAGCAGCACCATGACGATGGGGTAGATCATCAGCATCCGTCCCGTCGCCGACTGCGAGGCGCCCAGCGCCTCCATCTGCAGGGGGACGAGGAAGAAGCAGAAGGCGACCAGGATGATCTTGGCGGGCATCGCGCACAGGAAGAACAGGGCGGCCAGCGAGGGCGAGGCGATCACGCGACCGAACTCCCGCCAGCGGATCGCGGGGCCGGCGGCGCGCACGGGGCCCGATTCGGGCATCACCAGCCAGGCCAGCAGCAGCGACAGGCCCGCGAAGAGGCCGGCGACCAGGAACGTGCCCGAGACGCCGATGCGGTCGGTCAGGATGCCCCCGATCGGCGGGCCGCAGACGCCCGCGACCAGGATCGCCGAGATGAACACCGCCATCCCCGAGGAGCGCTGCGCCGGCGCGGTCGCGTCGATCACGTAGCCCTGGGCGCCGACGAAGACCATCGCGAAGCCGAAACCGGTCAGGGCGCGCAGGGCGGCGAAGGGGGCGAGCCCCTCGACGAAGGCCGAGGCGGCATAGCCCGCCAGCCCCACCGCGCCGCCCAGCATCATCGCCCGCCGGCGGCCCAGCCGCTCGGTCACGCCGCCCAGCAGCGGCTGGCAGGCCGCGACGACGGCGAGGAACGCCATCATCGGCAGGGCGGCGACGAAGGAGGGGTCGAGTCCCGCCAGCGCCCCCTCGCCCTGCGCGGCGCGGGCGAGCGCGCGGACATGGCCGGGCAGGAAGGGCCGGGTCAGCTCCTCGGCCAGCATGAACACGAAGAGCGGCGCGCGCACCGCCATCACCTTGCCCGAACCCGCGGCGCTCAGCATCTGGCCGAGGCCGAAGCGGTCCTGGAGCATCTCGAGCGCCTGGCGGGCGGCGCGGTCGCCGCTCTCGAGCGCGCGGTCGCGGATCTGGGCGTAGGCGGCGTGGAGCTTCTCGATGCGGCTGTCGAGGGCGTGGGCCAGGGCTCCGAACTCGCCCCGCGCCTCGACCGGCTGGTGACTGCGCAGGTCCCCGCGGGAGATGTTGTTGAGCCGCCGCTCGACCCCGTCGATGGCGGCGTATAGCCCGTCGCCGAGGCCCACGTAGATCAGCTCCAGCGCCACCACGGCGGTGACGAACATGACGATGGCGAGGTCGATCCACAGGTTTGCCACCACGTCGCGGGCGAAGGCGGGATCGAGGCCCACGCTGACCGCCAGCGCCGGCACATCGCCTGCGCCCGTCGCCGCAGCCTGGTTCGCCTGCGGTGCCGCCTCCGGCGTCGGGTCGGCGCGGGCTTGCGTTGCGGCGTCGGGCGCGGCGCCCGGCTCGGCAGTCGACCCGGGACCCGCGCTCGGGGCCGGGCGGGGCACGGGGCGCGAGACCACGCCCGCGGTCTGCGTGCGCTCTCCGCCCGGGGCGTAGGTGATCTGCAGGGGGGCGCCGTCGGGCCCCTCGAGCGCGATCCAGGAGATGTCGTCGTTCTCGGCCACGATGCGGGCGAAATGGGCGTCGAGCCCGTGCAGCCGGTCGGCCGGGATGCCCAGCGCCAGCGCCTTGCCGATCAGGGCGGCCGAGGAGTCGGCGAGCGTGGCGGCCTTGCGCTCGATCTCGGGCGAGAGCACCGCGTCGGCCCGGCGCACCGTCTCGAACGAGATCGCCAGCAGCGCGACGAGCAGGGCGGCCAGCAGGGCGGCCGAGAGACGGACCCGAAGGCTCTTCATCCTGCGCGCCCCCCTAGCGCCGAGCCGACGGGCGCAGGCCCGCCATCTCGTTCTCGGCCTCTGCGATCATGTCGGCATGCTCGGCGGCCGAGGCGCGTCGGGCCCGGGCCCGCAGCCGGCTGAGCAGCGCCAGCGCCAGCAGGCAGCCGGTCGCGACAGCCCCCAGCCCGGCGGGCACGGCGCCCAGCAGGACGTCGCGGCGCAGGCCCGCCACGGTGGCGTCCATCGTGGCGCCGTCGAGGCGCACCAGAACCTCGCCGACCGGGGCGCCGAGCGCGCCGATCACCGGCTCGGCCTGGCGGAAGGCGGCGTCCTCGCCGGCGGGCGGCGCCGGCGCTCCGGCCCGGGCGGGGGCCGAGGAGAACAGGACCCGGCCGTCGGGCGTGGTCACGTCGATGGACAGGATCAGCGGATCGGTCGCGGCCTGGCGGGCCAGCAGCTCGGCGAGCGTGCGCTGCTCGGTCAGGCGGATGCCGAAGCCCTGGGCGGCGGAGGCGTCGGCGGCGATGTCGCGCGCGATCATCCCGGCGCGCGCGCGCACCAGGTCGAGGTAGGCGGTCCGCACGCCCGAGAAGTTCAGATAGGCCGCGAGCGCCATCGCAAAGCCGATGATCGCGGCGAAAACGGGAAGCGTGCGGGCTGCAAGCCGAATCATCGGTGAACCGCCGGAAGGTCGAAGTTGCGAGGGCGCCTGAACAGGTTCGAAAAATCTATCATGCCCGGTTCCCAGCGCACAGGGCGCTGCGCGCGCCCATTGTCCCGGCGCGCGCCCCCCGGACCGGGGGGGCGCCGCGTCGGCTGTCGCGCCCGGCCGCAGCCTTCCGCCCGCGGCGCGTTTCCGCCCGGGCGCCCGGCACGACCGCCGCCCGCGGACGCCCGCGCCCCCGGGGGACAGGTTGCGCGCGCCGCGTAGGTCGCCCCCGACCGGCATCGCGGTCGCGCGGGCGGAGCCTTTGCGCGGGCGGCCCCGGGCGCCGCGTCGGGCGGAACGGCTGCGGCCAGGGTCCGCCCGCGGCGCATGGCGGACGGCTCGCCCGGGGCGGCGGTCGCCACGCGCGCCGAGCCCGGGACGCGCCGCGAGCGGACCGCCGGTCCCTGGCGGGCGGCCCGTCGCGGCGCCTTCGCCCGCCGCCGGCGCCCGGTTTTGGCGGGTGACAGGCCCCGGGCCGCGGGCTAGCGTGGCCCGGTTCCCGTCCCGCCCCGCCCAGCCCCCCTCGCCGCCCGAGACACGTCCCCCGATGGCCCCCAGTTCGCGGATCCTCCTGGCCCTCGCGGGCGTCACGGCCGCGGCCCTCGCGCTGGCCGCGGCGCTGGTGTTCGGAGGGCTCGACCGGCTCGGCCTGCGCTCGGCCGAGGCGAACGTGGACTTCCTCCTCTCCCAGCTGAGCGGCTCGATCGAGGCCAACGTCGGCCTCGGCCTCGCCCTCCCCGACGTTCGCGTCGCTCAGGCGCTGGTCGAGCAGGCCAAGGCCGCCGACGACCGTGTCCTGGCGGTCGAGGTGTTCTCGCCGGCCGGGATCTCGCTGTTCAACACCGACCGCGGCGCGGTGGGCGAGGCGATCCCCGAGACCTGGCGGCGCGCGCTCGCCTACCGCGCCGTCGGCGACCGCTGGCGGGTCGAGGAGCTAGGCGCGATCGTGGTCGGCGAGGCGATGCGCAACGACTTCGACGAGCCGGTGGGCCATGTCGCAGCGACCATCTCCAACGCCGCCCGCGCCAGCCATGCCGACGGCTTGGCCGCCGTGCTCGCCGCCCGCGCCGCCTGGCTCGCGCCGCTGGCGATGGCGCTGGCGCTGGGGGTGGCGTGGTGGGCGCTCGACCGCTCCACCCGCGACGTGCGCCGCCTGGCCGAGGCGCTTGGCGCCCCCGCCCCCGGCGCGCCCGAGACCCCTGCGGCCAGGGTCCGCGCCGCCGCCGACCGCGCCGTCGCCGATCACGACCGCGCCGCGGCCGAGGTCCTTGCCGCGGACGAGGCCTGAGCCCGCCGTGCCCGACCCTCGCCCCCCCGGCGCGCCCGACGCCCCTGACCGCCTCCCAAGGGGCGACGCGCCAACCCCTGGCCCGGATTCCGCGATGCTCGAGCCTGAGCTCGACACCTCCGCGCCCCGCCCCGACCTCGCCCCCTGTCCCGAGGGCGCGAGGGCGCAGCCGGCCCGCGGGGCGCCGGCGCTCCTCTCAAGTCGCGAAGCCCGCGCCCGTGTCTGGACGCCGGCGCTGCTGACCGCGCTTGCGCTGACGCTGGCGGTGGCGCTGGCCGGGCACCTGATGCTGCGGGCGGGCCTGGCCTACAGCGTCCCGATCCTGACCGAATCCACCCGTGCCGGAGCCGCGGCCGTGGGCCAGGCGGTGGCGGGTCAGGTCGCCCGCGCGTTGGACCTCGGCATCCCGCTCGACCGGATCCCCGACGTGGAACCCTGGCTCGAGCGCATCGCGCGCGAGGCGCCCCAGGTCCGCGCGCTCGCCCTGCTCGACGCCGAGGGCCGCCCGCTCGCGGCCACCGCGCCCGACGTCGCCGGCGTCTCGATCCCGGTCGAGGGCGCCGCCGGCCGCGCCACGCTGGTGGTCGCAGCGGCCTCGCCCCTCTTCGAGGACGCGATGCTGCGCCTGCAGACGGCGCTGTGGCTGGCGGCCGCGCTTGCCGGCGCGGCGGGAGGGGCGGTGACCGCAGGCTTCCTCGGGCTCGCCCAGGAGCCGGCGCGCCGCCGCCTGCGCCGCGCGGTCCGGCGCGCCGCCGAGGGCGACTTCGCGCAGGCCCCGCCCCCCGGCGCCCGCGGCCGCTTCGCCGCCGCCGCCGAGGCCCTCGCCCGCCAGGTCGAGCGCGTGCAGACGGCCCGGGTGAAGCTGCTCGAGGCCGCGGCCACGATCCGGGCGATCGATTTCGACGGCAGCCTCGGCCGACGCATCGACCCGATCCTGGCGGGCGTTCAGGCCCGCTGGACCCTGCCCGCGACCGAGGACGATGAGGTCGCCGTCTCCAGCCCTGTTCGCGCCGCGACGCCTGCTGTCGTCGCGCCCGAGGCGACGCCCGTCGCGCCGAACACCCCGGCGGCGGAGCCCTCGGCCGTATCCCTGGCCGGCGACGCCGCGTCCTGGCGGCTGGCGACGGCGCTGGCCCTCTGGGCGGGGGCGGCGCCGCTGGCGGCGAACTTCGCGATCGACCGGGGATCGCTGTGGGCCTCGGTCGCCTGGCAACCGGCGGCGCCGCTGCTGATCGAGTTGCTGGCGCTGCTGCTGGGCGCCCTTGTCGGCCGGGGCGCCGCGGGCCGCGCGGCGGTCCTGCGGGCCCTGGCGCTGGCGCTGGCGGGGGCCTGTATCGCGGCGACCTACTGGTGCCGCTCGTGGGAAGTGTTCGCGGCGCTGCGCCTGGGCGCGGGGCTGGGCGCGGGGTTCGCGGGGGCGGCGCTGGCCGCGTCCTTCGCGCCGGCCGCCTCGCCGCGCGCCGTGCGCGCCCTGCTGATCTTCGCGGCCCTCGTCGCAGGCCCGCTGGCCGGCGGCCTGCTGGGCGAGGCGGTCGGCCGTCGCGCCGCTTTCCTGGCGCTGGGCGCGCTGGCGCTGTTCGCCGCGCCGCTGCTCGCCGCGGGCCCCGCGCGGCCGCGGCGCGCACCGCCCCGGACGATGGCCGCGCGCTCGGCGCCCGTCGCGGCGGGGGAGGCCCTGTCGGTCGGCGATCCGCCCGAGGCTTCCCGGTCGGCCGCCTCCGAGCCTGTCGGCCCCGACCCTCTCGCCCTTGCGCCTGCGGCCCCCGAGATTGCCGCCCTCGAGTCTGCGGCGGGCTCGGCGGCCGCGGCGCCCGCCCGCGGCGCGGGCCCCACGTGGCTCGCCGCCCCTGCGCTGCTCGCGGGACTGGCGGCGGCGCCGGCGGCGGCGGCGGCGCTGGTCTGGCTGCCGGTGGGCGCGGGCTATGACGACTATCTCTCGGGCGGCGGGCTGACGGCGGCGCTGGGGCTTGCGGCGCTGCTCGCCCCCCGCCTGCCGGCTCCGGTCATCGCCGTCGCCCTGGCGCTTGCCGGCGCCGCGCGCTTTGCGGCCGAGGCCGCGTCGGCCCCCGGCGGTCCGCTGGCCGAGACCTTCCCCGCGGGTCCCCCCTCCGTGCTGCTGCTGCCCGCCTGCCTGCTGCTGGGTCTGGCGCTGGGCGCGGCCGCCCCGGTGCGCGGCGGCCGCGGGGCGCTCGCCGGGCTTGCTCTCGGCGCGGCCGCCGGGCTCCTCGCGGCCGGCCTCGCGCGCCAGGTCGCCGCCCCGCCGGGAGCCGTCGCCGTCCTCTTCGCCGCCGCCGCGCTGCTCGTCGGCGGGGTCCGGCGCCGGCCGGGGAGGGGCTGAGCCGTGCTCCTCTCGACGCGCATCGCCATCATCGTCAGCCTGGCCTTCGCGCTCGCCTTCGGCTCGCTGGTCGCCATCGGCCTGCAGCGCGAGGCGCTGGCCGTGCGCCCGCACACCGACGTCGCCATCGCCGGCGAGGCCGCCCTGTGGCGCAAGATCGTCGAGCTCGAGACCCTGCGCCTGGCCGAGATCCGCGATGCGCTGGCCTCCGATCCCGTCTTCGTCGAGGCCGCCGAGGCCGCCGACCTGCCGCGCCTGCGCCGCCTTGGAACCGTGCTGCTGCGCGCCCGGCTGATGGCCGACGAGGTCTCGGACCTGCAGATCCTCGACCCCCAGGGGCGGGTGATCTACGCCTCGGCCGCCTCGGCCGAGCCGCCGCCGCTGCTGGATGTGGCGACGGTGGGTGCGGTGCTCGACGGGCCGCCCATCGGGGGGGTGCGGCAGGTGGCGCCGGGGGCGTTCCGGGTGGTCTCGGCCGCGCGCTTCGGGGACTGGGGCGGCGGGGCCACGGTGATCGCGGTGGGGGTCAACGCGGCCCGGCCGCTGGACGAATTCGCGCAGACGATGCAGGCCGAGGCCTATCTCCTCTCGACCCGCGGCCGGCTGGTCGAGGGCACCGACCCCCGCCTTTGGCGCGATCTGGCCATCGAGCTGCCCCAGCGGGTCGGCGTGGTCCGCCAGGCGCCGCTGGAGGATCGGCTGTTCTCGGTCACCGCGATCCCGATCGCCGACATCTCGGCGGGCTCGGCGGGGCTGCTGGTGGCGGTGCAGGACGCCACCGCCAGCCTGCGCGCGCTCGAGCGGCTGACGGCCGCGACCGTGGCGGTGATGATCGCCGTGGCGCTGCTGACGGTAGGAGGTCTGTGGCTGTACCTGCGGGTCAGCTTTGCGCCGCTGCAGCGCGCGGTGGGCACGCTGGGCGCGCTCGCCCGCGGGGACATGAGCGCCCGCCTGCCGCCGGGCGGCGACGACGAGATCGGCCAGATCGCCTCGGCCGTGGCCCGCCTGCGCCGCAGCCTGCGCGCGCTCGACGACGCGCGCCGCCAGCGGGAACTCCAGCGCCGCCGGCAGGAGCGGTTCGTGCGCCGCCAGATGGAGGCCCTGGCCGAGACCCTGGAGCCCGGCGCCCGCGAGGAGGTTCTCGCCGACCTCCGCCGCATCGTCGCGGCCACCCGCGGCGCGGCCCGAGGCGCGCCCGATGCGGCCCCCGAAGAGGCCCTTCAGGCGGCCCCGGCCGCTGCGGGGTCCGCGGGCGCGGCCGAGGCCGCCCCACCCGCGGACCCCGTCGCCCGGCTGATCCGCGAGGACGACCAGCTCGGCCCCATCGCCGCGGTCCTCCAGCAGATGTCGGGCCGGGTGGTGGACCAGCACCGGCGGCTGTCGGAGCTGATCGCCCGCCTGCGCGAGGCGCTGGTGCGCGAGACGCGGCTCGCCTCCCTCCAGCAGGAGCTGGCCATCGCGCGGGAGCTGCAGCATTCGGTCCTGCCCGCCGACATGGCCCACCGGCCGGGCTACGCGGTGAAGGGGGTCATGGAATCGGCCCAGGAGGTCGGCGGCGATTTCTATGACTTCTTCGAGCGGCCCGACGGGCGGCTGGTGTTCGTGATCGCCGACGTCTCGGGCAAGGGCGTGCCGGCGGCGTTCTTCATGGCGATCTCGCGGACCCTTCTGAAGGCCATCGCGCTGTTCGAGCCGGACCCGGCGCAATGCGTCCGCCAGCTCAACGACCTGCTGGCCGTCGACAACGACCGGATGATGTTCGTCACCCTGCTGTTCGGCATCTTCGACCCCGCCACCGGGCGCGCCGAGATCGTCAACGCTGGCCACCTGCCGCCGGTGCGCCTCGCGCCGGGCGGCGGCGCGTTCCTGGTGCCCTCGACCGGCGACATGGCCGTGGCGGTGGCCGACGGGCTCGAGTTCACCACCCTCGCCCTCGACCTGGCGCCGGGGGAGAGCCTGGTCCTCTACACCGACGGGGTCACCGAGGCCTTCAACGCCGCCGGCGACCAGTTCGGGGAGGAGCGGATGCTCGAACGTCTGGCGCCCCTGGGCGGAGCCGGTCCGGAGACGGTGGCCGAGGCGATGCTCGAGACGGTGAAGACCTTCGAGACGGGCGTGGAGCAGTCGGACGACATCACCCTGCTGATCGTGCGCAGGGCAGGGTGAGGAGGCGCCCTGCGGGCGGGCTTGCGGCGTGGCGGGCGGGACGCCCGAGACGCGCAGGCCGCTTCAAGACTCACCCAAGAACAGGGCCGCGCCTGTCCTCCGGATCCGCCCGTCGCTTCTGATGCCTGAGCGACTCGCCCGGAGCGGTCAAGGACAAGCCGCCTGCGGCGGTCGCTGCGCGATCCTGGACCGCTCCGGGCGAGTCGCTCTGATCGGCATCAGCGACGGACGGCTCCGGAGAACAGGCGCTCCGCGAGGGGGGGCCGCCGCGCGCCAGGGCGCCTGGAGGGGGCGGGGTCAGGGCTTGTCGTCGAAGGGCTTGTCACGCTCGCGCACCAGGCCTGCGACCGAGGCGCCGTCGCGGCGGAAACGCGAGAGGTAGGCGCGGCTGGTGTCCGACGAGAAGGCCAGCGCCTGGATCTCGGTTCCCGCGCGCAGACCGGCGCGGATGCCCATCGCCTCCATCTGCCGGTGCACCGCGCGCTTGTTGAACGCCTGCACGTCGGAGGGAACCAGCGCCACGCGCTCGGCAAAGGCCAGGGTGGCGTCTTCGAGCGCGTCGAGGGGGAAGGCGCGGGTGGCGTAGCCGTCGGCGACGGCCTCGAGCCCGGTGATCGAGTCGCCGGTCAGATACATCTCCATCGCCCGCCGCATGCCGTGCAGCCAGGGGTGGAACTGCATGTCGGGCGGGGACATCAGGCGGGTCGGCGGGTAGCCGATGGCCGCGTCCTGCGCCACGTAGACCACGTCGCAGGCGGCCGCGAGCTCCGAGCCGCCGGCCAGGCAGTGGCCGTGGACCTGGGCGATCACGGGCTTGGCGAGGTCCCAGACGCGGAACCAGCCCTCGACCACGTGGCGGGCCCAGTCGGCGCCGCTGCGGGCGGTGTGGTAGGGGCGGTCTTGCGTGTTGTCGGCCGAGAGGTCGTAGCCGGCCGAGAAGCTGGGTCCGGCGCCGCGGATCACGGTGACGTGGATCTCGGGGTCGAGGTCGGCGGCCTCCAGCTCGGCGAAGATCCGGCCGCGGAGTTCGTTGGACAGCGCGTTGCGCTTCTCGGGACGGTTCAGGGTCAGGCGGCGGACCTTGGGGCGGGGCGTGTCGACCAGCAGCACGTCGGGACCGGTGAGGGGCATGGGAGGGCCTTTCGGAACGGGGAGGGCGCCCCGGGCCTGACCCGGGGCCTCGCGCAGCGGGTGGGAAGAGGCCCCGGGTCAAGCCCGGGGCGCCGCGTGTGTGGCGTCGGGCCCCCCTCGCAGAGGGCGCGGGCCACCGACGCGGACGCCGTCGGGGGCGTCTCGGGGCGCTACTTCGCCTTCGCCTCGCGCCGGATGATCTCGGCGCCCTTCGGGTCCACCAGCATGCCGTGGACGATCTCGTTATGGGCGTGGCCCATCTGGTGAAGGCTCATCGCCGCCGCCTGCACGGTCTGGAAGCCCTGCGCGTCCTGCGCCTGGTTCACCGCCTGCTTGGCGAGCCGCAGGCCGAAGGCGGGGCGCTGGGCGATGCGCGAGGCCAGCGCCAGGGTCTCGGCGGCGAGGTCCGCGCGCGGGACCACGCGGTTGACGAACCCCATCTTCTCGGCCTGCGCGGCCGAGAAGGGAGCGCCGGTGAACAGCAGCTCCTTGGCCTTGCGGATGCCGAAATCCCAAGGGTGGGAGAACCACTCCACCCCGTTCACCCCGAAGGCGACGGTGGGGTCGGAGAACTGGGCGTCCTCGGAGGCCACCACCAGGTCGCAGACCGCGACCAGCATCAGGCCGCCGGCGATCGCCTTGCCTTGGACCTGGGCGATGGTGGGTTTCGGAAGGTCCCGCCAGCGGCGGCAGAAGCCGAGGTAGATCTCTTCCTCGCGCGCCTGGCGGCCGGCGACGCCGGGCTCCTCGGCCGCGGCTCCGCCCCAGGAGGTGACAGGGGTGAACCGGGTCATGTCCCGCGCGCCGCTGAGGTCGTGGCCCGAGGAGAAATGCGGGCCGTCGCCCGCCAGGATGATCACCTTGACGGCCGTGTCATGCGCCGCCCGGTCGAAGGCCGCGTCGAGCTCGTAGAGCAGCGCCTCGTTCTGGGCGTTGCGCATCTCCGGGCGGGCGAGGGTTATGCGGGCGACGCCCTCGGCGGGGGTCTCGCAGCGGATCGTCTCGTAGGCGGGATCGGTCATGGGGGGCGTTCCGGGGCTGGCAGGGGAGGGCCCGGGCCGCCGAGGGGGCGGCGGCCCGGACATCCGGCGCGGCGGGCGCGCGGGGCTCAGCCCGCCGCGAGGCCCGAGGCGAGCGCGGCCGAGGCCGGAGCCGCGGCGCCCGCCTCGATCAACCGGCGCAGGTGCCACTCGCCGTCGCCGAACTGGGCCTCGGTCACCGAGAGGCGCTTGTAGAAGTGGCTCGCGGCCAGCTCGTCGGTCATGCCCATGCCGCCGTGGAGCTGCACCGCCTGGCCGCCGATGAAGCGCGAGGCGCGGGCGCACTGCACCTTGGCGCGGGCCACCGCGAGGGCCGCGTCGGCCCGGCCCTCGTCCACCGCGGTGAGGGCGGCGTGGACGGCGGCGCGGGTCTCCTCGCACAGGATGTTCATGTCGACGAGCCGGTGCTGGATCACCTGGAACTCCGACAGCGCACGGCCGAACTGCTTGCGCTGCTTGAGGTAATCGAGCGTGGTCGCGGTCGCGGCATGCATGGCGCCCACGGCCTCGGCGCAGGCGGCCAGCGTGCCGCGGTCGAGCAGGGCGTCGATGGCCGAGAGCCGGTCGGTCTCGGCCCCGCCCAGCAGGGCGTCGGCGGGGAGCGAGACGCCCGCGAAGCGCGCGGCCGCGCCCCGGCGCCCGTCCATGGCGGGCGAGACGTTGAGCGACACGCCCTCCGCCTTGCCCGGAACCAGGAACAGGCCGACCGGGCCCGAGGCGTCGCCGATGCGGGCCGAGACCACCAGCGTGTCGGCCGCGTGGGCCCCGATGGCGAAGGTCTTGGCGCCGTCCAGCGTGAAGCCGTCGCCCGAGCGGGTCGCCACCGCCTCGACATGGTCGCGCGCGAAGCCCGAGGCGGGCTCGGCGTGAAGGAGGGCCATCAGGCAGGCGCCCTCCGCCACCTTGCCGAGGATCTCCTGCTGCGCGGGGGCGCCGAACTGGGCCACTGCGCCGGCGCCCAGCACGAGGGTGGGCAGCAGGGGCTCGACGGCCAGGTGCTTGCCGGCGGTCGAGAGCAGGATCGCGAGTTCCGTCAGCCCGCCGTCGGAGCCGCCGGCGGCCTCGGGCAGGGCGAGGCCGAGCCAGCCCATCTCGGCGTAGGTCTTCCATTCCTCGCGGCCGAAGCCGTCCTCGGTGTCGCGGGTCAGTTTCTTGGAGTGCTCGGGGCCGTAGCGGTCGGCGAACCAGGCCTCGGCGGACTCGGACAGGAGCTGACGCTCCTCGGTGGAGAATGCGGTCATGGTCCCCTCCCTCAGAGCCCCAGGGCGCCCTTGGCGATGATGTTGCGTTGAATTTCCGAGCTGCCGCCGTAGATCGTGGCGGCGCGGCGGTGCAGATGCTCGGCGAGGATCCCGGCCATCTCGGCGGGGCCCATGAGTTCTCCGTTCCAGCCGGCCATCAGGGCGTCGGCCTGGTAGGCGAGGCCGTGGCGGGCCAGCGCGTCGGTCATGCACTGCAGGATCGCCTGCTGAAGCTCCGAGCCGCGGATCTTGAGGGCGGCGGCGCCGATCAGGCTGGGCTGGTCGGCGGCGGACTGGTGGGCGGCGTGCTGGTCGGCGACCAGCGCCTCGAGGGTCGCGAACTGCACCTCCAGCTCGGCCACGCGGCGCTGGAACTCAGGGCTCTGCGAAAGGGGTTTGCCCCCCTCCATCGTCTGGGCGAGCACGCCCTTGAGCTGGTCGAGGTAGCGGACCATCGAGCCGAGCTCGGCCACGCCCACCCGCTCGTTCGCGAGCAGGAACTTGGCGTAGTCCCAGCCCTTGTTCTCCTCGCCGATCAGGTTCTCGGCCGGGACGCGGACGTCGTCGAAGAAGACCTCGTTGACGTGGTGGCCCATGTCCAGCGTGATGATCGGGCGCACGGTGATGCCCGGCGTCTTCATGTCGATCAGAAGGAAGGAGATGCCCTTCTGGGGCTTGGCGTCCGGGTCGGTGCGCACCAGGCAGAAGCACCAGTCGGCCCAGTGGGCCAGCGTCGTCCAGATCTTCTGGCCGGTGACGCGGTAGTGCGCACCGTCGTCGTCCACGCCTTTCACCGCGCGGGTGCGCAGGCTGGCGAGGTCAGAGCCCGAGCCCGGCTCGGAATAGCCCTGGCACCACCAGGTGGTGTTCTTGAGGATGCCGGGCAGGTGCCGGGCCTTCTGCTCGGGCGTGCCGAAGGTGTAGATCACCGGGCCGACCATGGTCACGCCGAAGGGGATCAGCCAGGGGGCGCCGGCGCGGCCGGTCTCCTCGCGGAAGATCGCGGCCTCCTCGGCCGACCAGCCCTGGCCGCCGGCTTCCCTGGGCCAGTTGCCGCCGAGCCAGCCCTTCTCGCCAAGCGCCTGGAGCCAGGCGTTGTACTCCTCCTTGGTGAGGTGCTGGCCGAGGTCGAGCTTGCGGCGCAGGTCGGGGCCGATGTTGGCCGCGCAGAAATCGCGAACCTCCTGCCGGAAGGACTCCAGCGAGGGGTCGCGGGCGAGGGCGTTGATGAACATGAGCCTCCTCCCGTGGGGCTGTGGCGTGCGTCCCGGCTTCTGGGTCCGTGGATCGACCGCGGCGCGCGGGGGGATTCGACCCCGGCGCGGATTCTGACTGGCCAACCGGTTAAATCGGGACGCCGCCGCAGGCAAGGTTTCGATGCGGCCGGGTGGGGCGGCGGCGGGGCGCCCTGCGGGCGGAGGCGCCGCGTCGGGCGGGTCGTCTGAGGCGCGGTTGCGTGCGCGGCGCGCGGCGGGCGTTGGCGCCTGGGGCAGGCTTGCGAGGGCGCGAGGGGGCGGTCAGGCGCCGCGCCGCGGCGAGCGGGGGAAGCGCCGCGTCGGGCCGCGCGCCTGTGCGGCGGTCCCGCCCGCGGCGCGTTGCAGGCGGGAGCGTGGGTGGCCAGGGCGCCCCTGGCTGGCGGGGCGCGGGAGGTCCCGACGACAGGTCCTGGGGGAGCTCGGGACGGCCCGGACCGCCGGGGCCGGTCCAGGCGCACCCTGCGGCGATCGCGCACCGCCCGCCGCGGGGCGCCTGGCAACAGGCGCGGAGGCCAGCCCGGCGCCGCGCGCGAGACCGCGGGGCCGGCGTTCCGGCCGACGCGGCGCCTCCTTTGCCGGCGGCGGGCGCCCTCAGATGCCCAGGCGGTCCATCAGCTTGTACTTCTGGATCGTCGCCCAGATGCCGAGGCCGCGCAGGCCGTGGAACGGGATCGGGGCGAGCGGAGTCACCGGCGCGTCCAGCGCCTCGGCCGGCCGGCCCGCCGCCCACTCGCCCAGCACCCGCCCCATGGCCACCGTCAGCGCCACGCCGCGGCCGTTGAACCCGCCCGAACTCAGCACATTGGGCGCCAGAAGATGCAGGTGGGGGAAGTGATCCACCGTCATCGCCACGCTGCCGCCCCAGGCGTAGGGCCAGTCGAAGTCGGCAAGGTCGGGAATCATCCGCCGCGCGATCCGCCGCAGCGCCTCCTGGTCCGCGGGAACCCGCCCGTCGTTGAAGCCGCTGCGCCCGCCGATCACGAAGCGTCCCTCGGGCGACATCCGGAAATAGGTGGTCAGCCGCTGGGTGTCCGAGCCGTGGTGCCCTTCCGGCATCAGCGTGTCGCGCAGGTTTCGCGGCAGCACCTCGGTCGCCACCTGCACCGAGCGCACGGGAACCACCGAGCGCCGCAGCCGGTCGTGCACCCCGTCCCCGTAGCCGTTCAGGCAGACCACCGCCCTGCGCGCCGTGACTGCGCCGGCGGCAGTGCGCACGGTCACCCGCTCGGGCCCCGGCTCGATCGCGCTGGCGCGGCTGCGGGCGTGGATGCGGGCGCCGGCGGCCTCGGCCGCGGCGGCGAGACCGAGCGCCAGCTTCAGGGGCTGCACCGTGCCGCCCGCCTCGTGCACCGCGCCGCCGACATAGTGGTCGAAGCCCAGCAGGCCCGCGATCTCCTCGCGGTCCAGGGCGCGCACGGGGCGGTCGAGCGCCTGCCACTGGCGCGCCCGTTCGCGCAGAGGCCCCATGCCGGCCTCGCTCACCGCGGTCTGCACGAAGCCGCCGCGCCGGGCGTCGCAGTCGATCCCCAGACGCTCGGCCAGCGCGAAGAGGTAATCCGCGTCATCGCCGGCCAGCCGCAGGAAGCGCCCGCCCAGGTCCTCGCCAAAGCGCGCCGCCACCGCCTCGGGGTCCTCCTTCAGCCCCGGGTTCACCTGCCCGCCGTTGCGCCCCGAGGCGCCCCAGCCCGGGGTCATCGCCTCGAGCACCGTCACCGAGAGCCCCGCCTCGGCCGCATGCAGCGCCGCCGAGAGGCCCGAGAACCCGCCCCCCACCACCACGAGATCCGCCTCGACCTCGCCCTCAAGCGCCGGCCGCTCCGGCGGCGGGGGGGCGGTCGCGGTCCACAGCGAGTTGGCGATGACCGAGGCTTCGTCGTGGATCATGGGGCCACCGCGGGTCATGAGAAACGGGCGGGCGAGAGGGCCGAGACCACCTCGGCCTCCATCGCGGGCGCGCCGCCGGTCAGCAGCGCCCCGGCGAGCGCCGAGAGCGCGGGCGAGGTCTGGATCCCATGCCCCCCCTGGCCCGCCAGCCAGAAGAACCCCGGCGTCTCGGGCGCAAAGCCCACCACCGGCGTCCCGTCGGGGGCGAAGCTGCGCAGGCCGGCCCAGGCGCGTTCGACCCGGGTCACCTCATAGTCCATCGCCTGGGCGAACCGGTCCAGCCCCTCGGCCAGCACCATGTCGTCGGGCCAGGCGTCCATCGGGGCCACCGGGTCCTCGTCGGCGGGCGAGACCATCAGCGCGCCCGATTGCGGCTTGGCGTACCAGTCGAAGGCGACCGGATCGATCAGCGGCCAGACCGAGGCGTCGATCCCCGCCGGCAACGGCAGCATCGCGGCCGAGCGGCGCTTGGGCACGATCCCCAGCGGCGCGGCCCCGGCCATCGCGGCGACCTCGTCGGCCCAGGCGCCGGCGGCGTTGACCAGCACCGGCGCCTCGAAGACGCCGGCGGGGGTCTCGACCCGCCAGGCCTCGCCGACCCGCGCGATGCGCCCGACCTGAGCGTTGCGGGCGATGCGCCCGACTCGGGCGTTGACCGCGATCCGCCCGCCATCCCGGCGCAGCATCTTCGCAAACCCCTGGAAGAGGCGGTCGACGTCGATGTCCGCGGCCTCGGGCTCGAGGCTGGCCGCAACGATGCGGCCCTTCCTGAGGAGGGGGAACAGGGCCTCGGCCTGCGGGCCGGTCAGCCGCTCGAGCCCCTTGGATTCGGCGAACGAGGCCTCCAGCCCCTCCATCTCGGCCTCGGTGGCGACCGTCAGCACGCCGCGGCGCGAGAGCAGGGCGCCGGCGATGGCGCCGCCCGAGAACGCCTCGGGGTCCATGAAGGCCGGGTGGGCCGCGTCGCTGACCGCGCGCAGGACAGGGCCGCCGTAGTTGCGGATGTAGATCGCGGCGGAGCGGCCGGTGGTGTGGTAGGCCGGCGTCGGCTCGGCCTCGAGCACGGTGACGGAGGCGCCGTGCGCGGCGGCCATGGCGCCGGCGCCGACGCCCGCGATGCCGGCGCCGATCACCAGGATGTCGGAGGTCTCGGTCATGGGGTCCTTTCAGGCCGGCCCCGCCGCCCGAGCGAGGCGGTCGAGGCCGGAGTCAGCGTCTCGATGCGCGCGGCGAGGCGCGGCTCGACAGGGGCCGCGGAGGGCGGCTCCGATCGTCTCTGTGCGGGGCCGCCGCGCCCGAGGGGCCGCGCTCCCCGCCTCGAGGCAGGCGGGGCGGCTCGGGAGTCGGGCGCCGCGTTTGCCCTAGATGGCGCTGACGGCGGCCTGCAGTCCGCCGGCGCTCCGGAAGGGCGTTGGATGGGCGGTCGTTCCCCGGAGGTTCGGGTCGCGGCGGCAGGCATGACGGCTCCGGCAGGGCCTCGGGGTGGCGGGGAGTCAGTCGTCCACGCCAGGGGGCCGCGCGTCAACGGCGACGCCGCAGCGCAGGGGCGATGGGGCAGCGCAGGGTGACGGGATCGCACCGCCGGGCGCGGCGCGCGCCTTCGGAAAGGGTCGGCCTCGGTTGGGGACGTCGCCCGAGGCGCGGGTCCGGCGAGGACGCGGGGCGTGGGGCGCGGGCGGCCGCGCTTGGCGCCCCGCGCGCATCGCTGGGGGCGGGCCGTCCGCCTCGGGGGGCCGATCCGGGAAGCCCCTGCGCGCGGGGCGCCGCTCGCCCATCGATCTGCTGCCGGTCGGGGCCGTCGCAGCCCTTTCAACAAGCGGCCTGCAGGCGCCCTGCGGGCGGGCTTGGCTGCGTCGCGCCGGGGTGCGGGCGGAGATCCGCCCCCCGACCCTGTCGCTCAGTCCCGCGCGGGGATGGTCAGCGCCGCCTGGGAGGCGGGGCGCGCCATGCACCGGTCCAGCCAGGCGCCGACCGCGGGGAAGTCGTCGAGCCCCAGCCGCTCGCCCGCCTCGTAGAACCCGCCCAGCGTGCGCACCCAGGGCCAGGTCGCGATGTCGGCGATCGTGTAGTCCGCCCCCATGACGAACTCGCGCGAGGCCAGACGCCCCTCGAGCACGCTCAGCAGGCGGCGGCTCTCGTCGGCGTAGCGGGTCTCGGGGTAGGGGTCCTGGACTTTGTCGGCGGCGAACTTGAAGAAGTGCCCGAACTGGCCGAACATCGGTCCGAGACCCCCCATCTGGAACATCAGCCACTGCAGCGTCTCGTAGCGCGCGGCGGGCTCGCCGGGCAGGAATTTCCCGGTCTTCTCGGCGAGATACACCAGGATCGCGCCCGATTCCCACAGCGCCAGCGGCCCCTCGGGCCCGTCGGGATCGAGGATCGCGGGGATCTTGTTGTTGGGGTTCAGGGACAGGAACTCGGGGCTCATCTGGTCGTTTGCGCCGAAGTCGACGAGATGCGCCTCGTAGGGCAGGCCGGTCTCCTCGAGCATCGCGCCGACCTTGATGCCGTTGGGCGTGGGCAGCGAGTAGAGCTGCAGCCGCGAGGGATCGGCCGCGGGCCATTTCCGGGTGATCGGGAAAGCGGAGAGGTCGGCCATCGGGGCTGCCTTTCTGTGCGGGTCGGGCCTGGCCGCCGGGGCGGCCGCGAAGACGGGGGGGCCGGCCGCCGCCGGAGCGGGCGGGGCCCTCGCCCTCACCTGTGCGCCGCGGCGCGAAACGCAATCCCGGCGTCAGAAACGAATTGTCCGCGCGCCCGGCCCGGCATAGGTCTCGGCGAAACGACACCGGGCAGGAGGTCCCAATCGTGCTGAAGGAATTCAAGGAATTCGCCGTAAAGGGCAACGTGGTCGACATGGGCGTGGGCATCGTCATCGGCGCCGCCTTCACCACCATCGTCAAGAGCTTCGTGGACGACATCGTCAACCCGGTGCTGGGCCTGTTCACCGGCGGCATCGACTTCGCGGGCCTCTATGTGAACCTCTCGGGCCAGGCGGTCGCCTCGGCGGCCGAGGCCAAGGAGCAGGGCCTCGCGGTGATCACCTACGGCGTCTTCGTGAACGCCTGCATCAGCTTCCTGATCGTGGCCTGGGCGCTGTTCTTCGTGGTGCGCGCGATCAACCGCCTCAAGACCCAGCTCGAGCCGCCGACCGCCGCCACCACCCCCCCGGGCGAGCCCGAGCCGCCGGCGGACGTGAAGCTGCTGTCCGAGATCCGCGACCTGCTCAAGGAGCGCCCCGCGGTCTGAACTCCGCGCGGCGCATTGAAATGCGCCCTACGGGGGGCCGCCGGCCGTGGCGAGGGGCGGCCGCGGCGTGCGGCCGACCCTGACCCGGCTCAGCCGCGGGCCTGGATCGTCTCGTGCAGCGCCAGCACGTGGCGGGCCTGGCGCAGGTGGGGGATGTCGATCATCTTGCCGTCGAGCCCCACGGTTCCCACGCCCGGATTGGCCTCGAACGCCGCCACCACCCGGCGGGCGTGGGCGACCGAGGCCTCCGAAGGCGCGAAGGCCCGGTTGATCGGCGCCACCTGCGCGGGGTGGATGGCGAGGCGTCCCAGGAACCCCTCGGTCGCCGCCTCCTCGGAGGCCGCCAGCAGCCCCGCCTCGTCGCGGAAATCCGCGTGCAGCGTGTCGATCGGCGCCACGCCGGCCGCCTTCGCGGCCAGCAGCAGGTTGGCGCGCGCGATGCGGTAGACCAGCGCCCAGCGCCCGTCCGGGCTGCGGTTGGTCGAGGCGCCGAGCGCGGCCGACAGGTCCTCGGCCCCCCAGGTCAGGGCGATGACGCGGGGCAGGCTGACCTCGGTGAAGGTGATCAGGCGCAGGGCGGCCTCGGGCGTCTCGGTCATCACCGGGATGATCCGGGTCGAGCCCGCCTCGAGCCCGTGGGCCGCCTCGAACGCATCCAGCCAGCGGCCGAGATGCACCAGGTCCTGCGCATCGCGGGCCTTGGGCAGCATGATCCCGTCGGGGGCCGCGGGCATCACCGCGGCCAGATCCTCCAGCGCCCCCTCGTCCAGCGCGTTGACCCGCACATAGAGCAGCGGGGCGCGCCCCTGCCGCGGCCGCGCGTCCAGATGCGCGCGGGTCAGGCGGCGCCCCTCGGCCTTGCGCTCGGGCGCGACCGAGTCCTCGAGGTCCAGGATCAGCGCGTCGGCCCCGGTGGCGTCGGCCTTGGCCAGCTTCTTCTCGCTGTCGCCGGGAATGAACAGCCAGCTGCGCGGGATCATCTCCACCGCTCAGGCCTCCATCTTCGCGACGGGACGCTTGTGCTGCAGGCCCGAGCGCTTGCAGATTCCCACCAGCTCGCCCTTCTGGTTGTAGGCGCGATGCTCGAAGGTGACGATGCCCTGGGTGGGGCGCGACTTGCTTTCGCGCAGCTCCAGCACCTCGGTCTGCACGCGCACCGTGTCGCCGTGAAACAGGGGCTTGGGGAAGCGCACCTCGTCCCAGCCGAGGTTCGCGACCGCGGTCCCCAGCGTGGTGTCGTTGACCGAGATCCCCACCATCAGGCTGAGCGTGAAGCAGGAGTTCACGATCCGCTGGCCGAACTCGGTCTCGGTCCGGCAGTATTCCTCGTCCAGGTGCAGCAGCGCCGGGTTGTGGGTCATCGTCGTGAACAGGACGTTGTCCGTCTCGGTGATCGTGCGGCGGATCGGGTGGTCGAAGACCTGTCCCACCTTGAGCTCGTCGAACCAGACGCCGGGCATGGCGCTTTCCTCCTAGTTGGTTTCCGGGTGGCGGGGCAGGTCGATCTCCAGCTCCAGCAGCAGGAACGAGAACGACTTGCCGTGGGCGTCGAGGTTCAGCGAGGCGTTGACGCCCCCCTCCAGCCCGCGCTCGATGACATAGTTCAGGACATGCAGGTGCGGGATCTCGTAGCGCCGGACGGGGCCGCGGAAGAGCCGCGGAAACGCCTCCGTCAGCCGCTCCGGCGGGACCTGCGCGCGGGCCGCCTCGAAGACGGCCGCGTCGTCGCAGAACAGGGCGATCGAGGAGACGTCCCCCTTGTCCCCCGCCCGCGCCGAGGCGACCTGGTGCAGCCGGACCCTCATGCCACGATCATCCGGATCGAGGGGCGCGCCAGCTCCCGCGGCAGCAGGGCCGAGCGGGTGGCGACCGCCGGCGTCACCCGGCCCCTTGCGCCGCCGCCGCCGGCGGGGCCCGACAGCCACGCGCCCTCGACCTCCCGCGGCAGCGCCTCGGCGAGGTCGCGGTCGTGGGTGCGCAGGGCCATGCGCAGGCGCACCTCGGCGGGCTCGTAGGGCGGCGGCGCCTCGGGGTCGCGGGCGGAGCCGTGCAGCGCCGACAGCCCGATCAGGTCCGCCCGGATCGGCCCCTGGTGGCCATGGACCTCGCGCATCCGGGTCTCGATCACCTCGCCCGCCAGCTTCGCGCGGGCCAGCGCGTTGGGCCCGGCGTAGGAGATCTCGCCCTCCGACAGGAACCCGCCGTCAAAGCCGATCGTCACCTTCAGCGTCTCGGGCCGCGCCCGCCCGGAGCCGCCCGAGATCGCCACCCGGTCGCGGCCCGCCTCGGTCAGCTGCGCGCCCGAGAAATCGGCCGTCACGTCCGGGGTCAGATAGGCGGCGGGGTCGTGCACCTCATAGAGCATCTGCTCCAGAACCGTGCCCCGGCTGATCATCCCCCCGGTCCCGTCGAGCTTGCCGATCACGGCCGAGCCATCCTCCGCGACCTCGGCGAAGGGAAACCCGAGGAACGCCAGCCCCGGCACGTCCTTGCGCCCCGGGTCGGCGTAGTAGCCGCCGGTGACCTGGGTCGAGCACTCCAGCAGGTGCCCCACCAGCGTGCCGGCCCCCAGCCGCGCCCAGTCGTCCGCCGCCCAGCCGAAGGCGTGCGCCAGCGGCCCCACGGCCAGCGAGGGGTCGGCGCAGCGCCCGGTGATCACCACCTCCGCGCCCTCGGCCAGCGCCCGGGCGATGGGCTCGTGGCCCAGATAGGCGTTGGCGCCGGTCATCCGCAGGGGCACCTCGGCGAGCCGCCCCTCGCCGTCCATCAGCTCCAGGTCCGGGGTCATCAGGGCCGAGACGTCGTCCCCCTCGACCACCGCCACCCTCAGCCCCTGCAGGCCCAGCGCGCGCGCGACCTCGGCCACCGCCTCGCCGGCGGCGGCGGGATTGGCCGAGCCCATGTTGGAGACGACGCGCGTCCCCGCCTCCCGGCAGGGCCGCAGCACCGCCTCCATGCGCTTGCGCAGCCAGGGGTCGTAGCCGGCCTTCGGATCGGCCGCGCGCAGGGCGTGGGCGTTGGCCAGCGTCCGCTCCGCCAGGCATTCGAAGAACAGGAAGTCGAGGCCGCCCCGCTCGGCCAGATCGCGGGCCGGGTCGATGCGGTCGTTCGAGAAGCCGGCGCCGCAGCCGATGCGCACGCGCCGCCCGCCGGGCGCCGCCGGGGGCTGGATCGGATCGGCCATGTCTCCTCCCGCGTCTCTGTTTCCCCGATCGCTGACACGGACGCCGGCCCGCTGCAAGAAAAACGCCGCCCCGCCCCGCCCCACGGAGGCCGCCCGCCGCAGGGCGCCCCGGGCCCGACCCGGGGCCTCTCCCCCTCGCGCGCTACCGGCCCGGATCCCGCCCCCTCTGGAACCCTCTGTCTGCACCGATCCCGCGCCCCCCTTCCTCGCGCGCCGTCGACCTTTCCCCGCTCGGCACGTGAGCTTTCGAGTATCCGGTATGGCGTTTCGCCGCCCGACCGGCCTCCCGCTTCCCCTGCGCCCGCCGATGACATACCTTCGCGAATGTCACGCGCCCCCCAATCGGCGCGGAAGGGAGGAGACCCATGTTCGATCTGGAAGATTTCCGGGCCGATACGCGCGCCTGGCTGGAGGAAAACTGCCCCGCCTCGATGCGCGAGCCCATGCGCGGCGCCGACGACATCTGCTGGGGCGGCCGCAATCCCGAGTTCAAGAACGACGACCAGCGCCTGTGGCTCGAGCGGATGGCCGACCGCGGCTGGACCGCCCCCACCTGGCCCGAACAGTACGGCGGCGGCGGCCTCTCCCCCGAGCAGGCCAAGGTCCTGCGCGAGGAGATGGCCCGCATCGACGCCCGCGAGCCTCTGAAAAGCTTCGGCATTTCGATGGTCGGCCCCGCCATCATCAAATGGGGCTCCGAGGCGCTGAAGCAGGAGCACCTGCCCAAGATCTGCCGCGGCGAGATCCGCTGGTGCCAGGGCTATTCCGAACCGGGCGCGGGCTCCGACCTCGCCGGGCTGCAGACCAAGGCCGAGGACAAGGGCGACCACTACCTGATCAACGGCCAGAAGATCTGGACCTCCTACGCCCACAAGGCCGACTGGATCTTCTGCCTGGTGCGCACCTCGTGGGAGGGCAAGAAGCAGGAGGGGATCACCCTGATCCTTTTCGACATGCAGAGCCCGGGCGTCGAGGCGCGCCCGATCCGCCTGATCTCCGGCGCCTCGGTGTTCTGCGAGACCTTCTTCACCGACGTGAAGGCCGACAAGAAACAGGTGGTCGGCGAGGTCAACAAGGGCTGGACCTACGCCAAGTACATCCTGACCCATGAGCGCGAGATGGTCTCGGCCATCGGCGGCGACGCCTCCGCCGTGGACGCGCTCGGCGTGCAATCCCTCGACGCGGTGGGGACCGACGACCAGGGCCGGCTCGACGACCCGATCCTGCGCGGCGACATCGCCCGGTGGGAGATCGACCAGCTCTCGTTCCGCCTGACGCTCGAGCGGGCCCGCGACGAGGCCAAGGCCGGCGAGGGCGTGGGCCACTACTCGGCGCTCCTGAAATACGCCGGCACCGAGCTCAACAAGCGCCGGCTGGAGCTGAAGGTCGCCGCCGAAGGCATGGGCGGCCTCGCCTGGGAGGGTCAGGCCTGGAAGGGCGGGGCGCTGGCCAAGGAGTGGCTGCGCTCGAAGGCCAACTCGATCGAAGGCGGCACCTCGGAAGTGCAGCTCGGGATCCTCGCGAAAAACGTTCTGGGGATGAAGTGATGGCGACCCTCGTTCTGGACGACGAACAGAAGATGCTGCGCGAGGCGGCGATGCGCTTCATGGCCGAGAAGGCGCCGGTGGCCCAGCTGCGCGCCCTGCGCGACGGCGAGGGCGGCGCCTTCGACGCCGCCACCTGGAGCGCGATGGCCGAGATGGGCTTCCCCGGCGCCCTGATACCCGAACAGCACGGCGGCGCGGGTTTCGGCCATGTCGCCATGGGCCAGATCATGGAGGCGGGGGGGCGCACGCTGGCCGCCTCGCCCCTGTTCGCCACCGGCGTCGCGGGCGCCTGCGCCATCGGCCTCGGCGGCTCGGAGGCGCAGAAGGCCGAACTGCTGCCGAAGATCGCCTCGGGCGAGCTGCTCTGCGCGCTTGCCGTCGACGAGGGTCCGCGCCACACCGGCAAGGCCCCCGCCACGCAGGCCCGCCCCGAGGGGCAGGGCTGGGCGATCACCGGGGCCAAGGTCAACGTCGCCGACGGCGGCGTCGCCGGCCTCGTGATCGTCTCGGCCGTCACGCCCGAGGGCGCCGCGGGCCTGTTCCTGGTCGAGGCCGGGGCCAGGGGCCTCGAGGTCGAGCGGGTGGAGATGGCCGACAGCCGCGACACCGCCATCCTGCGTTTCGAGGCGACCCCCGCCGCGGCGCTGGGCGAGGTCTCGGCCGGCGGGACGACGCTGTCGCAGGTGGTGGACATCTGCAACGCGCATCTCGCCGCCGAGCTGGTCGGCATCGCCGGCAAGGCCTTCGAGGACACGCTCGCCTACGTGCAGGAGCGCAAGCAGTTCGGCGTCACCATCGCCAGCTTCCAGGCCATCCAGCACCGTGCGGCGCACCTGTTCGGGGAGATCGAGCAGGCCCGCTCGCTGGTCCTCGCCGCGCTGTCGGGGCTGGACGAGGGGGCCGAGAACCTGCCTCGTCTGATCTCGGCGGCGAAGGCCAAGGCGGCGAGCGTCGCCGATCTCGCCACGAACGAGGGCGTGCAGCTGCATGGCGGGGTGGGCATGACCGACGCCTACGACATCGGTCTGTTCATGAAGCGCGCCCGCCCCGCGGCGCAGCTGTTCGGCGACGGGCGATTCCACGCCGACCGCTTCGCCGCGCTCAGCGGCTACTGAATCCGCTCGCCAGCGCGCTAAGCTGAAGTCCGCGCGCCGGCGCGCGAGGCCCGGCCTATCGCGAGAGAAACCCCGCGCCCCGCACGCCCCGCGTGCGGGGCGTTTGCATTCGGGAAACCTCCCGGCGCGGCGGCCCGCATTCTCCAGAAATTACAAAATTTGCGCAAAATGCGCAGAAAACTATTGATACCGCGCAAACTATGTGGAAAAAGGATTTTCAGCGCTGGGGTCAGCGCAACACTTCAGCGCACTGCGCAAAGTCGGAGGGTCGAAGGATGGCACGGATCGGACTGGGGAGCGTCGTCGCGGCTTGCGCGAGCCTGGTCGCCGAGACGGCGTGGTCCTTCGAGGCGAAGTTCATCAAGGTTGAGTCTGGGGCCAACCTCCTGTCAGCATGGGAAATTTCGCCCACCTTGACGATGTTCTTCGCGACGGTGGCCGGGGTCGGCGCCGCTTCGATCTGCGCAACGCTCTTCGCGGGCCGCTGAGACGCAGGCGCCGCTGCGGCACGGGGAACAGGCCGCGGCGGCGCTTGTAAATTGCGCATTTTAAGGTAGTGTTCAGAAATCATCAGATCAGCGGAGGCCCGCCGGATGTCCGGCGACTGCGCCCTGCTGGGAGAAACGCGCGTATGCCACACAGAGGTCTCAAGGACTCAGCATTCGAGCGTCTCAGGCTGGACCGGACGATCACCGCCGCCGAGGCGACCCGAAATTTCGGACGCCTGCAGGAGGAGGTGGCCGCCGGCCCGATCACCCTGACCCACCACGGTCGGGCGCGGATGATCCTGCTCTCGCCCGAACAGTTCGGATCGCTGGGCGGGGGCGAGGCCGGCGAGGCGGGCGCCGCCGCCGCGCCCGGGCTCGACGGCCTCTCGTTCGCGCTCGACGAGATGGAGGAGGGGTTCATCGCGCTCGACCGCGAGGACCGCTTCGCCGCGGTCAACCGGGTGGCCGAGTTCTACTTCGGCCGCGCCCGCGACGACCTTCTGGGCCGCACCTGGCACGAGGCGCTGCCCGCGCTCGGCCGCAGCGCCATGGCCGAGATCATCGACAGCGTGCGCGCCCAGGGACGGCCGCGCCGGATGGCATGGGATTCGCTGATCCGCGACGGCCGGCGGCTGGAGCTGAACATCTTCCCGATTCCCAACGATCGCGGCTGGGTCGGCGTGGTCTTCGCCAACGTCGGCGAGGTCGAGCGTCTGGCCCGCGACGCCGCCGTCGCGCAGGGGGTGATCGACGTGCTGCTCTCGGCCATGCCCGGCGCGGCGGTGGCGGTGGTGGACTCGGCCGGCGAGGTCGTCGACTGGCGCGGCGCCGCGGCCGAGCTGTTCGGCTGGAGCGCCGAGGAGATGCTGGGCGAGCCGATGGAGCGGATGACCCCGGGGACCGAGCTCGACCAGGGCCGCCTCTGGGCCCATTTCGCCGAGGCGCGCCGCAAGGGCTCGGCCGACGTGACCGGCCCGCGCCTGACCCGCGCCGGCCGCACGCTCGAGATCGCCTGCCAGACCACCTGGCTGGCCGCGCAGGACGTCTTCGTCTGCGTCATGCGGCGCGAGGCGGCGTGAACGCGCGCCCCCCGCGCGGTCCCGCCCCGTGAGCGTCGAGATCCACGAGGTTGCGGGCCTCGCCCCCGGCCGCCTGTTCATCGCGCCCGCCCCCGCCGGCGGCCGGGCGCTGGTCTCGGCGTTGCGGGGGATGCGCGGGGCGGGGGTCGACCTGCTGGTTTCGATGCTGCCGCCCGAGGAGGCGGCGCGCCTCGGGCTTCAGGACGCGGCGCGCGCCTGCGCCGCGGTCGGGCTCGCCTTCCGCGGCTTCCCGATCCGCGACTTCGGCCTGCCGGGCCCCGCCCTGTTCGCCGCGCTCGTCGAGGAACTGGCCGCAGAGGTCGCGGCGGGCCGCGGCGTGGCGGTGCATTGCCGGGCGGGGATCGGCCGCTCGGGCATGGCGGTCGCCTGCGTGGCGGCGCGGTTCCTGGGCTCGGCGGAGGCCGGGGTCGCGGCCGTGACGCGCGCGCGGGGCATGGAGATCCCCGACACGCCCGCCCAGCGCGCCTTCATCGACGAGGTGGTCGCCGCGATGGACGGCTGAGGCCGCCGCCGTCCTTTCAGTCGGCGTGGGTCGCGCCCTCGGCCAGCTCGATCTTCAGGGTCTGCGCGCCTTTCCACAGGGTCATCGGCCCCAGCTCGGCCAGCTTGTCGAGCCCGCTGACGATGGTCGCGAACGGGTTCCCCGCCAGCTGCCCGGCCTTGGAGGCGAAACAGCAGGGGCCGTAGGCGAGCAGGATCTCGGTCTCCGACACCTTGCCCTTGCCGCCGGGGAACAGCAGGAACTGGCCCGGCGCGGGGTGCGAGGTCGCGTCCTCGTAGGGCACGCCCATGTCGAGGTCGCCCAGCGGCGCCCAGATCGCCTCGCCCGACCAGCGCACGTGGATCGCCTGGCCGTCGAAGGGCAGCGCCTCCTTGATCTTCGCGCAGGTGACCGGGCACTGCGCCTCGTTGAGCACGCCGAGGAAGCGGAACGGGCCGGCGGTGATGGCGAGGGACGTCATGGGGTTCCTCCGAAGGACGGGGACCGGCGCGCGGGGGCGTCAGGGTCGGTGCAGGGTGGGCAGGGCGCGCGTGAGGGTGCGCCGGCCGGCGCGATAGACGGCGAGCGGGGGCGACAGCTCGGCAACGGCGGCCTCGGGGCTGGGGGCGTCGAGGATCACCACATCGGCGGCCAGGCCCGGGGCAAGACCGTAGTCGGACAGGTTCATCAGCGCGGCGGGCTGATCGGTGACCATCGACAGGCAGGCGCGGAACGCCTCGGCCGAGCCGAGCTGGGCGGCGTTGGCGTAAAGGTTCGCCATGCGCAGCAGACTGCCGTCGCCGAACGGCGTGAACGGGTTCAGCACGTTGTTGGTGGCGAGCGAACAGCGGCAGCCCTGCGCGTGGAAGGCGTGCGCGGGGGCCACGCCGCGCGGGATCAGGCGGTCATGCTCGCGCCCCATCAGGAACAGGTCGGTGGAGGGCAGCACCGTCAGCGCCACGCCCACGTCTGCCATGCGCCGGGCCCAGGCCAGAGCCTCGGAGGGCGGCAGGGCCGAGAGGGCGGAGACGTGGCCGACCGCCACCCGGCCGCCCCAGCGGCGGGCCTCGGTCACCCGGCAGATCTCGCCCAGGTCCATGCGCGCGGGGTCGAGGTGGAAGTCGAGGTGGAAGTCGACGTCGAGGTCGAAGCGCTGCGCCAGGTCGAAGATGCGCGCGATCTGGGCGTGGGGGTCCACGTCGGTGTAGGGGCAGCCGCCGATCACCTCGGCGCCGGCCTCGCAGGCCTCGACCAGCAGCGGGTCGGTCCCGGGGTCGTTGGTCAGCCCCTCCTGCGGGAACACGCAGATCTGCAGGTCGATCGCCCAGGCGTAGTCGCGCTTGAGGGCCTGCACCGCGCGAAAGCCGCGCAGGCCGATGCGGGGGTCGGCCTCGACATGGGTGCGCATCCGGGTCGTGCCGTGGGCGATGCATTTTTCCAGCGTGCGCGCGCCGCGGGCGTAGACGTCTTCCTCGGTCCAGGAGGGCTTGGCCGCCGAGACCGCGGCGATGGCCGAGGGCAGGTCGGGCGCGCCCGACACCCGATCCAGCAGGCAGGACTTGTCGAGATGCACGTGGCTCTCGACAAAGCCGGGCAGGGCGAGGCGCCCGCCGAAGCTCTCGGAGGGCGCCTCGGCCGCGATGTTGGGGGCGATCTCGGCGATGCGGCCGGCGCGGATGGCGATGTCCACCACCCGCTCCGGCGCCTCGGGCAGGCGCAGGTCGCGCAGGACCAGGTCGAGGGTCATGCGCGGCCGCCTTCGATCATTCCTCGGGCGCCTCGGCTTCCCAGACCTTGGTCGCGATCTTGCGGAACTCGGCCGGGGGCAGGCGGGGCTTGTCGCCGGCGGCGGCCTTCACCGCGGCGCGGTCGGCCTCGAACACCGTCTGGGCGCGGTAGCGGGCGTCGAGCACCACCAGCGCCATCGCATCCCACTCGGCCTTGTCGGGGCCGAGCCGCAGCGGGCCCTTGATCTCGCCCTTGGCGCCGCGCACGCGCAGCTTCAGGCGGCGGCCGGCTGAATCGGTGGCATCGAAGCTCGACTTCGGCTCGGCGAGCGTCAGGCCCAGGATGCGGACGGCCTCGGCCACGCCCAGCCCTTCGGCCGCGCCCAGCGGGCGGCCGGTGGCCTTGCGAAACGCGAGCGCGGCCATGCGCGCCTGCTTCAGCGCGCCGGCGAGGCCCATCTTGCCGCCGCCGCCTCCGTTGCCGTTGCCGGCATTGCCGCCGGCCTTGCCCTTGCCGCCGCCGCCGCCGCCGCCCTGGCCACCGCCACCGCCACCGCGGCCCTGAACGCCACCGCCGCCGCCGCCGCCGCGATTCTTGCCGCCGGCCTGTCCGCCGCCGCCCTTCTTGAGTGCGAGCGCCATCTGTTACATCGCCTTCCTGTAGAGATCCGCGAGCGTGCCCGCGTCGACCGGAACCGGGTTCCCCCCGCAGGAGGGATCCTCGGCCGCCTCGGCCGCCAGCGTCTCGATGTCGGGGTTCTCGACGCCCAGCGCAACCAGGGTCGGCGGAACGCCCAGCTTTTCGCGGAAGGCGAGCAGCGCCTCCATGAAGCCGTCAAACCCTCCGGGGATCCCGAGGTAGGCGGCCAGCGCCTCGATCCGGGCCTCGACCGCGGGGCGGTTGAATTCCAGAACCGCCGGCAGGAACACGGCGTTGGTCATGCCGTGGTGGGTGTTGTGATGCGCCCCGATGGGGTGGCTGAGCGAGTGCACCGCCCCCAGCCCCTTCTGGAAGGCCGTGGCGCCCATCGCCGCCGCGCTCATCATGTGGGCGCGCGCCTCGAGGTTTCCGGGCTCGGCGACGGCGGTCGCGAGGTTCTCCCACACCAGCCGCAGGCCTTCGAGCGCGATGCCCTGGCTCATCGGGTGGTAGTGGGGGGAGCAATAAGCCTCGAGGCAATGGGCGAAGGCGTCCATGCCGGTGCCCACCGTGATCGCGCGGGGCATGCCGACCGTCAGTTCGGGATCGCAGATCACCACCGAGGGCAGCAGGCGGGGGTGGAAGATGATCTTCTTCTGATGGGTGGCCGAGTTGGTCAGCACGCCCGCGCGCCCGACCTCGGATCCCGTGCCCGCGGTGGTGGGGACCGCCACGATGGGCGCGATGGCCGCGGCGTCGGCGCGGGTCCACCAGTCGTCGATGTCCTCGAGGTCCCACACCGGGATCGCCTGGCGGGCCATCAGCGCGATCAGCTTGCCCAGATCGAGGCCCGATCCGCCGCCGAAGGCGATCACCCCGTCGTGCCCGCCCTCGTTGAAGGCGTCGATGCCGGCCTCGAGGTTATCTTCGTTGGGGTTGGGGTCGACCTCGGCGAAGATCGCGCGGCCGAGCCCCGCCGCCTCCATCAGGTCCAGCGCCTGCGCGGTGATCGGCAGGGGCGCAAGGCCCCGGTCGGTGACCAGCAGCGGCCGCGCGATGCCCGCGGCGGCGCAGGCCTCGGCCAGTTCGGAAATCCGCCCCGCGCCGAAGCGGATGGCGGTGGGATAGCTCCAGTTGGCTCTCGGCGCGGCCATGGTCAGCCCTTCTTCAGGTGGTAGGATTTCGGCCGGGTCAGGTTGTGATAGCCGATGACCGACAGCGCTCCGCCCCGGCCGGTGGTCTTGCAGCCGGTCCAGCACAGCGCCGGGTCGAGGTAGTCGCAGCGGTTCATGAAGACCGTGCCCGTCTCGATCCCCGCCCCGATCTGGGCGGCGGCGTCGGCGTCCCGGGTCCACAGCGAGGCGGTCAGCCCATAGGGGCTGTCGTTCATCAGCCGCAGCGCCTCGGCGTCGTGGCGCACGGGCATGATGCCGACGACCGGGCCGAAGCTCTCCTCGCGCATCACCGACATCGAGTGGTCGACGTTCACCAGGATCTGCGGGGCCAGGTAGGCCCCCCCGTCGTCCCTGAAGCTCTTGGGGTTGATCAGCGGGCGGGCGCCGGCGGCGATGGCCTCGGCCGTCTGCTCGCGCACCACGCGGGCGAACCGCTCATGCGCCATGGGGCCGTGGGTGGTCCCGGCCTCGAGCGGGTTGCCCAGCACGTAGTCGTTGACGATCTCGACCGCCTTCTCGACGAAGGCGTCGAACAGCTTCTCGTGCACGTAGATCCGCTCGATCCCGCAGCAGCACTGGCCCGAGTTGAACATGGCGCCGTCGATCAGCCCCTCGGCGGCGGCCTCGACGTCGGCGTCGTGGCGCACATAGCCGGGGTCCTTGCCGCCAAGCTCGAGGCCCAGGGGGGTGAAGGTGCCCGCGGCGGCCCGCTCGATGGCCCGGCCGCCGGCGACCGAGCCGGTGAAGTTCACGTAGTCGAAGGCGCGCTCGGACAGCAGCCGCTCGGTCGTGGGGTGGTCGAGGAAAACGTTCTGGAACAGCTGCGCGGGGATGCCGGCCGAGGTGAAGGCCCGGACCATGCGCTCGCCGGCCAGCAGCGTCTGGGTGGCGTGCTTGAGGATCACCGCGTTGCCCGCGATCAGGGCGGGGGCGACGGTGTTGATCGCGGTCAGATAGGGATAGTTCCACGGCGCGACGACGAAGACCACACCGTGCGGCTCGCGCAGGATGCGGCGCTCGAAGGCGGCGGAGTTCTCGGCCACGATGGGGGCCAGCGCCTCCTGGGCGAGACCGGCCATGCCGCCCGCGCGTTCCTTCACCCCGCCCATCTCGCCGCCGTAGCGGACCGGGCGGCCCATCATCCGGGCGAGCTCGGGGACCATCTCGTCGGACATGGCGTCGAGGGCGGCGACGCCGGCTTCGACCAGGGCCACGCGCTCGATCAGCGGGCGGGCGGCCCATTCGGCCTGGGCGGCGCGGGCATGGGCGATCGCCTCGAAGGCCGCCTCGCGGGTGGCGACGGGACGCTCGGCGAAGATCGAGCCGTCGATGGGCGAAACGCACGTGAGAACCTGGGTCATCGACCTCCCCTCGATGGACGCGCCCGAGCGGGGCGGGCGCCGGAACCCTGACGCGCGGGGCGCCGGTTTTGCAAGGCGATCCTGCCTTGCGCTCGATGCATGGCGGCCCCGCCTGCAAGGGGCGGCGCAACGCGCGTCGCCGGCGCGGGACGTAGCAGGCCGCGCGCCGCCTGCCGCGGGCGGCGTCCGCCACGGGCGACCCCGCCCGGCCGCCGCGGCGGGCAGGCGGCCCGCCACCGGCGCGCGCGTCGCGCCGCGGCTTCCGACACGGGCGACAGGCGCGCGCTCAGGCGCGCTCGAAGCCGCGTTTCAGCTCCCAGTCGGTCACGCGGCGGTCCATCTCCATCTGCTCGATATGGGCGGCGTGCAGGTAGTGCTCGACCACCTCCTCGCCGAAGGCCGCGCGCAGGAAGTCCGAGCCGCGCACGATCTCCATCGCCTCGCGCAGGGTGGCCGGGATCTCGGGCGTGGCCTCGGACTGGTAGGCGTCGCCGCGGTGCTCGGGAGGCAGTTCCAGCCCCCGCTCGACCCCGTCGAGCCCCGCCGCGATCATCGCCGCGATCGCCATGTAGGGGTTCAGGTCCGCGCCCCCGATCCGGCACTCCATCCGCACGGCCTTCGTTCCCTCGCCCACCACGCGGAAGCCGGCGGTGCGGTTGTCCATCGACCAGCAGATCTTGGTCGGCGCGAAGGTGCCCGCCACGAAGCGCTTGTAGGAGTTGATGTAGGGCGCAAGAAACAGCGTCATCTCGGCGGCATGCGCGAGCTGCCCCGCGAGGAAGGATTTCATCAGCTCCGACATGCCCCGCGGGTCGGCGGGGTCGTGGAACAGCGGCGCCCCGTCGGGCCCGGCCAGCGACATGTGCACGTGGGAGGAGTTGCCGGCGTGGTCGTAGCTCCACTTGGCCATGAAGCTGACGGACTTGCCCTTCGCCCAGGCGATCTCCTTGATCCCGTTCTTCAGGATCGCGTGCCGGTCGGCCATGGTCAGCGCCTCGGCATAGCGGACGTTGATCTCCTCCTGGCCCGCGTCGGCCTCGCCCTTCGAGTTCTCGATGGGGATGTCGGCGGCGTTCATGCCGGTGCGGATCGCGCGCATCACATCCTCTTCCTTGGTGGTCTGGAAGATGTGGTAGTCGGCGTTGTAGGCGCTGATCGTGCGCATCCCCAGATGCGCCTTGGCCTGCGCCTCCTCGTAGCTTTCGCGGAACAGGAAGAACTCCAGCTCGGTCGCGGCGTTGGCGCTCCAGCCCTTCGCGGCCAGCTTCTCCACCTGCGCGCGCAGCACGTTGCGCGGCGCGTGGGGGACGGGGTCGCGGTGGTGGTCGAGCACGTCGCACATCACCAGCGCCGTGGCCTCCAGCCACGGGATCCGGCGCAGGGTGTCGAGGTCGGGCTTCATGATGTAGTCGCCATACCCCTTCTCCCACGAGGTCGCGGCGAAGCCCTGCACCGTCTCCATCTCCATGTCGGTGGCCTGGAGGTAGTTGCAGGCGTGGGTCTCCTCGACCGCGCCCTCGAGGAAGAACTCG
Source organism: uncultured Albimonas sp. (assembly GCF_963977235.1). Lineage (NCBI taxonomy): Bacteria > Pseudomonadati > Pseudomonadota > Alphaproteobacteria > Rhodobacterales > Paracoccaceae > Albimonas > uncultured Albimonas sp. The sequence goes on from NZ_CAXBOD010000002.1 coordinate 241,202, forward strand.
GCCTGGAAGCGCTTGCCCATCAGGCGGCCCTGCATGTCGACCTGCACCGCGAGCACGGTGTCGATGTCGCCGGCCTCGACGGCGGCGCGCAGCTCTTCCAGGGTCAGTTTTCCGGGCATCGGTCGCCTCTTTCAGGGTCTTGGCAGCGGGAAGGGGGCCGCGGGACGGCCCCCTCCGGGGGATCAGCCCAGGCCGTAGGGGGGGCCGGCGGCGTCGATCACCTCGTTATACTCGCGCAGGATGCTGACGACGCGCGAGGCGCGGTCCGAGATCTGGCTCTTCTCGTCCCAGAAGGTCTTGGCGGCCTCGGTGACCTGCTTCCACTCCTCGGCGGGGATCTCGGTCAGCTCCAGCTTCTCGCCCGAGGCGCGCAGCTTCGCCTCGCCGCCCCAGTACCACTGGGTGCGGTAGAAATGGCCCATGTCGATGCACGACATCACCAGCTGCTGCAGCTCCGGGGTCAGGGCGCCCCAGCTGTCGGGGTTCACGTAGAACGACCCGATCCACGCCCCGCAGATGTTGTTGAGCAGGAAGTAGTCGGTCACGTCCGCCCAGCCGACGGTGTAGTCCTCGGTGATGCCGGACCACGCCATGCCGTCGAGCTCGCCGGTCTGCACCGCGACCTCGGCGTCCTCGTAGGGGATCGAGACCGGCACCACGCCGAACTGCGCCAGGAACTCGCCCGCCGTGGGGAAGGTGTAGAGCTTCAGCCCCGACAGGTCGGCCAGCGAGGTGACCTTCTTCTTGGTGTTGAAGTGGCACGGATCCTGGCCGGCCGCGGACAGCCATTTGACCCCGACCTCGTCATAGGCCTCGGTCCAGATGTCGGCGAGCCCGTACTGCTTGAACAGCACCGGCACGTCCATGATCTGCTTGGTGGCCATCGGGAAATAACCGCCGAAGACCGAGATATCCACGGGCGCGGCCATCGAGTCGTCGTCCGAGTGCACCCCGTCGATCACCCCGTTCTGCAGCGCGCGGAACAGCTCGCCCGTCGGCACGATCTGGTCGGCGTAGAACAGCTCGATCTCCAGCGCCCCGCCGGCGGCGGCGTTGATCGCGTCGATGATCGGCTTGGTGACATGCTCGCCGAGCGCGGCGCCCGCGTAGGTCTGGAACCGCCACTTGATCGGGCTCTGCGCCTTCACGATCGAGGGGGCGGCCAGCGCGCCGACGCCCGCAAGGCCCGCGCCCTTCAGGAACTGTCTTCTCTGGTTCATGGTCTCACCTCTCTGCTGATGGAACCGCCCGTTGGCCGGGCGCGTCTGCTTCGATCTCAGTTGCCGTACACAAGCCCCGGCAGCCACAGCGCGATCTGCGGGAAGGCCATGACCAGGACCAGCGCCAGCACCATCACCCCCACGAAGGGGATGACCGAGCGGTAGATGTCGGTGATCCCGATCTCGGGCGGCGCCATGGCGCGCATCAGGAACAGGTTGTAGCCGAACGGCGGGGTCATGTAGGCGACCTGACAGGTGATGGTGTAGAGCACCCCATACCACACCAGGTCGAAGCCCAGCGCCTTGACCAGCGGCACGAACAGCGGCGCCACGATCACCAGCATGGCGGTGTCGTCGAGGAACGTGCCCAGGATCAGGTAGGTCAGCTGCATCAGGATCAGGATCTCCCACGGACCCAGCCCCAGCTTCTCGGTGAACAGGGACTCGAGCGCCCGCACCGCGCCCAGCCCGTCGAAGACGGCGCCGAAGCACAGGGCGGCCAGGATGATCCACATGAACATGCACGAGATGCCCAGCGTCTTGCGCGCCGTCGCCTCGAGCACGCGGAAGCTCAGCCGCCCCTTGAACAGCGCGGCGAGCGTGGCGGCCACCGCCCCCACGGCCGAGGACTCCACCAGGCTCGTGTAGCCCATCACGAACAGGCCGGTCATCGAGAAGAAGATCAGCAGCGGCCAGACGCCCGCGCGCAGCGAGCGCAGCTTGTCCCCCCAGGTGATCTGCGCCCGCTCGGCCGCGGGCAGGACCGGCCCCAGCGAGGGCTGCAGGCGGCAGCGGATCACGATGTAGGCGATGAACATCGAGGCCATCATCAGCCCCGGGATCGCGCCGGCCAGCCACAGCTGCCCCACCGGCGCGCGCGCGATCATGCCATAGAGCACCAGCACCACCGAGGGCGGCACCAGGATCCCCAGGCTCGACCCCGCCTGGATCACGCCCGTCACCATGATCTTGTCATAGCCCCGCCGGAGCAGCTCGGGCATGGCGATGGTCGCCCCGATGGCCATGCCCGCCACCGACAGCCCGTTCATCGCCGAGATCGCCACCATCAGCAGGATCGTCCCGACCGCGAGCCCCCCGCGCAGGCCCCCCGACCAGATGTGGAACATCTCGTAGAGGTCGTCGGCGATGCCGCTCTCGGACATCATGTAGCCCATGTAGATGAACAGCGGCAGCGTCAGCAGCGGATACCAGCGCATCAGCTTCATCGCCGAGGAGAACGCCAGCTCGAACCCCCCGCCGCCCCACATCAGCACGGCGGCGGCGACGGCAACCGCGCCGATGGCGCCGAACACCCGCTGGCCGGTGATCAGCATCACCATCATCGAGGCGAACATCATCAGGGCGATGGCTTCGTAGCTCATTGCGCGCCCTCGCCGACATGGTCGCGCGCCGGGTCGAGGGCCGAGGGCAGCGGCGTCCCCCGCGCCTCGGCGATGTTGCGGATCAACTGGGCGATCGCCTGCAGCGCCATCAGCGCGATGGCCACGCACATCACCACCTTGATGGGCCACATGTAGGGCCGCCAGAGGGAGCGGGCGCGTTCCCCGAACTCGATGGAATAGATCGTGGAGGAGATGCCGCCTGCGAGCAGGAAGCCCAGGTAGAAGATCAGGAACAGCACGGTGACGGAATCCACCGCCGCCCGGGTGCGCGGCGACCAGCGGCTGTAGGCGAGGTCCATGCGCACGTGGTCGCCGGTCTGCATCGAATAGGGGCCGCCCAGCAGGTAGTAGGCGACCATCAGGAACTGCGCGGCTTCCAGCGTCCAGATCGAGGGGGTGAAGGCGGCCTTCGAGATCGCCGACCAGAACAGCACCCCGATCAGCGCGAAGATGCCCCACATGGCCGCGCGGCCCACCGCGCGGTTGATCCGGTCGATCCAGCGCACGTAGGCGCGGGCGATGGGCGGCATGATCTCCCCTCGGCGTCGGCCCCTCGTCGGCGGGCGTGGTGCGGCGCACAAGCCCCGACTATGAGAGCGGGGATTTCATTGGTCCACCCTCAATTTACGCGCACGTCGCCGGCGCGTGACTCGTTGGCCCTCATCCCCAGTTCATGTCTGGTGACGTCGGGGACGCCGCCCCTCCGGGCGGCGCAGCAAGACGGGGAGCGTGGGATGCGCTGCTTCATGTTGGGGGCGGCCGCGGCCGAGACGATGGCCTCGACGATGGCCTCCGGGGCCGGAGCGACAAGCCTGGACCTTGTGGCCAGCTACGGCCTTGCGGATCAGCTGTCGCAGAGCAACACCAATTTCCACCCGCAGGGCCTGGGCTACGACGCGGCGACCGGGCAGCTTCTGTTCGCCCAGCAGTCGGCCGGCGCCCTCTATTTCACCGACCTCGAGGGGGTGGTCCAGGGATCGCGGAGCGTCGCCTTCAATCACGTCACCTCGGTCGCCGCCGACGCGTCGAGCTACTACTTCAGCGACTACAGCGCGAACTCGGACGGCCTTGACGTCTACGCCCTGTCCAAGAGCGGCGGCGCGGCGGCGCCGCTCTCGACCGAGATCGCGGCCTACGGCGGCTATCCGATCGACGTTCGCGACGGCAAGCTCTACCGGACCGATGCCAGCGCCGGCTACGGCTGGGGCGATCTCGGCCAGCTTCGGATCTCGTCGCTGCTGTCGCCCGATACGATCGACGCGGTCGTGACGCTGGAGACGACCTTCGGGATCGGCGACATCGCCGTCGACCTCGATCGCAACGCGCTCTGGGCGCTGGACTATTCCGAGACGGCCTCGATCCGGCAGTTCGACCTGACCTCGGGCCTGCAGCTTGCGGCATTCGATCTGGGGCTCGACGGGCTCACCGCGGGGCTGACCTATGCCGACAACCGGCTCTACTACTACGACTGGACGTCGCCGAGCGGCAGCACGCTGAGCGTCTACGCCCTAGACGCCGCGTCGGTTCCGTTGCCGGCCTCGGGCCTGCTGCTGGCCGCGGGGCTGGGCGCGGTCGGCTGGATGCGCCGCCACGCCTGACGGCGCAGGGCGCGGATAACGCGAAACGGCCCGCGCCTCGGCGCGGGCCGTTTGCGGTTGAGCCGCGTGTGGGAGCCGGCCTCGCGCGCCGTTCAGGCCTCGCCGGTCTGGCGGGCGCGCAGCTCGGCGCGCATCTCGGCCACCTCGGCGCGCAGCGCGCGCAACTCGGCCAGCGTCTCGGCCGCGGCGCCGTGGGGGGCGGGAGAGTCGGCGTTCGCGGCCGCGGCCTCGTCCTCGGCCTCATGGTGGGTCTGCATGGCGTCGACCATGATGCCCACAAAGAGGTTCAGCACCGCGAACGAGGTGATCAGGATGAAGGGCACGAAGAACGCCCAGGCGTAGGGGAACGCCTCCATCACCGGGCGCACGATGCCCATCGACCAGCTCTCCAGCGTCATCACTTGGAACAGGGTGTAGGCGCTCTCGCCCAGGGTCTCGAACCACTCGGGGAAGACCATTCCGAACAGCTTGGTGGCCATGACGGCGAAGACGTAGAAGATCAGGCTCATCAGCAGCACGACCGAGCCCATGCCCGGGATCGCGCGCAACAGCCCCGTCACCACCCGGCGCATCGAGGGCACGGCCGAGACCAGCCGCAGCACCCGCAGGATGCGGAAGGCGCGCAGGATCGACAACGGGCCCGAGGCCGGGATCAGCGCCACGCCCACCACAACCAGATCGAAGACCCGCCAGGGATCGCGGAAGAAGCCCAGCCGGCGCACGTAGAAGCGCAGCGCCAGCTCGGCCACGAACACCGCCAGGATGGCGCGGTCGATCGCCACCAGCAGCGGTCCGACCGCGTCCATGGCGCGGGGCGAGGTCTCGAGCCCCAGGATGATGGCGTTGATCACGATCAGCGTGACGATCACCCGCTCGAAGGCGGGGGCCTCGACAAGGTCCTGCAGGCGGTCTCGCAGGGGGGCGCGCGGGGCGGACATGGCGGCGGTCTCCGGGTCGGTCGCGGGCGGCGGGTCGCGGGCGACAGGCGTCCCCGATCTAGGGGCGTCGGCCCGCCATGACCATGTGTCCCCGCGGTCGCAGTTCTGGTTCACGCAAAAACACGCCCCGCGCCGAGGTCGGCGCGGGGCGTGTCGGGGGGCGCCTCCGGCCCGGACCGCAGGGCCCGGGCGAGGCGCGGCCTCAGGCGACGTAGGGCGCGGCGCGCGATCCGGTGGCCCGGGCCACGATCAGCGGCAGGATCGCCAGCGCCACCCCGAGCCCGTTGAGCGTCCAGCGGTCGAGCCCAAGCTCCCCGTCGCCGGGCATCGCCAGCGCCAGGCCCGCGAAGAACAGCATCACCCTGAGCCCCATTCCCTTGAGGTCCGAGCCGAGGTCGCCCAGCAGGCTGACATGCCCCTGCAGCGCGGCCGAGATGAACGCCACCCCGGTCAGCGCCGTGGTCAGGGTCACGATCACCTCCCAGGCCGGCGCCTCGCCCACCAGCGCGGGGTTCAGCACGAAGAAGAACGGCGCGAGGTAGATCACGCCGCCGAGCTTCATCGCCTCGAACCCCGAGCGCATCGGCCCGGCGCCCGCGATGGTGGCCGCCGCGAAGGCCCCCAGCGCGACAGGGGGCGTGATGTAGGAGACCATGCCCCAGTAGAGGATGAACAGATGCACCGCGATCTCGTTCAGCCCGGCCTGGGTCAGCGCCGGCGCCAGCACCACCGCGAGGAAGATGTAGCAGGCCGTCACCGTCATCCCCATGCCGAAGATGAAGGCGGTGATCGCCCCCATCGCCAGCAGCGCCAGCGTCGAGTCGCCGGCCAGGAACACCAGCTCGTTGACCAGCGTGCCGGCAAGGCCCGTGGCCGAGAACGCGCCCACGATCAGCCCCACGCCCAGCAGCACCGAGGTCAGCTCGGCCAGCGCCCGGCCGATGCCCACGACGAGGTCGCCGAAGCTCTTGAAGGTGAAGCGCTGGCGCTTGATCAGCTGGTTGATCACCAGCAGCAGGGCGATCGAGTAGAAGGGAGCCAGCGTCTCCTGGCGCAGGGCGAGCATGAAGAAGATCAGCACCGCGAACACGGCGATATAGGGCCAGCCGTCGGCGAAGGTGGCGCGCAGGGTCGGGGCCTCGCCCGGGGCCAGGCCCTTCAGCCCGCGCCGCGCGGCATAGGCGTCGATCTGCATGAACAGGCCGAAGTAGAACAGCAGCGACGGGATCGCCGCGGCGATGGCGATGTCGACGTAGGGCCGGCTGAGGAACGAGGCCATCACGAAGGCCGTGGCCCCCATCACCGGGGGCATCAGCACGCCCCCGGTCGAGGCGCAGGCCTCGGTCGCGGCGGCGTAGCGGGCCGAGAAGCCGGTGCGCTTCATCGCCGGGATCGACACCGCCCCCGTGGTCAGCACGTTCGAGATCACCGAGCCCGACATCGAGCCCATGAACCCGCTCGCGAAGATCGCGACCTTGGCCGCGCCCCCCCGGAAGCCGCCGACCAGCGCCAGCGCCAGATCGTTGAAGAACTTGCCCCCGCCCGTGTGCTGGAGCACCGCGCCAAAGACGATGAAGCCGATCACCAGGCTGCCGAAGGCCCCCATCGGGATCCCGAAGGAGCTTTCCGACGAGATCATGTGATAGGGGGCCAGGTCCCAGAACGGCGAGGCGTAGCCGTTCAGCGGGTCGGGCATCACGTCGGCGACCGTGGGATAGAGCGAGAACGCCAGCACGATCAGGAACAGGACCAGCCCGCCCGCCCGCCGCGTCCCCTCGAGGATCAGCAGGTAGAAGACGATCGAGACCCAGCGCGCCGTGTCGGGGGCGGCGTATTCCCAGCCCTGCTCGAGGCTCGCGTTGGCGGTGGCCGCCATGTAGCCGCCGGTGGCGAAGGCGATCAGGGTCAGCGCCCAGTCGATCGCGCCCGCGCCCGTGTCGCGCCGCAGCGGGAACACCAGGAAGGCCAGCCCCAGGAAGGCCGCCCCCAGGATATACAGATACGCCCCCTGGATCAGCACGATCCCGAACGCCTGGATGTTGAAAAGCTGGTGGATCGCCAGCGCCACGCCGGCAAGCGTGATGGCTATGGCCAGCGCGCGGGCGGGGGCGGGCAGGGGCGCGGGAGCGGTCCCGGCGATCTCGCGACGTTCGGCCTCGTCCATCTTCGGCGGGGTCCTTCAGGCTGGAACGGTGTGGGATCGCGGTCGGACTCAGGGCCGGGACGCGACGGTCTGTGAGGGCGGAGGGCGCCGCGGGCGGGGTTCGCATCGTCGGTCTGCCGCGCCGCCTGCGCCCGACCGCGCGAGGCCCCGGCTGAGGGCCGGGGCGCGCGTCGCGAGACGGGCGGGCGCGCTCGCCGTCCCCGGCCGCGGCGGCCCAGGGCGCATGCGGCTGGCGACGGCGAGGCGGAGCGGGGGCCGGCGGCCGGCCCCCGCGCGCGATCAGAAGACGACCGGCAGGCCCGCGTCGGTCAGCGCCTTGCGGCGGGCGTCGCCCCAGGCGGCTTCCCAGTCATCGGGGGACTCGCCCTCGAGCGCGGTCCACGCGTCCTGCAGGACCTTCTGACGCTCGATCAGGGCGTCGTTGTGGGCCTGGGCCGCGTCGGTCCACTTGCCGGCTTCCTTGAAGTAGCGGATGGCGCCGTCGTGGTAGGGGACCACCCACTCGAAGTTCTGGTACTCCATCGCCCAGCCGTCGATGCCCGGGGCCTTGCCCGCGTAGGCGTCGTAGAGCTCGAACATCGCCTTGGTCTGGTTGTAGACGAGGTCCTCGTCCTGGTCGGCGTAGGCGATCAGCACCGGGTAGGGATAGGCGGCCGAGGGGATGCCCCCTTCGGTGGTCGCGGCGACCGCGCCCTTGGTGGCCACGACCGGCTGGAAGTAGGGGGCGATCGACAGCATCCGGTCGAGGCCTTCCTTGTTCTCGGGGTCGATCTCGGGCCACATCAGGCCGCGCGGGGAGGCCTCCATCTGGAAGGCCGAGCCCGAGGTCATGATCGCGTAGGCCGCGTCCACGTCGCCGTTGACCATGCCGTTCCAGCTGTCGCCGTAGCCGCCGAACTCGACCACCTCGACGTCGTCCCAGGTCAGGCCGCCATAGGCGAGGTAGGCCTCCATGTTGACGTTCAGCGCGGGCGCGCCCTTCACGTAGGCCACCCGCTTGCCTTTCAGGTCGGCGTAGGTCTCGACGCCCGCGTCCTTGGCCACGCCCACCGCCAGCGCCGCCTCGCCGGAGTTGTTCATCGATACCAGGCGCACCGACTGCGGGCCCCAGCGCTCGGTTCCGAACTCGAACACGCCCTCCTGGAGCATGTAGATGCCCACGCCCATCGCCGAGAACGGCGCCTTGCGCTGGCGCACCGGCTCCATGCGGGCGATGTCGTTCTTGCCGGGCAGGATGCGCAGGTTGGTCCCGGTGGCGTCCTGCATGGCCGCCCCGATGGCCACCGCCTGGGCATAGCCCGAGGAGCCGGTGTCGTAGGCCGTCCAGACCAGCTGGTCGGGCAGCTGCAGTTCTGCGGCGGTGGCGGGGATGGCGGCGAGCGCAGCGGCGGCGACGCCCGCGGCGCAGAGCGCGCGAAGGTGCTTCATGGATTCCTCCCGGTTTGCGGTCCGGCCGCGTTGGTCGCAGCCTTGGCGTTCGATTTGCGGCGTCAACCTTGAGGCAAACCCGCAGGCAGTCAAGGTGACGGGCGCGGCGCCTGACCGGATTCCCCGCGCGTCGGCGCAGGGCGGGGGCGAAAGCGTGAATTCCGGGGCGCGCACGGCGACGTTGCGGCGCCGCAATCCTGACCACGATGATCGGGATTGACGAATCCGACTGTTTCGCTCAGAAAATAGGAAGACGCCGGCGGAGAGGGGAATGGCCCCGTCAAATCGGCGTCGGAGACGACTTGGAGCGGAGCGAACGCATGCTGCAGTCCTTGTTCAGGCGATCCCTCGCCACGGGGGGAACCCTCCGCCCGACGGCCGAGCGGACCGAGGCCTGGACGGCGCTGCTGGCCGGCGATCTCGCCCCGCTCGACATCAGTGTTGAACGCTGGCTCGACCGGCTTGAGGAGGCGAGATGAGCTATCTCCGACCGATTTCCGAACCTGGCTCCCCCGCCGCCGCGGCGCAGGACGCGCAGGCTCGCGCGCAGTCCTCGGGCGCCGATCGCGCCCGCCGCGAGGCGGAGCTGAAATCGCCCCCGATGCACGACGCCCGGGCGCTGACCGACGGCGGCTCCGAGGCGCGCATCGTGCTCGACGGCGCGGTCTACACGCTGCGGGTGACCCGGCTGAAAAAGCTGATCCTGACGAAGTAAGATTGCCCGGCGGCGTCGACGCCGCGGGCCGAGGGGCAGACCGCAAGGGGGCGCCAGGCGCCCCCTTCGCATGTCCGCGGGGCGCCTGAGGTCGGGCGGGCCGGGTCAGGAGTTCCGGGCGGGCCGGGTCAGGGCCTGGGCCAGCGACATCGGCGCGCTCGGCCGCTCGTCGAGGTCGAGGCCAGAGCGCAGGTCGACGATGTGCCCGCGCATGATCTCGGCCGCGGCCTCGCCGTCATGGGTCTCGAGCGCCTCGAGCAGGGCGGAGTGGGCGTGGCTCTCGCAGGTGGCGTCGGCCCGCCGCCAGTAGAGCGCGATGATCAGCGACGAGCGCGCCACCAGCGCGCGCACGATCCCCGCCAGCACCTGCTGGTCGGCGATGTCGCAGATCCGGACGTGAAAATCCCCAGACAGCGCCAGCGAGCGTCCCTTGTCGTCGGCCGCGACCGTGGCGTGCTCATGAGCCAGGTGCGCGCGCAGGGCGGCGCATTGCGCAGGCGTGGCGACCTCGGCGGCCAGGCGCGCGACGCGCGGCTCGATCAGGGCGCGGGCTTCGAAGACTTCGTTCGCCTCGCGCCGCGTGGGGCGGGCGACGAAGGCGCCGCGGTTGCGCTCGATGGTGGCGAGGCCGGAATGGGCCAGCGCGTGCAGCGCCTGGCGGGCGACGGTGCGCGAGGCGCCGAACAGCTCGCCGACCTCGTCCTCCGAGAGCTTGGCGCCGGGTGCGATCCGATGCTCGATGATCGCGGCGTGCAGGCGCGCGCAGATGTCGAGCGCCCGCCCCGGGGGCAGGGAGAACAGCCGCCCGGCTTCTTCGCCGGGGGTGGGCGCGTCCTGCGCCGCGAGGGCGGCGTCGTCCAGGCCGGGGCTGTCTTCGCCGAGGGTCATCCGTGCGTCCTGCGGGTTGCGTCGCCAGATCGATATCGCAAGCCGAACGGCGACGCAAAGCCGTCGGATCGGATACGTTACACTATGACATGGATACGAAAGCGATAAGCATCGTGTTCAATATGCCCATGGATGCGGCGCCGCCCTGCACAGGCGCCCGCCGCTTCGGCAGTTGCGCGTCGATCGGCGGCTTCGCCGCGCCGCGCCATTGCGCCCCGGCGGCCCTGCGCAGAGGCTTCGCGGCAGGCGGCGCGAGCCTCGCGTCCCGGCGCGAAACTGGCACGCGGCTTGCTCCGCTTGACGGGGCGCGCCGGGCGAGGCGCGGCAGGGGAGGGACGGGCAGGGCATGGCCGACGACAAGACGCTGGAGCTGGTCTCCGTCACCAAGCGCTACGGGACGGCGCTGGCGGTGGACACGATTGACCTGAAGATCGAGTCCGGGGCCTATTGCTGCCTGCTGGGACCCTCAGGCTGCGGCAAGTCCACGACGCTGCGGATGATCGCGGGCCACGAGAGCATCACCGACGGCGACATCCTGCTCGGCAACCACCGCATCGGCCACCTGCCGCCGGCCAAGCGCGGCACCTCGATGATGTTCCAGAGCTATGCGCTGTTTCCACACCTGAGCATCCTCGAGAACGTGGCCTTCAGCCTGAAGATGAAGGGCGCCCCGAAGGATGATCGCGCGAAGAAGGCGCGCGAGATGCTCGACCTCGTGGACATGGGCGAGTTCGGCGAGCGGCTGCCGAGCCAGCTCTCGGGCGGCCAGCAGCAGCGCGTGGCGCTGGCGCGCAGCCTGATCACCCGGCCCCAGGCGCTGCTGCTCGATGAGCCGCTCTCGGCGCTCGACCCGTTCCTGCGGATCCGCATGCGGGGCGAGCTGAAGAAGATCCAGCGCGAGCTGGGGCTGACCTTCGTGCATGTCACCCACTCCCAGGACGAGGCGCTGGCGCTGGCCGACCTGGTGGTGGTGATGAACGCCGGGCGCATTGAGCAGGCCGCGCCTGCGCGCGAGGTGTTCGATGCGCCGCGCACCGAGTTCGTGGCCCGCTTCATCGGCGGCCACAACGTGATCAAGGACGGGCCTGCGAGCCTCGCGGTGCGCGCCGACCGCATCCGGGTGGCGCGCGCCGGCGCCGGGGTCGAGGGGCTCTCGGCGGTGGTGCGCGAGGTCGAGTATCTGGGCGCCTCGGTCTCGGTCGCGGCGGCCACGGGGGCGGCGGGCGAGATCACCGCCGTGATCCCCGACCACGCCTATTACGGCGACCCGGTGCAGGTCGGCGACGCGGTGACGCTGGCCTGGAAACCGGAAGACGCGCACCGCCTCGCGGCGTGAGCGCAGCCGCGCCGCGAACACTTCGGAGCGGTCCGCCTGGCCGCTTCGCAACAGGGAGAAGGCAAGAGGGTATGGCCGAGATGAAGAAAGTCACGACGAAGAACGGCGGCTGGAGCCGGCGCGCGGTGCTCAAGGGCGGCGCGGCGGCGGTGGGGGCCGCGGCGGGCTCTGGCGTGCTGGGCGCGCCGATGATCTGGGCGCAGGAGATCAAGGACGTCACGCTGCGCCAGTTCGGCACCGGCGTCTCGAACCTCAACGAGGTCGGACAGAAGGTGAAGGAGGATCTGGGCTTCACGCTGGAGATGACGGCGCTGGACTCCGACTCCGTCACCCAGCGCGCGGCGACGCAGCCCAACAGTTTCGACATCGCCGACATCGAGTACTGGATCTGCAAGAAGATCTGGGGCGCGGGCAACCTGCAGGCGATGGATACCTCCAGGATCGCCAACTACGACAAGATCGTGGGCATCTTCAAATCGGGCAAGCTGACCGACGACAGCGTCATCGCCCAGGGCACCGCGCCGCATACTGTGGGCTTCACCGAGGGGCCCGGCTCGACGTCGTTTGCCGACGAAGAGACCGGCTGGATGACGCTGATCCCCACGATCTACAACGCCGACACGCTGGGCATCCGCCCCGACCTGATCGGCCGGCCGATCCGGAACTGGCATGAGCTGCTGAACCCGGAGTTCGAGGGCAAGGCCTCGATCCTCGACATTTCCTCGATCGGGATCATGGACATGGCCATGGTCTGCGAGTCGATGGGCGAGATCTCCTACGGCGACAAGGGCAACATGACCCAGGAGGAGATCGACAAGACCATCGCGATCTTCATCGACGCCAAGAGGCGCGGCCAGTTCCGGGCCTTCTGGAAGAGCTTCGACGAGAGCGTGAACTTCATGGCCTCGGGCGAGGTGGTGATCCAGTCGATGTGGTCGCCCGCGATCACCGCGGTGAAGTCGAAGGGCATCCCCTGCGTCTACCAGCCGCTGGAGGAGGGGTATCGGAGCTGGGGCGGGGGCATCGGCCTGTCGAAGGCGCTCTCGGGGATCGAGCTGGAGGCGGCCTACGAGTACATCAACTGGTATCTCTCGGGCTGGGTCGGCGGCTTCCTGATGCGCCAGGGCTACTATTCGGCGGTGCCCGAGACCTCGAAGGAGTTCATGAGCGCCAACGAGTGGGGCTACTGGTTCGAGGGCAAGGAGGCGGTCGAGCCGATCGCCAACCCGTTCGGCGACGTGATGGCCCAGCCGGGCGAGGTGCGCGACGGCGGCTCGTTCTACGAGCGCATGGGCTCGGTCGCCTGCTGGAACGCGGTGATGGACGAGAACAAGTACCTGGTCCGCAAGTGGAACGAGTTCATCGCCGCCTGATGCGGCGGTCGGCGGGACGGCTCTGTTTCGCGCCTGCGGCGCGAAAGGCGCCCGCCCGCCGACCCCGGGACACGCTTCCGGCCTCCGCCTGCGTGGCGGGGGCCGGGGTTGGGGATGACCGACACGCGGGGACGCTGAGATGACCGACATGCCCGTCGAAGCCGCGCCGCCGGCCGAGAAGTCGCAGGCTTCCGAGGTGCGCGCGCTGCCCGGCTGGCTGGCGTCGTGGCTGCTGGTCAGCCCGCTGGCGCTGGTGCTGGCGGTGTTTCTGCTGATCCCCATCGCGGTGATCTGCATCGTGTCGTTCTGGGGCTATAACGAGTGGTCGTTCTTCCCCGACTTCACCCTGGAGAACTACGAGTATCTGCTGACCTCCCCGGTGACCTGGGCGACCTATCTCAACACGCTGAAATACGTGGCGCTGTCGTGGCTGTTCACCGCGGCGATCGGCTTCACGGTGGCCTATTTCCTGGCCTTCCACGTCCGCTCGACCGTGTGGCAGGTGGCGCTGTTCCTGCTGTGCACGATCCCGTTCTGGACCTCGAACATCATCCGGATGATCTCGTGGGTGCCGTTCCTGGGACGCAACGGGCTGGCCAACCAGTTCCTGCAGGGGATCGGGGTGATCGACGCGCCGCTGGAGTTCCTGCTGTTCTCGGACTTCGCGGTCGTGCTGGCCTTCGTGCACCTCTACACGCTGTTCATGGTGGTGCCGATCTTCAACTCGATGATGCGCATCGACCGGTCCCTGATCGAGGCGGCGCGGGACCAGGGGGCGTCGGGTTTCCAGATCCTGACCAACGTGATCCTGCCGCTGGCCAAGCCGGGGCTGATGATCGGCTCGATCTTCGTGGTCACGCTGGTGATGGGGGACTTCATCACCGTGCGGTTCATGAGCGGGTCGCAGTCGGCCTCCGTCGGGCGGATCATCCAGAACGAGATCGCGCTGCTGCAGTATCCGGCCGCCGCGGCCTCGGCGGTGGTGCTGCTGATCACGGTGCTGATCATGATCGCCGTGATGCTGCGGCTGGTCGACATCCGCAAGGAGCTCTGAGCCATGTCCGAGAAGCGCGGCGCGGCGTTCTATGTCCTGGCCGGGGTGTTCGCCCTGTTCGTGGCGTTCCTTTATGGGCCGATCGTGACCATCGCGATCCTCAGCTTCCAGGGGCCGCAGGGGGGGCTGACGTTCCCGATGAACGGGGTCTCGGCGCACTGGTTCTTCGACCTGTTCGAGCAGCAGGCGGTGGGGGATTTCTGGGGGGCGTTCTCGCGCAGCTTCAGGCTGGGGCTGATGGTGATGGTGGTGACGGTCGTGGTCTCGGTGATGGCGGGGCTGGCGTTCCGGCGGCGGTTCTTCGGGGCCACCTGGCTGTTCTACCTGGCGGTGACCTCGCTGATCATTCCCTCGATCCTGGTCAGCCTGGGGGTGGGGCTGATGTTCGACATCGCCGGAATCACGCCGCGGTGGTTCAGCTCGGCCTTCGGGTCGCAGCTGACCTGGACGCTGCCGTTCGGGCTGCTGATCATGTTCGCGGTGTTCAACCGGTTCGACAAGAGCTACGAGGAGGCCGCCCGCGATCTGGGCGCCACGCCCTGGCAGACGGTGCGATATGTGGTGCTGCCGATCATCGGGCCCTCGCTGATCGGGGTGGCGCTGTTCGGCTTCACGCTGAGCTATGACGAGTTCGCGCGCACGCTGATGACGGCGGGGTCGAAGAACACGCTGCCGCTGGAGATCTTCGGGATGACCACCAACGTGACCACGCCGGTGCTGTATGCGCTGGGGACGATGACGACGGTGTTCAGCTTCCTGATTATCTGCGGGGCGCTGGCGGCGGTGGCGCTGATGCGGCGACGCAAGGCGCGCGGGCCCTCGGACGCCGGCAAGGGGATGGTGTGAACGCCATGCGGCTGCTGGTCCTCAATCCGAACTCGACCGCTTCGATGACCCGCTCGATCGGGGCGGCGGCGCGGGCCGTGGCGGCGCCTGGAACCGAGATCGCGGCGCTGAACCCCGCGGGCTCGCCGCCCGCGATCCAGGGGGCGGCGGACGGCGAGGCGGCGCTGCCGCATCTGCTGGCGCTGCACCGGGCGGAGACGGCGCGGCTTGCGCCCGCCGCCGCGGTGATCGCCTGTTTCGACGACACCGGGGTGTGGGAGCTGAAGGCGAGCGCGCGCCATCCGGTGATCGGGATCGGCGAGGCGGGGATGATCGCGGCGGCGCTGCTGGGGCGGCGGTTCTCGATCGTGACCACGCTGGAGATCTCGGTGCCGGTGATCGCCGAGAACGCGGCGCGCTACGGGTTCGGCGAGCGGTGCGCGAGGGTGCGCGCCTCGGGCGTGCCGGTGCTGGCGCTGGAGGAGGACCCCGAGGCCTCGGCCCGCGCGGTGCGCGCGGAAGTGATTCGGGCCGCGGCCGAGGACGGGATCGAGGCGGTGGTTCTGGGCTGCGCGGGGATGGCGCATCTGGCCGAGGGGATGGCGGCCGACGCCGGTCTGCCGGTGATCGACGGGGTCGCGGCGGCGGTGCGCCTGGCCGAGGCGATGCATGGACTGCCGGGGATGGGGGGCGTCGTCCGCGCCGCTTGAGCAGGGGGGGGCGGGTCGACGGGCGGCTCTGTCGCGGGCAGGGCCCGCGAGGCGCCCGCCCGCCGACCCCGTCGGCGATCCGCTCGGAGCGCGCCGATTGTTTCAATTCTAGGCAGGTCGCTCTTGACAGAAATGGCGCGCGCGAGGCCTTTCGGGGTCATGCCGTCGAAGCTTTACACCCCCCCGCCCGGCCTCACGATCCGCCCCGCCGCGAAGGAGGAGTTCGCGATCGCCCTCGACTGGGCGGCGGCGGAGGGATGGAATCCGGGGCTGGACGACCTCGACGCGTTCATGGGGGCCGATCCGCGCGGCTTCTGGATGGCGTGGAAGGACGGGGCGCCGGTGTCCTGCATCTCGGTGGTGCGGTATTCGGCCGAATTCGGCTTCCTGGGCTTCTATATCGCCGCCCCGCAGGCGCGCGGGACCGGCCTCGGCCTCGCGATCTGGGAGGCGGGGATGCACTACCTGGGCGAGCGGACCGTCGGGCTCGACGGGGTGCCGGCGCAGCAGGAGAACTATCGCCGCTCGGGATTCGAATGGGTGGGGCGCAACATCCGCTTCACCGGGCCGCCGGCCGCGCTGCCCCCCGCCCCTGCCGGGATCGAGCTGCGCGCGCCGGTCCAGGGCGACCTGCCGGCGATCCTGACGCTGGACCGGACCTGTTTTGGCAGCCCGCGCGACCGGTTCGCGGCCGAGTGGATCCTGCCCGCGCCGGGCGTGCGCCGCCGCTCGCTGGTCGCGTTCCGCGAGGGCGGCGTGGCGGGCTTCGGCACGATCCGGGAGTGTCGGGACGGGTTCAAGATCGGGCCGCTGTTCGCGCCGGACCCCGAGGCGGCGCAGGCGCTGTTCGCCGGGCTGTGCGCGCTGGCGCCGGCCGGCGCCTCGGTGAACCTCGATGTGCCCGAGGGCAACGTCGCGGCGGTGGCCATGGCCGAGGCGGCGGGGCTGGTCTATTCGTTCGAGACGGCGCGGATGTACCGGGGCGAGGCGCCGGACCTGCCCATCGGCTGGACCTGGGGCGTGACCACGTTCGAGCTCGGCTGAGCGCGCCGCGACGATTACCTGGGAGGTCGTCGACGCGCGGCGCGCCCGGGCCTAGCCTGCGGATCTCGCCACCGGAGGCCGCCCCATGACCACCGCTCCCGCCATCGCCGCCGCGCCGCCCGCCATCGGGGCCAGCGTCGGCGACCACCTGCGCGCCTGGCGCCGGCGACGGCGTCTCAGCCAGCTCGCCTGCGCGCTGGAGGCCGAGATCTCGCAGCGCCACCTGTCCTTCGTCGAATCCGGGCGCGCGAAGCCCAGCCGCGAGATGCTGCTGCGCCTGGCCGACAGCCTCGAGGCGCCGCTGCGCGAGCGAAACGCCCTGCTGCTGGCGGCAGGTTTCGCGCCGGTCTACCCCGAGCGCCCGCTCGACGCCCCCGAGATGGCCGCCGCCTGTGCTGCGGTCGAGCGCATCCTGAAGGGGCACGAGCCGTTCCCGGCGCTGGCGGTCGATCGCCGCTGGACGATCCTGGCGGCCAACGCGGGCGTGCAGGCGATGCTGGCGCTGGTCGAGGACGCCTCGCTGCTCGAGGGGCCGGTGAACGCCTTGCGCGTCAGCCTGCACCCCGGGGGGCTCGCGCCGCGCATCGCCAACCTCGCGGAGTGGCGCGCCCATATCCTGGAGCGGTTGCGCGGGCAGGCGGATCTTGCGCCCGATCCGGTGCTGGATGCGCTGATCGAGGAGCTTGCCGCCTACCCGGCCCCGCGCCCCGCGCCGCGCCCCAGGCCCGATCCGCTGGCCGGGATCGCCGTGCCGCTGAAACTGGCGATGGGGGGGCGGGAGCTGTCGTTCCTGACCACCACCACGGTCTTCGGCACGGCGGCGGAGATCACGCTCTCGGAGCTGACGCTGGAGTGCTTCTTCCCTGCCGACGCCGCGACCGCCGAGGCGCTTCGCAACGCTTGAAGGTCCCCCCCGAAGGCCGCGGGCCTCCGGGGGGGCAAGGTCAGGCCGTCCGCAGGGGTCGGACGGCGGCGCGACGCTCGAGCCAGGCGAAGCCCGCCACCACGGCCGCCTGCGCCAGCACGAAGGCGATCCCGAGCGGGCTGGGCGAGGTCAGCGCCAGCAGCGCAAGGCTCGCCGCCGCCCAGGCCCAGTTGCCGACCACCACCAGCGTGACCAGCACTCGGGAGCCGGGCGTTCCCCTGGCTGCGAGCAACATCAGCGCGGCGCAGGGGAACAGCGCCAGCCCTGCGACCAGCAGCAGCGTGGGCGGCAGGCCGAACAGGGCGCCCAGCGGCCCGGCCGCAACGCTCAGCGCCAGTCCGCAGCCCAGGCCGACCAGCGCGTCGAGGCGCAGCAGGGCGCGTAGGGAAAGGGCGTCGGTCATCTCTCGTCTCCTCCTCCATTGGGGTGAGGAGACGGTGGCGCCATGGGGGAGTCGGGTCGATTACCCGCCAGGTCGTCGGGCCGGGACCCGGCCGCCGCCCCCGGCGCGGGGCCGACGACGCTGCGGCGAGCGGGGCCGAGGCTCAGACCAGAACGTCGTCGGTATCGAGGGCGCCCGTCGACACGCCCTCAAGCAGGATCCGGGCGTCGCCGTCGCGCACCAGGACGCCCTCGGCGCGGTCGCGCAGGGCAAGATCCTCGAAGCGCTCGGCGCCCGAGAGGACGCGGAGGCGATCCTCGCCGGGGGCGAAGTCGGCGACCCGGTCTCGCCGGCCGGCGGCGTTGTCGAGCACGAAGACGTCGGCGCCGGCGCCGCCGGTCAGCCGGTCCTGCCCGTCGCCGCCGCGCAGCCGGTCCTCGCCTGCGCCGCCGCGGAGCAGGTCTCGGCCGGCCTCGCCCTCGAGCCGGTCGTCGCCGCGCCGGCCCAGCAGCGCGTCGCCGCCGCGCCCGCCCTCGAGCCGGTCGCGCCCGAGCCCGCCCAGCAGCCGGTCCGACCCCAGCCCGCCGCGCAGAAGGTCCGCGCCGGCGCCCCCCAGCAGCCGGTCGCCGCCCCCGAACCCCGCAAGCAGGTCGTCGCCCCCGCCCCCGCGCAGCCGGTTCGCGCCGCCCTCGCCCGCCAGGATGTCGTCCGAGGGCCCCGCCGCCCCCTGTGCGGGGCCATAGAGCGCCGCGGCCCGCGCCACGTCGCGCAGGGTCAGGTCGGTCGCTTCGCCGGCGATGGCGTGCATCAGCGCGCCCGACCGTGAGTCGTGCCCCAGGCCCAGCGCGTGGCCGATCTCATGGGCCAGCACCGCGTAGGCGTTCTCCTGGTCGGAGCGGGCGAGGCCGGGGTCCGCGCTCCAGCTCTCGTTGAGATCGAGGCGCACGGCGGCGCGCAGCTGCTCGCCCCCCCGACGGCTGGAGAGGGTTTCGGCGAGCGTGCCGCCGGGACCGTCAAGATCGCTCCAGCCGATCTCGATCCCCGAGGGGCCCTCGCCGGCGAAGGCGAAGACGATGTCGGCGACCTGCGCCCAGGCCTCGAAGGCGCGGGCGGCGAGGGTGCGCAGGTCGGGGTCGCTCAGCGCGGCGTCGAATTCGTTGAAGCCGTTGGGCGCGGCGAAGGACCAGGTCACGGTCCCGCCGGGCGAGCCGTGGGGCAGGCCGTTCCACTTGCTGGCATGGACGTCGATGCGGGACATCGGCTCTCCCCCGGGGCGGCCGGGTTGCAATCCCCGGGCGGGCGGGCTTCTCTCGACCGCGCCTGGCCGAGCGTTAGCGGGGCCGGGCGCAGGGATCAAGAACAGGGCGGCGGGGAGACGGCGGCATGAACGAGACGCGAACGATCGTGATCACGGGCGCGGGCTCGGGGATCGGGCGGGCAACCGCGCGGAGGTTCCTGGCGGCGGGCTGGCGGGTGGCGCTGGCCGGGCGCAGGCGCGAGGCGCTGGAGGAGACGGCGGGCGAGGCCACGGCGCAGGGCCGGGCGATCTGCGTGCCCACGGACGTCTCGGATCCCGCGCAGGCGGCGGCGCTGTTCGATGCGGCGCAGGCGGCGTTCGGGCGGATCGACGTGCTGTTCAACAACGCCGGCGTGTCCACGAAGGCCGCGACCATCGACGAGACCCCGCTCGAGGACTGGTTCCGCTCGGTGAACGTGAACCTGACGGGCTCGGTCCTGTGCGCGCGGGAGGCGTTCGGGCGGATGCGGCGCCAGGATCCGCAGGGCGGGCGGATCATCAACAACGGCTCGATCGCCGCGCAGTCGCCGCGGCCGGGGACGTTTCCCTACGCCGCCACCAAGCACGCGATGACCGGGCTCACCAAGGCGCTGTCGCTGGACGGACGGCCCTTCGACATCGCCTGCTGCCAGATCGACATCGGCAACGCCGCCTCGGAGATGACCGAGGCGATGGGCAAGGGCGTGCCCCAGGCCGACGGCTCGGTGCGCCCCGAGCCGCTGATGGACGTGGCGCATGTGGCCGATGCGGTGCTGCACATGGCGAGCCTGCCGCTGAGCGCAAACATGCAGTGGCTGACGGTCATGGCCACGAAGATGCCGCTGGTCGGACGGGGCTGACGGGCCCCGAAGACGCTGCCGGTCAGGCGGGGCTGACGGACCCGAAGATGTCGCTGGCGGGGCGGTGCAGAAGACACCGCGGGGGGCGCGTCAGCCGTTCCCGTAGTTCAGGCTGCGGATCATCTCGTGCGTCTCGGCCATCTGGCGCGGGGAGAGCAGTGCAGGGCCGCCGATCTGCAGGGCAAGATGGTGCTGGCGGGCCAGCGCCTCGAGTTCGACCGCGAGCGCCATGGCCTTCTCCAGCGTCGGGCCGCAGGCGAGCATCCCGTGGTTGGCGAGAAGGCAGGCCGAGCGGCCGGCAAGCGCGGCGAGCGCGTGGTCGCTCAGCGCCTGGGTGCCGAAGGTGGCGTAGTCGGCGCAGCGCACGTCCTCGCCCCCGAACAGCGCCACCATGTAGTGCGAGGCGGGGATGCCGCGGCGGGTCATCGCCAGCGCGGTGGCGTAGGGCGAATGGGCGTGGACCACGGCGCCGACCTCGGGCCGTGCGCGCAGGATGTCGCGATGGAAGCGCCACTCTGAGGAGGGGGCGAGGGGGCCCTCAGCCTCGTCCCGGCCGCCCGAGAGGGGCATGCGGGCGATCATCGCGGGCGTCATCGCCTCATAGGGGACGCCCGAAGGGGTGATCAGCATCGCCTTGTCGCGGCGGACCGAGATGTTGCCCGACGTGCCCTGATTGAAGCCCGAGGCGTTCATGCCCCGGCAATGGTCGACGATCGACTGGCGGAGGGCGAGGTCGTCGGGTTCGGACTTCTTGCGTTTCGCGCCGGGCATGGGGGTCTCCGTGGCTCGGGGCGAAGATGGACGGGGCCGCCGCGGCTGTCCAGCCGCGAGCTTGAGGGGCGGCTGTCCAGCCGCGAGCTTGGGGGCCGGCTGTCCAGCCACGAGCTTGGGGGCCGGCTGACCGGCCGCGAGCTTGGGGGCCGGCTGACCGGCCGCGAGCTTGAGGGCCGGCTGACCGCCGCCGGCCGCGGGTCGGCTGTCCTGCGGGGAGGTCCGGGGGCGCCCTGCCGGCCGCTGCGCGGCCGTCCGCGCCCGCCCGCCGGACCTGCCGGGGGGCCTGCCGGGGGGCCTGGCGGGCAGGGGGCGGGATCAGGCGGCGATGGTCTCGGCGGCCATCCAGGCGTCGAGGGCCTCGATCTCCTCGGGCGTGAAGCGCAGACCGAGGCGGGAGCGGCGCCACAGCACGTCCTCGGCGGTGCGGGCCCATTCGTGGGTCATCAGCCAGCGGACCTCGGTCTCGGTCAGATCCCAGCCGAAGCGGGCGCCCATCGCGGCGGCGTCGGTCGCGCCGGCGAGGACCTTCCTGGCCTCGGTCCCGTACATGCGCGCGAGGCGGTTGGCCCAGCGCTGGGTCAGGAACGGGTGGGCCGCGCGAAGCTCGGCGACCAGGGCGGGGACGCCGTCGTGGGGCATGTCGCCGCCGGGCATGGGCGCGTCGTGGGTCCAGGGGCCGGTCATCTGCGGGAAGCCGGGGGAGAGCTTGTCCAGCGCCGCCTCGGCCAGCTTGCGGAAGGTGGTGATCTTGCCGCCGAAGACGTTGAGGAGCAGCGCGCCGCCCTCGTCTTCGAGTTGCAGGACATAGTCGCGGGTGGCCTGGGTCGCCGACTTGGCGCCGTCGTCGTAGAGGGGGCGCACGCCCGAGTAGGTCCAGACGACATCGTCCTTCTCGATGGGTTTGGCCAGGTACTGGGAGGCGACCTCGCGCAGGTAGTCGGCCTCTTCCTCGGAGCATTTCGCGTCGGCCGGGTCGCCCTGGTGATCGCGGTCGGTGGTGCCCACGAGGGTGAAGTCCTCCTCGTAGGGGATCGCGAAGACGATGCGGCCGTCCGAGGTCTGGAAGATGTAGGCGCGGTCGTGATCGAAGAGCTTCCGGGTCACGATGTGGGAGCCGCGGACGAGGCGGATATGGGCCGGCGCGTTGCGGCCGAGGCGATGGCGAAGGACCTCGTCCACCCAGGGGCCGGCGGCGTTGACCACGGCCTTGGCGCGGATCTCGCGGATCGCGCCGTCGAGGCCTTCGAGGCGCAGGCGCCAGGTCCCGTCCTCGCGCGAGCCGCCCACGAGGCGGGTCCGGGTCTCGATGGTCGCGCCGCGGGCGGCGGCGTCGCGGGCGTTGAGGACCACCAGGCGGGAATCCATCACCCAGCCGTCGGAATATTCGAAGCCCTTGGTGAACTCGGGCTTCAGGGGCTTGCCGACCTCGGCGCGGCGCAGGTCGAGGGTCCTGGTCGCCGGCAGGATCTTTCGGCCGCCAAGGTGGTCGTAGATGAACAGGCCAAGGCGCAGCAGCCAGGCCGGGCGCAGGCCCGGGTGATGGGGCAGCACGAAGCGCAGCGGCCAGGAGATGTGGGGCATGGCGCGGATCAGCGTCTCGCGCTCGATCAGCGCCTTCCGGACCAGGCCGAATTCATAGAACTCGAGGTATCGCAGGCCGCCGTGGAACAGCTTGGTCGAGGCCGAGGAGGTGGCCTGGGCGAGGTCGCCGGCCTCGCACATGTGGACCTTGAGGCCGCGGCCGGCGGCGTCGCGCGCGATGCCCGCGCCATTGACGCCGCCGCCGACGACGGCGAGGTCGTAAGTCGGGATCGCCCCGGGCGCAGCGGCGTGCGCGGAAGCGTCGGCGGTCGGAACGGCGTCGGTCAAGGCGGTCTCCTCGCTGGCGGGGCGGCCGTGGGTTTCAGCCAAGCATGGATGTAGGGCGGGGTAAACCGCGGACAGGGCGGGGAGTCGCCGCAGGCGGTCGTCGGGACGGCTCTCGCCGGCGCTGCGCGCCCGGCAACGCCCGCCCGCCGACCCCGCTGGGGGGAAGACCGTGGGGGGGGCAGACGGGGGGTGGCAGGCCGGGGGGTCAGGCCGGGGGGGCGGGGTCGAAGGGGGTGGCGTAGGGCACGGGGCGGGCGAAGGCGCGGGCGAAGTCCAGGGCCCGCAGGCGCATCAGGATCGCCCGGATCGGACCGGCGTGGCACAGGAGCAGCGCGTGGGGAGGCGCCTCGCCGAGCGCGGCCTCGACGCGCACGGCGAGGGCGCGGAAGGTCTCGCCGCCGGGCGGGGCGCGGCGGATCGGGTCTTCGGCCCAGGGGTCGCTCTGATCGCGGTGGATCTCGGCCCAGGGTCGGCCCTCCCAGGCGCCGAAGTCCAGCTCCTGCAGGCGCGGGTCCTCCTGCAGTGGCGCGCCGAGGGCGGCCGCGAGGCGCCGGGCGGGCTTCAGGCAGCGCGTCGCAGGGCTGGAGATCAGCGTGGAGATGGCGGGCAGGCTGGGGGCGAGGGCGTCGATCCGCGCCTCCCACCCGGGCGCGAGGCCGGGATCGTGGCGGCCGTAGCACAGGCCCGGCGGCGCGGCGGTGCGCGGGTGGCGCATGACCAGGACCACGGGTCAGGCCGCGATCAGGGCGGCGAGCGTCAGCAGGGCCGCGATCTCGGCCGCCTGCTCCATCGCGCCGAGCCCGTCGCCGGTGTACCCGCCCAGCCGCCGCACCAGCCGCCACAGCACCAGCGCTCCCGCCGCATAGGCGACCGCGAGCGCGGCCAGCCCCGCCCAGCCCGCCGCCCCCGCGCAGAGCAGGATCGCGAGAAGAACCGAGGCCGGGAACACGCCCGCCGGCGTCCCGGCCGCGACGGTTGCCGCCGCGCCCGAGGTCCGCGCATAGGCCGCAAAGCGGATCGCGGGGATCATCGCCGCCCGCCCGGCGGCATGCGCGGCGATCAGCGCGGCGAACCCCTCCAGCGGCGCCAGCGCGCTCAACGCCCCCGCGCGGGCCAACAGACTCAGTCCCAGGCCCGCCGCGCCATAGGCCCCGATGCGGCTGTCGCGCATGATCTCGAGCGCCCGCTCGCGGGTGAAGCCGCCGCCCAGCCCGTCGAGCGTGTCCGACAGCCCGTCCTCATGCAAGGCGCCGGTCAGCGCCATGCCGGCGGCCAGCGCCAGAGCGGCGGCGGCGAGCGGGGGCAGGATTGTCGCGGCCGCCGCGAAGACCGCCCCCGAGAGCGCCCCCGCCAGCGCCCCCGCCGCAGGGAACCAGCGCGCCGCCTGCGCCAGCCGGTCGGGCCCGTAACCCGCGGCCGCGGACGGGATCGGCAGCCGGGTGAGGAACTGCAGCGCATAGAGGAGGAGCGAGGCTTCTTCGCGCAGCCGCGCGAGGGCAGCCGGTCGCGGGGCGGCGTTCTGGGGATCGGGATCCTGGGGGTCGGACATGGGGCCTCCGGCGTCTGCGCCCTTCTCTAGCAGCCGCCGCGCCCCGCGCCACCCCGGCTCGGGCCCGCGCGCCCGGCGCGCGTCGCCTCGCGGCCGTGGCGGGGTCGGCGGGCGGGCGTCCCGTCCCGCGCAGCGGGGCGGCAGCGCCCGTCGACCCGCGCCGGCTGGCGCGCGGCGCGCGCCTCGCCTAGTCTCCCCAAGCCGACCCCGCGTATCGCTCAAGGATCCCGCCATGCCCTTCTACGACCCGAAGATGCGCGAGCTTCAGGACCGCTACGAAGGTCGCGCCGTGGCCGACCGCCTCGAACAGGTCCGCCGCCACGACGAATTCACCGAGGCTGACCGGGCGATGATCGCCCAGGCCCCGTTCTTCTTCCTTGCGACATATTCCGAGACCTCGGTCGACTGCTCGTTCAAGGGCGGCGCTCCGGGCTTCGTGCGCGTGACCGGTCCGAGCACGCTGGAGTTTCCCGACTACGACGGCAACCGCATGTACCGCTCGCTCGGCAACATCGCCGCCAGCGGCCGCTGCGGCCTGCTGTTCATCCGCCTCGACGGCGCGCGCTTCGACGGCTCCGCCGCGCGCATGCGCCTGTCGGGACGCGCCGAGGTCGACGACAGCCCCGAGGCGGTCGCCGGCCTCCCCGGCGCCCGCCGCCTGGTGCGCGTGACCGCCGAGCACATCTTTCCCAACTGCCCCCGCTACATCCCCACCATGGGCGCCGCCGAGCCCTCGCCCCACGCCCCTAGACCCGGCCACACGCCCCCCGAAGCGGCCTGGAAGTCGGCCGACTGGATGCGCGACCTCTTCGAGACCGAGGGCTGAGGCCGACGATGGCCGCCCCGCCCGACCGCTCCCACGCCCCGCCCGCCGACGCTCCGGCCGAGGGCGCGAGGCTGCGCACCGGCTTCACCACCGGCGCCTGCGCGACGGCGGCGGCAAAGGCGGCCTGGCGGGCGCTGCTGGGCGGCGGCTGGGTCGACCCCTCGGTCATCGTCCTGCCACGGGGCGCCACCGCGCGCTTCGCGCTCGAGGAACGCAGCCTCGCGGCCGATCACGCCGCGGCCGGTGTGCGCAAGGACGCCGGCGACGATCCCGACGTGACCCATGGCGCGCTGATCCGGGCGCGGGTGCGCCGCGGCGCGCCGGGCTCGGGCGTGCGCTTTCGCGCGGGGCCCGGCGTCGGCACGGTCACGCGGCCGGGCCTGCCGATCCCCCCCGGCGAGCCCGCCATCAACCCCGTTCCCCGCCGGATGATCGAGGAGGCCATCGCCGAGGTCTCGGCCGAGCTCGCCGAGCCGCCCGACGCGGAGGTCGAGATCTCGGTCCCCGGCGGCGAAGCGCTGGCGCTCAGGACCTGGAATCCCCGGCTCGGCATCGTCGGGGGGATATCGATCCTGGGCACCACCGGCATCGTGCGGCCCTATTCCTGCGCGGCCTGGATCGCCTCGATCCACCGCGGGGTGGACGTGGCGCGGGCGGCGGGGCTCGCCCACGTGGTCGGCGCGACCGGCGCCTCGTCGGAGGCCGCGGCCCGGGCGCGCTTCGATCTGCCCGAGCATGCCTGCCTCGACATGGGCGATTTCGCGGGCGGGCTGCTGAAATATCTCGCCCGGCACCCGGTGTCGCGGCTGACGCTGGCGGGCGGTGCGGCCAAGCTCGCCAAGCTGGGGCAGGGGGCGATGGACCTGCATTCCTCGCGCAGCCAGGTGGATTTTGCGCGGCTCGCCGATCTCGCCGCCGGCGCGGGGCTGGCGGGGGGCGGGCGGATCGCCGAGGCCAACACCGTGCTGCAGGCCCTGCAGGAGGCGGGGCCGGAGGCGCCGAGGCTGGCCGAGGCCATCGGGCGCTCGGCGGCGCGCGTGGCGCGCGCGACGCTGGGACGGGCGCCCGTGGCGGTCGACGTGCTGGTCTGCGACAGATCGGGCGCGCCGCTGGCCTTCGTCGAGGCCGCGGCTTGACCACTCCCGCGCCAGCGCCAGCGCCAGCGCCAGCGCCAGCGCCCCGGCGCCGGACGTCGCGCCCGTGGGCGGCCCCTCGCCGCCCGGCCGCGCCCCCCACCCGCCCACCCGGGCGCGCCCGGTCGGCGAGGGGCCTTGCCGGGCGCAGGGGCGCGCTCCGTGCCGACTGATCCGCCAAGACTGCTGGTGCTGGCCGGCACAGCCGAGGGGCGCGAGACGCTCGAGGCCCTTGCGCCCCTGGTCGCGGCGGGCCGCCTGCAGGCGATCGCCTCGCTCGCCGGCGCCACGCGATCTCCGCGGACGCTGCCGGTCGAGACCCGGGTCGGCGGTTTCGGCGGGGCCGAGGGCCTTGCGCGGTTCCTGCAGGCCGAGCGGATCGACGCCCTGCTCGACGCGACCCACCCGTTCGCCGCCCGGATCAGCGCCAACGCCGCCGCGGCCAGCGCCGCGGCCAGGGTGCCGCGCGCGCAACTGCGCCGCCCCGGCTGGACAGGCCCGGCCCGTCGCTTCCCCGACCTCGCCGCGGCGCTGGCCGCGGCCCCTGCCGGCGCGGTGATGCTCGCGGCCACCGGGCGCGGCTCGGCGCCGCTCCTCGCCGTGCGCCCGGACCTGACGATCCTCCTGCGCGTCGCCGAGCCCGGGCCCGAGATCCCCGGCGTCGAGACCCTGGTCGCCCGCCCCCCCCACCGGGCGGAGGCGGATCGCGCGTTGATGCTGGATCGCAGGATCACCCATCTGCTGGCCCGCGACTCAGGCGGCGCCGAGGTCGTCAAGCTGGAGGTCGCCCGCGCCCTGGGGATCGAGATCCTGCTGGCCGAACAGCCTCCCGCCCAGCCCGGCCCCGTCCTCGCCGATGCGCTTGAGGCGCTGGCCTGGGCCCACGCGACCCTGGGCCTCCCGCGCCAGCCCTCTCCCCGGTCGCGACCCGGCCCGCCCTGACGGGGTCGGCGGGCGGGCGTCCCGTCCGCGCAGCGGGCGGCAGCGCCCGTCGACCCAGCGCCTACTCGCCCTCGCCGAAGCGGCCGGAGACGAGCCTCTCCAGCGCCTCCATCAACTGCTCCGCCGCGGGGCCCGAGGTCTCGACCTCGATCTCCTCGCCCTGGGCCGCGGCGAGCATCATCAGACCCATGATCGAATCGCCCGAGACCTCCATCCCGTCGCGCCGCACGAAGGCGCGGGCGTCATGAGATTCGACCACATTCACGAACTGGGCCGACGCGCGCGCGTGCAGACCCTTGCGGTTGACGATCGCCAACCGCCGCGCCGTCGCGGCGGTCACCGGCTCAGGCCCGCATCCGGCGGCGCGCGGCGAGGATTCCGCCGGCGCTGTCGAGGTATTTCCGCGCCGCCACCAGCGCATGGTCCACCGCCTCGTCCATCGGCATCTCCCGGCATTTCGCCAGCTTCACCAGCAGGGGGAGATTGGCGCCGTAGACAACCTCGGCCCGGGAGCGCGAGAGCGCCCCCATCGCCAGGTTCGAGGGGCTGCCCCCGAACATGTCGGTGATCAGAACCACCCCGTCGCCGCAGTCGACCTCCTCGGCCGCCGCGTCGACCTCTGCCTGTCGGGCGCGCAGATCGTCCTGCGGCCAGATGCCGATCGCGCGGGCCCGCTCCAGCGGGCCGACCACGTGCTCGGCGGCCGCCAGAAGCTCCGCCGCCAGGCCGCCATGGGCCACGATCACCAGTCCGATCATGCCGCGCACCCCCGCGCGGCCGCCTTCGTCGTCATGCTTGCCTCCCGAGCGCCGCGCCCCTGACGCGGCCTTCCCCTGACGCGCCTCGCGCCGACCCTCGGCGACGCGGCGCTTCCGTTGCGCGTGACTTCTTCCGCGGCCGCCGCCGCCCATGCCTGGACCCGCATCGCGCCGCCCCCGGCGCCCGCAGAGCCCGGTTCGGCGGGCGAGAGGGCCTCTCTCGCCCTCATGCCGCCGTCCGGTCGAGTTCACGGTGGCGCACCGCCGCCGGCCAGCCGGCCGCGGCGAGGCGCGCCGCGAGGTCCTCGGCCACCGCCACCGACCGGTGACGACCGCCCGAGCACCCCAGGGCCATACAGTAATAGGCCTTACCTTCGCGTCTATAGGCCGGCAGCAGCAGCAGCGTAAGTTCGCTCACCCGCTCGACGAATGCGGCGTAGAGGGGATCGCGGCGCACATGCCCGGCCACCGCGGGGTCGCGTCCGGTCAGGGGGCGCAGGGCCTTCTCCCAGTGCGGATTGGCCAGGAACCGGCAGTCGATCACCGTGTCGGCCTCGCGCGGGGCGCCGCGCTTGAAGCTGAACGACTGGATCGACAGCGACAGGCTGCGCTGCGCCCCCGGCGCGGCCAGGGGAGCGAGGCGCGCCTTGAGGTCGTGGGGCGAAAGATCAGTGGTGTCGAGCACCAGATCCGCCCGCTCGCGCACCGGCCACAGCAGGTCCCGCTCACGCGCCAGCCCCGCCTCGGGGCTGTCGTCGGGGGCCAGCGGGTGGCGGCGGCGGGTGGTCTTGAACCGGTCGAGCAGCGCGGGATCGGCGCAGTCGAGGAAGATCATCGTCGGCGCCAGGTCCCCGCGGGCCCGCAGCGCGTCGAGCCGCGCCAGCAGCGCCGGCGCCGAGAACCCGCGCGTGCGCACATCGAGCCCCAGCGCCACCGGGCGGAGATCGCGCGGCTCGGCGCCGCTTTCGGGAAACAGCCGCTCGATGAAGCTCAGCGGCAGGTTGTCGATCGCCTCGAAGCCCATGTCCTCGAGCACGCGGATCGCGGTCGAGTTTCCGGCCCCGCTCATCCCGGTGACGAGGACAAGCGGGATCGGGGCGCGGTCCGCGCCGGCATCGCCCTCGCCGGAGGCGTCGGGGCGGTCTTGGGAATCGGAGCCGTCAGCCGGGATCATGCCGTGGGCCGTCGCGTCCTTGGATCTCGGGTCATCGGCGCCCGAGGGGGCGCCTGCCTGGTCGGCGGCGCCATGAGGGCGCCGCAGGTTCGCTGCGTGGCGAGCATGCGCCGGGCCACGCGCCGGGGCAAGGGCGTGCCGCAGTGCGGCGCCGAAAATCGCGGAATGCGGCGCCCGCGTCGCGACCCGCGGTCCCGCACGACGGCCGCGCCGGCGCGCGAACCGTGCGTTCCGCATCGCTCACGATCTCGCATGGCGTCCAGATAGGGGGGCGGGCGCCGCGGCGCCGCGAGGGTCAAGCGAAGGTGACAGGCGGTGAGCGCCGCCTACGGGGCCCGTCGCCGGCCGCCGGCCAGCAGCAGCCCGAACAGCGCCGGGGCCGAGGGCGACAGGACCAGCGGCAGCTCGACCCCCAGCAGGGCCAGGCGACGCGGCGGGGGCAGTCGCTCGGGCTCGGGGGCCGACAGGTCGACGGCCACCACCAGCCGCGCCTCGGCGAGCGGGGGCAGGGCCAGCAGGCCCACCCCGCGCGCCTCGATCAGGCCGGCCAGCGCCACGGGGGCCGAGGCGCTCAGCCCCTGCGCCCCCGCCCGCACCCGGCAACGATCGTCGGCCACCAGCCGCGCCCCGCGGGAGATCAGCTCGAGCGCCAGCGAGGATTTGCCCGAGCCGGACGGGCCCAGGATCAGCGCCGCGACGATCCCCTGCGCGCTGTCGCCGCGCGTCGCCGTCTCGACCGCGACGCAGGAGGCGTGAAGCGTGACGCACGGGTCGCCGTCCGCCCGCTCCGCGCCCCGATCCTGCAGGCGCGGTCGGGCCGCGCTCGCCTGCGCCGCGGCGGGGGAGAGGGGCAGGGGCGGCGGATCGCCGGGGCGAGGGCCGCCCGCGGGGGCGTCGGTTGGCAGGGGGGCGCCTGCGCCCGAACCAGGCGTGGCGCCTGCGGCCGGACCAGGCGTGGCGCCTGCGCCCGGACCTGGCGTGGCGCCTGCGCCGTCGAGAGGGTCGGCGCCCGAAGTCGGTCCCGCAACAGGCCGCTCGCCCAGGATCTGCGGCTGTCCCTCGCCCGGGGCGCCCGAACGGGCGGCGTCCGCCTCGGGTGTCGAGCCGGCCTCGGCCGCGCCCGCCGGGCCGGCGCCGCGGCGTCGCCTCACCCCGGAAGCTCCACCACGAAGCGGGCGCCGCGGCGGTCGTGGCCGGCGGGGCGGATGTTCTCGGCCGCGATCGCGCCGTTGTGCGCCTCGACGATCTGGCGGGAGATCGCGAGGCCAAGACCCGAGTGGTTGCCGTAGGCCTCGGTGTCGGGACGCTCGGAATAGAAGCGCTCGAACACCGACTCGAGGTTGTCGTCGGGGATGCCGGGGCCCTCGTCCTCGATCGTCACCCGGATCCGCCCGTCGCCGCCGCGGGCGGCCGCGACCCGGATCTCGGAGCCCTCGGGAGAGAAGCTCAGCGCGTTCTCGATCAGGTTGACGAAGACCTGCGCCAGCCGGCCCTCGATGCCGCGCATGCGCAGGCTCTCGTCCACCGCCTCGTCGCGGATGCGCACCGCGCGCTCCTGCGCCTTGGGCTGGGTGAACTCGACGATGGTGGTCAGGAGGTGCGACAGGTCGAACGGCTCGCGATCCTCGCGCACCAGTTCGGCGTCGAGCCGCGAGGCGTTGGAGATGTCGGTGACCAGCCGGTCCAGCCGCGAGACGTCGTGGTTCATCACCTTCATCAGCCGCAGCTTGTCGGCCTCGGTGCGCGCATAGCCCAGGGTCTCCACCGCCGAACGCAGGGAGCTGAGCGGGTTCTTGATCTCGTGGGCGACGTCGGCGGCAAAGCTCTCGGTCGCCTCGAGGCGCTGGTAGAGCGTGTCGGTCATCCGCTTCAGCGCGCCCGAGAGGTGGCCGATCTCGTCGCCGCGCGCGGACATGTCGGGCATCTCGATCCGGCGTTTGCCGCGCTCTCCGCGCTCGGCCGCGAGCGCGGCCTGGGCCAGACGTTCGATCGGGCGGCCGATGGCCTTGGCCAGCAGCACCGAGAGGACCACCGACACCGCCAGCGCCACCAGGAACACCTGCAGGATCGAGATCCGCTCCGAGCGCACGATGGCGTCGATGTCGCCGCCCTCGGTCGAGAGCACCAGCGCCCCGTGCACCTTGCGCAGGGTCTGGATGGGGACCGAGACCGAGACGATCAGCTCGCCGCGGGCGTTGACCCGCTCGCCGCGGGCCACCGCGCCGCCCAGCGCTGCGTAGACCTCCTGCATGCGGGCGACGCCGCCGAGGATTTCGGTGGCCACCGGCTCGCGCGTGTCGCCCAGCGCCATGTCGCGCAGGAAGCGGCCGGCGCCCTCGATCCAGGCCATCGGCCCCTCGGGGTCGTCGAAGCGCGAGGCGGGCAGGGCCTCGGTCTGCACGCCGCCCGAGTGGCCTGCGGCGAGATGGGTGTCGACCATCAGCCGCGCCCCGCGGTCGAAGATCTGGGCCCGCACGCGGGCGGGCTCGATCACGCGCGAGAGCACCACCTGGGCCTTCGGCGGGTCGACGCCCAGCGAGCCGTCGTCGCGCCCGGCGGATTCGGCAAGCGTGATGGCGATGATCTCGCCCTGCGTCTCCAGCGCCTGGGTGCGCAGCTCGATCAGCTTGCCGCGGAAGTCGTTGAGCGCCAGCACGCCCGCCACCAGCAGGCCGAGGCCGATCAGGTTGAACGAGACGATGCGCCGGGTCAGGCGCGAGGGGGTGCGGTGGAGGGTGTCGTCGTCGTGGCCCGAGCCGCCGGCCGGCTTGCGCACACGCGCCTTGGCCCGGGCTTCGCGCAGCTGCGCGGCCCGCGCGGCGCGGCGTTCGGCCCGGCCGGGCTTGGCCTTGCGCGCAACAGACGGGGTTTCCGGGGGCGGGGCTTTCGGGCGCGGGGCTGCGGCGGGCGGGTCGGCGCGCAGCACCTCGCCCGCGTCGGAACGGGGCGGGGCGTCGCCGCCCGATCCGTCGCCCGAACCTTCCCGGCCCGAACCTTCCCGGCCCGAACCCTCCCGGCCCGAACCCTCCCGGTCCGAACCTTCCTCGTCAGGGGCCCGCGCGGAGTCCGGCCCCTCGCCTTGCCGGCGCTGTCGGGATGACGCCCTGTCGACCCCCTCGTCGACGTCCCTCATACGCGCCTCAGACCTCCTTGTAGCGATAGCCCACGCCGTAGAGCGTCTCGATCGAGGCGAAGCTGTCGTCGACCTGGCGGAATTTCTTGCGGATGCGCTTGATGTGGCTGTCGATGGTGCGGTCGTCGACGTAGACCTGATCGTCGTAGGCCGCGTCCATCAGCTGGTCGCGGCTTTTGACGAAGCCGGGACGCTGGGCGAGGGCCTGCAGGATCAGGAATTCGGTCACCGTCAGGGTGACGGGCTCGTCGTTCCACAGGCACGAGTGGCGCAGCGGATCGAGGCTCAGCTTGCCGCGGGTGATGGCGCGGTCGGCCTCGGCGCGCTCGGCGTCGCCCTGGGCGGCGGCCTCGCGGCGGCGCAGCACGGCGCGCACCCGCTCGACCAGCAGGCGCTGGGAGAAGGGCTTGCGGACGTAGTCGTCCGCGCCCATACGCAGGCCGAGCACCTCGTCGATCTCCTCGTCCTTGGAGGTGAGGAAGATCACCGGCAGGTCGGACTGCTGGCGCAGACGGCGGAGAAGCTCCATGCCGTCCATGCGGGGCATCTTGATGTCGAGCACCGCAAGATCCGGCGGCTGCGAGGTCAGCGCCGCCAGCGCCGCGGCGCCGTCGGTATAGCAGCGCACCTCGTAGCCCTCGGCTTCCATGGCCATGGAAACCGACGTCAGGATATTGCGGTCGTCGTCAACGAGCGCGATGTTCGTCATGCTCTCTCCGTCAGTCTTTTCCGCCTGCCCCCCTGGGCGGCGGTCGGCGCCGGCGCGCGGCGGAGATTTCCGCCCTGCGGCGCCGGACGCGCCTCGGTCCACAGATGGACCGCCTATATCATTTCTCAATGTATCAGGTGCGAAAGCGGCTCCTTTGCGGCCGAACTGCGCCATTTCGCCCGCGGGCGAGGCGCTGTCGAAGTGTTGTCGATATGTTATAGCCCCGGCATCTTGGACCGCGGATCGGAATCGTGACGCGCCAGGCAAGGGGTCCGGCTGTGTGGGGCCGCCCCGAACGAAACGAGACCGGGTGTTTGCCGGCCTGCGGGCGAGCGGCGTCTTCGGACGCCGGACGCGCGACGGCTGCAGAGGAAGCGATCGAAGGAGCCCATGAGCATGGAGCGAGGCGTGTTCAATCCCGCGCGGAGCCTTGAGACCCAGGGGGTCACGGGTCTGAAGGCCGCCCACTACAACCTGCTTGAGCCTGCGCTCATGCAGGAGGCGGTGCAGCGTGGGGAGGGCGAGATCGGACGTGGCGGCGCCTTCCTCGTGTCGACCGGCAAGCACACCGGCCGTTCGCCGCAGGACAAGTTCGTCGTGCGCGAGCCCTCGGTGGAAGACACCATCTGGTGGGAAAACAACAAGCCGATGGACCCCGCCGGGTTCGCGGCGCTGAAGGCCGACATGTTCGCCCACCTCGAGGGGCGCGAGCTGTTCGTGCAGGACCTGTTCGGCGGCGCCGACCCCGCGCACCGGCTGAACGTGCGCGTGGCGACCGAGCTCGCCTGGCACAACCTGTTCATCCGCCATCTGCTGCGCCGCCCCGAGCAGTCGGAGCTCGAGAGCTTCGATCCCGAGTTCACCATCATCAACGTGCCCAGCTTCAAGGCCGATCCCGCCAAGCACGCCTGCCGCTCGGAGACGGTGATCGCGATCTCGCTGGAAGAGAAGCTGATCCTGATCGGCGGCACCTCCTATGCGGGCGAGAACAAGAAGTCGGTGTTCACGCTGCTCAACTACATCCTGCCCGGCAAGGGCGTGATGGCGATGCACTGCTCGGCCAACCACGCGATCGGCGACCCCGAGGACGCGGCCGTGTTCTTCGGCCTGTCGGGCACCGGCAAGACCACGCTCTCGGCCGACCCCTCGCGGATCCTGATCGGCGACGACGAGCACGGCTGGACCGACCAGGGCATCTTCAACTACGAGGGCGGCTGCTACGCCAAGACCATCGACCTGTCGGCCGAGGCGGAGCCCGAGATCTTCGCGACCACCTCGATGTTCTCGACGGTGATCGAGAACATGGTCTACGACCCCTACACCAAGGAACTGGACTTCCAGGACGACAGCCTGACGCCCAACATGCGTTGCGCCTATCCGCTGGACTACATCTCCAACGCCTCGGAGACGGGCCTGGGCGGCGCGCCCAGGAACGTGGTGATGCTGACCTGCGACGCCTTCGGCGTGCTGCCGCCGATCGCGCGGCTGACCCCGGCGCAGGCGATGTATCACTTCCTGTCGGGCTTCACCTCGAAGGTGGCCGGGACCGAGAAGGGCGTGACCGAGCCCTCGCCGACCTTCTCGACCTGCTTCGGCCAGCCCTTCATGCCGCGTCGCCCGGAGGTCTACGGCGCCCTCCTGCGCGACAAGATCGCCCAGCACGGCGCCACCTGCTGGCTGGTCAACACCGGCTGGACCGGCGGCGCCTACGGGACCGGCAAGCGGATGCCGATCAAGGCCACCCGCGCGCTGCTGACCGGGGCGCTCGACGGCTCGCTGAACGGGGCGGAGTTCCGCAAGGACCCGTTCTTCGGCTTCGAGGTGCCGGTGGCGGTGCCGGGCGTCGACTCGAGCCTGCTCAACCCGCGCGACACCTGGGCCGACAAGGCCGCCTACGACGCGCAGGCCGCGAAGCTGGCGAAGATGTTCGCCGAGAACTTCGCCCAGTACGACCCGTTCGTGGGCGACGAGGTCCGCGCCGCGGCCCCGGGCAAGGTGGCCTGAGCGGCGCCTCTTCAGTCGCGCGGATGACCTGCCGGCGGCCCGCGAAAGCGGGTCGCCGGTTTCCATTTCAGGGCACGGAGGCGCCCTGCGGGCGGGCCTGGCTGGCTCGCGTGCGGGATGGGGGGGCGTGGGAGGCGTAGGGCGGGAGCCTCCGGCGGGCTCCCGACTCACCCAAGAACAGGGCCGCGCCTGTCCTCCGGATCCGTCTCTCGCGGATTGATGCCTGAGCGACTCGCCCGCGGGGGTCAAGGACAAGCCGCCTTCGGCGGTCGCTTCGCGATCCCTGACCCCTGCGGGCGAGTCGCTCTGATCGGCATCAGCGAGAGACGGCTCCGGAGAACAGGCGCTTCGCGCCGGGGGTCTGGCGTCGCGCTCGGGCGCGGGGCGGGGGCGTCAGGCGCTTGTGACCACGCGCAGGGTGAGGTTGATGCGGCCGCCCTCGGGGAGAAGATCGCCGGCGCCGAAGCGGATCCGGTCGACGCCGTGGTAGGCGAGGCGGGCGGGGCCGCCCAGGATCGCCACGTCGCCGCTCTCGAGCGGGGCGGAGCGGGTGGGCGCCTTCCGCTCCGTCCCCCCGACGCGGAAGGTCGCCGGGTCGCCCAGCGAGATCGACAGGACCGGGGCCTCGAACGCGCCCTCGTCCTCGTCGCGGTGCAGGCCCATGCGCGCGCCCTCGCCATAGAAGTTCACGAGACACGAGTCGGGATCCGCGGGCCAGCCCGACAGCGCGCGCCAGACCGCCAGGATCGAGCCGGGGATCGGCGGCCAGGGACCGCCCTCGGGGTGGCGCTCGGCGTAGCGGTAGCGGCCGCGCTCGATCACCCAGCCCAGCCGACCCGCGGCGGTCATCCGCACGGTCATCGGCTTGCCCCAGGCGGTGGTGTAGCGCTGGAACGGCGCGGCGCGGGCGATGGCGCGCACCTCCTCGACCATCGCCGCCTGCGCGGCGCGGTCGAGCCAGCCCTTGCGGATGATCACGCCGTTCAGGTCGACGTCGTTGGCGGAGCAGGTCATGCGCGCAGGATCGGGGGATTCGCGGCGCGACGCCACCCGAAGCCGGCGCAGGGGCGGAGTTCAGCGCCGCGCGGCCAGGGCCGAGAGCCCGACGACCCCCGCGCAGGCGTACCACAGCAGGCCGATCAGCCCCACCGGCCCGACGGGCCGGTAGAGGACCGCGTCCACCGCATGCAGCGAGACGATCTCGGTCCCCACCAGGGTCAGCGCCGCCGCGGCGCCCAGCGCGCCGATCGCCCCCGCCGCCCCGCCGCCGCCGCGCCGCAGGCTGCGGGCGACCGCCCAGGCCGCCAGAAGCGCCAGCCCCGCCAGCGCCGCCAGCAGGATCGGCTGGATCGTCCGGCGCCCGGCATAGCCGCCCAGCGCGCGGGCCTCCTCGACGAGCCAGTCCTTCAGCCAGAAGCGCAGGTCGAAGGCCACGTCGAGCGTCAGCAGCAGACACAGCGCCGCCAGGCTCAGCCACAGACCGGGCGCGGCGCTTGACCGGCGCCAGGCCCTCGCGCAAACGAGAGCGGCGGCAAGGTAGGCCGTGAGGCCGAGCGCCTGGGTCGGGTTCATGGTGGCAAGCCATGATCGGAACCGACCGCCCTGTAAAGCCAGCGCCGAGGCCAGACCGCCCGATGACGATCCCCTGCCTGATATTCCTCGTGATCGCGGCAGGGGTCTTCGCGGCCGCGCCGGTGCGCCCGGCGATCCTGGCGGTCTATCTGGGCGGGCTGATGCTGCTGCCCATCGCCGACTACGGCGAGGCGGCGACGGCGGGCGGCTTCCCCTTCTGGATCGTCGGGCCGGCGCTGCCGACCGAGACGCTGGTCGCCAAGACCTGGATCGCGCCGCTGGCGGCGCTGATCCTCGCCACGATCCGCGACGGCCGCACGCTGGCGGCCTGGCGGCCGGGGCTCGTCGACCTGCCGATGGCGTTGTGGTGCGCGTGGCCCGCGCTGGGCGGGCTGTGGGTCGAGGCGCCCTCGCCCGCCCCGTGGCTCGCCGCGTTGCAGGTGCTGGGCTGCTGGGGGCTGCCCTGGGTGCTCGGGCGGGCCTGGTTCTCGGGCCCTCAGGCGCGGATCGTGTTGCTGCGGGGGATCGCGCTGGCCGGGGTCGCCTGCCTGCCGTTCGCGGTGCTCGAGGGGGTGCGAGGGCCGTTCCTGCACGACCTGGTCTATGGACCCCACCCGTTCCGGGCCGACGGCGCGCTGCGCTACGTCGGGTTCCGGCCGCTGGGGTTCTTCATCAACGGCAATCTCTACGGCATCTGGGTCGCGGCGGCGGCGCTGGCGGCGATCTGGTGCGCGCTCGCGCGGCAGGGCGGCCGTGGCGGGCCGCTCGTCGCCGCGCTGGCGCTGGGCGTCGCGGTGGCCTCGCAGTCG
This sequence comes from uncultured Albimonas sp., assembly GCF_963977235.1. Taxonomy (NCBI): domain Bacteria; kingdom Pseudomonadati; phylum Pseudomonadota; class Alphaproteobacteria; order Rhodobacterales; family Paracoccaceae; genus Albimonas; species uncultured Albimonas sp. The sequence continues at coordinate 278,593 of NZ_CAXBOD010000002.1, forward strand.
GCGGGGGCGCTGCTGCTGCTGCTGATGGCGCTGGCGCTGCTGGCGACGTGGCGCGCGCGCGGGGTGCTGCCGCTGCTGGCCGCGGGCTTTCTGGCAGCCGCGGGGCTGCTGGCGCTGCACGTTTCGGGCGTCGTGCCGGTCGAGCATATCGCCCGCAACACCGCGCTGGGCCAGACGGTGCTGGACGGGTTCCGCGCTGTCGGCCGGGGCTCGTTCCTGTGGCGGATCTCCCAGGACCTCAAGTCGCTGGCGGTGTTCGAGGGCGACCTCGCGACCGGCGTCGCGGTCTGGGACTGGTGGCGCGCGGCGGGGACGCGGCCCTGGGGGCTGCTGATGCTGATGGCCGGCCAGTATGGCCTGGTCGCCGTGGCGGCGGTGTTCGCCGGGCTGGCGGCGGTGGTCATGAGCGTCCTCGTCCGGCTGCGCGGGACCGGCGCCTGGCGGCCCGAGGCGGCGGCGCTGCCGCTGGCCGCGATCGTGCTGATGGCGCTGGGCGACGCGATGCTGAACGCCTTTTTCCTGTTTCCCGCGGTGCTCGCCGCGGGCGCCATGGCCGGCGCCGCGCGGGCGCCGCGCGCGACCGACGGCGCTTCCTGAGGCCGATTGCGCCCGCCGCGCGCCGCCTGCCTGCGTCAGGGCGCCGCTTCGCCCCCTCGGCAGCGCGCTTTCCCCCCCCTCCCTCGCTTGCAGCCCCACCTTCCCGCCCCTATATCCCGCCGGAACGTCGCGCTCCGCTTTTCGTGATCCCCTCGCGGGATCGGGGGAACGGGGCGCAGGGATCGAGGGCGGGGGCCGCTTCCGGACCCGACCCTCTCACATCGCCGAACGAAAGGACGTCGCAATGTCGAAAGTCATTGGCATCGACCTCGGGACCACGAACTCCTGCGTCTCCATCATGGACGGACAGTCCGCGCGGGTGATCGAGAACTCCGAGGGTGCGCGCACCACCCCCTCGATGGTGGGCTTCACCGAGGATGAGCGCCTCGTGGGCCAGCCGGCCAAGCGCCAGGCGGTCACCAACCCCGAGAACACGCTCTTCGCCGTCAAGCGCCTGATCGGGCGCCGCTATTCCGACCCCACCGTCGAGAAAGACAAGGGGATGGTCCCCTACAAGATCGTCGAGGGGAAGAACGGCGACGCCTGGGTCGAGGCCCGCGGCGAGAAATACTCCCCCAGCCAGGTGTCGGCCTACATCCTTCAGAAGATGAAGGAGACCGCCGAGTCCTACCTGGGCGAGACGGTCGAGAAGGCGGTGATCACGGTTCCCGCCTACTTCAACGACTCCCAGCGCCAGGCCACCAAGGATGCGGGCAAGATCGCCGGCCTCGAGGTGCTGCGCATCATCAACGAGCCGACGGCGGCCGCGCTCGCCTACGGGCTCGACAAGAAGGAAGGGCGCACGATCGCGGTCTATGACCTCGGCGGCGGCACCTTCGACATCTCGATCCTCGAGATCGACGACGGCCTGTTCGAGGTGAAGTCGACCAACGGCGACACCTTCCTGGGCGGCGAAGACTTCGACATGCGCATCGTCGAATACCTCGCCGAGGAGTTCAAGAAGCAGTCCGGCGTCGACCTGACCAAGGACCGCCTCGCCCTCCAGCGCCTCAAGGAAGCCGCCGAGAAGGCCAAGATCGAGCTGTCCTCCTCGTCCCAGACCGAGATCAACCAGCCCTTCATCTCGATGGACCCCGAGACGCGCCAGCCCCTGCACCTGGTGCTGAAGCTGAGCCGCGCGAAGCTCGAGTCCATCGTGGGCGACCTGATCGCGCGCACGCTGAAGCCCTGCGAGGCGGCCCTCAAGGACGCCGGCGTCTCCAAGTCGGAGATCGACGAGGTGGTGCTGGTCGGCGGCATGACCCGCATGCCGCGCGTCTATGACGAGGTCACCAAGTTCTTCGGCAAGGAGCCCCACAAGGGCGTGAACCCCGACGAGGTCGTGGCCATGGGCGCCGCGATCCAGGCGGGCGTGCTCCAGGGCGACGTCAAGGACGTGGTCCTGCTGGACGTGACGCCGCTGAGCCTCGGCATCGAGACCCTGGGCGGCGTCTTCACCCGGCTGATCGACCGCAACACCACGATCCCGACCAAGAAGTCCCAGACCTTCTCGACCGCCGACGACAACCAGACGGCGGTGACCATCCGGGTCTTCCAGGGCGAGCGCGAGATGGCGGCCGACAACAAGATGCTCGGCCAGTTCAACCTCGAGGACATCCCGCCCGCGCCCCGCGGCATGCCCCAGATCGAGGTCAGCTTCGACATTGACGCCAACGGCATCGTGTCGGTCGGCGCCAAGGACAAGGCGACCAACAAGGAGCAGAAGATCACGATCCAGGCCTCCGGCGGTCTGTCCGACGACGACATCGAGAAGATGGTCAAGGACGCCGAGGAGAACGCCGACGCCGACAAGCGCCGCCGCGAGCTGGTCGAGGCCAAGAACCAGGCCGAGAGCATGGTCCACGGCGCCGAGAAGAGCCTGGCCGAGCATGGCGACAAGGTCGACGACGAGACCAAGGCCGCCATCCAGACCGCCATCGACGATCTGAAGGCCGCCAACGAGGGCGACGACCTCGAGGGCATCAAGGCCAAGACCCAGGCCCTGACCGAGGCCTCGATGAAGCTGGGCGAGGCGATCTACAAGGCCTCCTCGGACGCCGAGCAGGCCGAGGCCCAGGCGGCCGCGGCCCAGGATGCGGCCAAGGACGGCGACGACGTGGTGGACGCCGAGTTCACCGAGGAGAAGAAGGACGACGATCGGAAGGCCGGCTGAGGCCTCCGGTTCGACGCGCCGACCGCGGCCCCGCCTTCGGGCGGGGTCGTTGCGTGAGGAGGAACGCGCGCGCTTGACCCGCGCCGCGTCCCGGATGACCCTTGCCCCAGACGCCTCCCGGCGGGCCGCGCGATGCGGATCCGGCGCGGGCGCGGCGGGCGCCTCGCCACGCGGACCGCGCCGGACCGGCTAGACGGGAGAGACCCCAGGAATGTCCAAACGGGATTTCTACGAGGTGCTTGGCCTGTCCAAGGGCGCCTCGGAAGACGAGATCAAGAAGGCCTATCGCAAGAAGGCCAAGGAACATCACCCCGACCGCAACCCGGACGACGCCTCGGCCGAGGCGAAGTTCAAGGAGGTCAACGAAGCCTACGACCACCTCAAGGACCCGCAGAAGAAGGCGGCCTACGATCAGTTCGGTCATGCGGCCTTCGACGGCTCGGGCGGCATGGGCGGGGGCTTCCGCCCCGGCGGCGGGCCGGGGCAGGGCGACTTCGGCTCGGCCTTCTCGGACGTGTTCGAGGATCTGTTCGGCGACTTCATGGGCGGCCAGCGCGGCGGCCCGCGGCGACGCGGCGGCGCGGCGCGGGGCTCTGACCTGCGCTACAACCTGCGCGTGACGCTCGAGGACGCCTTCAAGGGCAAGACCGAGACCATCCAGGTCCCCGGCTCGGTCCAGTGCGAGGCCTGCTCGGGCACCGGCGCCGAGGGCGGCGCCCAGCCCGCGGCCTGTCCGACCTGCTCGGGGCTGGGCAAGGTGAGGGCTCAGCAGGGCTTCTTCACCATCGAGCGGACCTGCCCGACCTGCGCGGGCCGCGGTTCGGTCGTGAAGAACCCGTGCAAGGTCTGCAACGGCGCCACCCGCGTCCAGAAGGACCGCCGCCTGAACGTCAACATCCCCGCGGGCGTCGAGACCGGCACCCGCATCCGCCTCGCCGGCGAAGGCGAGGCCGGGGTGATGGGCGGCCCCTCGGGCGACCTCTACATCTTCATCGAGGTGGGCGCGCACCCGATCTTCGAGCGGGAGGGCCCCGACCTGCACTGCCGGATCCCGGTGCCGATGACCACCGCCGCGCTCGGCGGAGAGATCGAGGCGCCGCTGATCGACGGCGGCCGCTCGCGCGTGAAGGTCCCCTCGGGCGTGCAGTCGGGCAAGCAGCTTCGCCTGCGCGAGAAGGGCATGCCGACGCTCCGCGGCGGGCGCCGCGGCGACCTCTACCTCGAGCTTGCGGTCGAGACGCCGGTGAACCTGACCGCCAAGCAGAAGGAGCTGCTCAAGGAGTTCGAGGACGCGGGCAAGGACAACTCGCCCGGCACCTCGGATTTCTTCTCCAAGGTGAAGTCCTTCTGGGACGGGATGACCGGCTGAGGCGACGGAGCCGACGCGCCCGGACGTATCAGAAAGGCCCCCGCAATGCGGGGGCCTTTCTTGCAGCGCGGCGCCACGGAAATGGCCCGATCCGGCCATGCGCCGGCGCCGCCCGGTCCCCTAGCTGCGGACCCGAGCAGACAAAAAGGAGGAGCGTCCGTGACCCCCCGTTCCCAGTCGTCCCAAGACCCGTCGTCCCCCCGCCGCGCGGCGCGTCGCGGCCGGCTTCCCTCCCCGCCCTCGACCCTGTCGATGATCGCGTTGGGGGCGCTGCTGGTCTCTTCCGTCGCGCTCTCGGTCCCGGCTTTCGCCGCCCAGCCGCTGGCCGAACCCTCCGGCAAGGCCGAGAAGCGCGAGATGCGCCGCGAGCTGCGCGAGGAATGGCTCGAGGACGCCGACGCCGCCGCGGACCGCCTGCAGACGGCGATCAAGGCCGCCGGGCGCGAGGGCGAAACGCTCGACGCCCGCATCTCCAAGGCGATGGAGGCCGACCAGGCCCTTCAGACGCAGCTCAGGCTCGCCCAGGCCGCCTCGGGCGGATCCCAGCCCGCGCGCCCTGCGCCCGAGCGTCCCGCCCGGGAGGCCCGGGCCGAGGCGCCCGAGCAGTGCCGCGGCCGGCTGGTGGTCGAGGGCGAGGGGATCGAGACCGCGACCCCCGACGTGCTGCGCGTGAGCTTTGGCGCCGACGCGCGCGCCGAAGGTCCGGGGGAGGCGCTCTCGCGCGCCTCGCAGGCGACCAAGTCGCTGCTCGACGCGGTTCTGGCGGCCGGCGTGGCGCGCGAGGACGTCTCGACCACGCAGGTCTCGCTGAACCCGGTCTACGAGCGCTCCGACCGGGCCGACCGCAACGCCCCGCCCGAGATCGTCGCCTGGGAGGCCGGGTCGAGCCTGGCGGTGACGCTCAAGGACGTTTCGGGCTTCGGGGCGCTGGCGACGGCGGCGACGGAGGCGGGGGCGACCCGGATCTCTGGCGTCAGCTTCGCGGTGTCGGACGAGAAGGACCGGCTGGAGGCCGCCCGCATGGCGGCCGTGAAAGCGGCGCTGGCGCGCGCGGATCTGCTGGCGCAGGCCGCCGGCGCCCGCGTCGGCGCGATCCTCGAGCTGAGCGAGAGCGGCATCTCGATCCCCGGCCCGCGACCGATGTTCGCGCGCGCCGCGGTCTCCGAGGCTTCGATGTCCGACATGCCCCTCGCCGAGGGGGCGCAGGAGCTGCGCGCCTCGGTCAACCTGACGGTCGAGCTCTGCCAGTGAGCCGCGCCTGACGACCGCCTGTCCGCCCACCCGGGCGGGCAGGCGCGCACGGCCCGAACCTGGCGCATCCTCCCCGCCCTCGCCCTCCGCGATCCGCCGCAGCCCCCCGCCCGCGAGCCCCACCCACCCACCCCGGCCGCGGGCGGGGGGCTGCGGCTGGCGGGGCGCCGGGAAGCGGATCCGCGACAGAGGGTCGGGAGGCGAGGCCGGGACGGGTGATGGGAAGACTTGCGTGCCGCCGGCGCCCTCGGCCACCCCTTCCCCATCGAAGTTCCCGCGCACGAGCGAGGTCCAGGCCAGCGCCTTCGCGAAGGTGTCCGCCCGGCCCGGTTCGGGCGGGCGGGGTGCGCTCCAGAACCCCGCCAGCGGCTGCGGGTCGACCAGCCCCTCGCGGTCGAAGATCGCCCGCCCCAGCACCTTCACCGGCAGGCCCTGCCGCAGCGCCGAGAGGCCCACGGTCGAGTTCACCGTCACCAGCCCCGCCGCGCGCTCCAGCATCGCCGAAAGGTCGCCGCCCTCGATCACCTCGACCCGCGCCTCGGCGCCGTGGCGCGCTGCGGTCTCGCGCAGCAGGCGCCGCCAGGGGGTGAGGCCGTTGTCGACCGGGTGTTCCTTGACCAGCAGGCGCGCCTCGGGGGGCGCATGCAGGGCGAAGCTGCGCACCACGGCCCTGGCCGTCTCGCGCAGGTCGGGGTCGGGACCATGAGCGCGGATCTGGAAATCGGTGCGCAGTTGCAGCGGGAACAGGAACAGGGGGGCGTCGCCGGCGCCCCACGCCTGCCAGACTTCCGCGGCATGGGCCCGGTCGCGCCGGGCCCGGAGCATCTTCCACAGAAAGCCGCCGTATTCGGCCAGCGGGTGCCAGGTCTGGTGGCGGCGATAACCGGGATGGGTGGCCCACGACAGCGCCAGGTTCGACAGGTTCCAGGCGATGTCCATCGCCGCGTAGTGGAGGAACGAGGATCGGTAGAGCCGCGTCTCGGCCGGCGTCTCGCCGCGGGCGGCCAGCGCCTCGATCGCGGCCCAGTCGGTGGGGAAGGGCGCGCCGGCGCCGCCGCCGTCGGGCTCGACCGTCAGCCAGTCGGGGCGCACGTAGCCAAGCTCCACATGGTGCACGCGCACGCCGAGCGCCTGGGCCCGGTCGACGGCGGGACGGTGCAGCGGACGGTTGTCGCCCAGCAGCACCAGGTCGGTGACGCCCTCGCGGGTCATGACCTCGGCGACGTGGCGGGGCCAGTCCTCGAACGCGCCGCGCCACGAGAGGCCGCCCCCCCGCCGCCAGAACAGCGCGTCGCCGGGGCAGAGATGCAGGCGCAGGACGCGAGCGCCGCGGGCCTCGAGCGCGTCGCCGAGGTGCGAGAAGAAGAACGACGAGGGGCCCTGCAGCAGCAGCGCGCACCGCTCGGCCATCGCTCGATCTCCCTCGCCCCAACGCGCCCCCGGGGGCGCCGATCCTGTCTGCGCGCCTGTCGGGCGCGCCCGCTTCCGGCCTCGTCCTGCACGCCCGCGCCACGGGGCGCAAGGCTTCGCGGGGAGGGGCGGCGCGCCGGCGGCATTGACTTGGACCCCGCCCCGGCCTAGCCCACCGCGCGGCGCGAGGACCCGACCCTGCGCCGCAGGCGCGAGGGGCAAGGGGGCCGCAGCATGGCCGCAGTCAAGGCGGGCGGACCGGACGGCCGCAGGACCCGGGCGCGGCGCGTCCTGTTCCTGCAGGGTCCGCCGACCGTGTTCTGGCGGGAGCTGGCGGGCGAGTTCGAGGCCCAGGGCCACGAGACCCGCCGTGTGAACCTGTGCACGGCCGACTGGCTGACCTGGCGACGCCGGGGCGCGGACTCCTACCGCGGCGTCTTCTCCAACTGGCGCGGCTGGCTGGGGCGCTATCTGGACGCCGAGAGGATCACCGACGTCCTCTACTACGCCGACCGGCTCCCCTATCATGTGGTCGCGGCCGAAGAGGCCGAGCGCCGCGGCATCGCCTGCCACGCGGTCGAATTCGGCTACCTGCGTCCCGACTGGCTGACGCTGGAGCGGCGGGGGATGGGGGCCTACTCGCATTTCCCCAACGATCCCCGGACCATCCGGCGCCTGGCCGAGGCCATTGTCGAGAAGCCGCCGCTGGGTACGCGCTATGCCCACTCGTTCCTGCGCGAGGCGACGGACGAGCTGCTGTTCAACCTGGTCAACGCGCTGTTCTGCTGGCCCTGGCCGTTCTTCGACATGGACAAGCGCTACCACCCGCTGACCGACTACCCCAGCTGGATCCCGCGGCTCTTGCGCGGCGACCGGCTGAAGCGGCAGGCCGAGGCGGTGGTGGCCGAATGCGTCGCGGGCGCCTGGCCCTATCACCTGTTCGCGCTGCAGATCGAGGCGGATTACCAGCTGCGCGACAACTCCCCCTACGAGACGCTGGCCCAACCCATCAACGAGGTGATCGCCTCGTTCGCCCGCCACGCGCCGGCGGGGCATCGGCTGGTGTTCAAGCTGCATCCGCTCGACAACGGGCTGGAGAACTGGCCGGGCCTGGTGCGCCGGCGGGCCGAGGCCGAGGGAGTGGGCGACCGGGTGATCGCCATCGACGGGGGGGACCTGGAGGCGCTTCTGCGCCACGCGAACGGGGCGCTGTCGGTGAACTCGACCGTGGGGCTGCACGCGATCCGGGCGGGGACGCCGACGCTGGCGCTGGGGCCGGCGGTCTACGATGTGGCGGGCCTGACCCACCAGGGGCCGCTGGCGAGCTTCTGGGCCTCGCCCGAGCCGGTGGACGCGAACCTCGCCGCCGACCTGATGAAGGTGCTGGCGGACACGATCCAGGTGAAGGGCTCGTTCTACAATCCCGCCGGGCGGGCGCTGGCGGCGCAGGAGATCGTGCGCCGCGTCGCGGCCGGAGAGGTCAACGAGCCTGGCGCCTTCGTGCCCCGCCCGCCGCGCCTGCCGGTGCGCCGCCGCGACGCGGACGTGGCCTTCGCCGCCGCCAACGGCTGATCGGCCGCTCGGACGCCGAGGTCTCTCCCGCCGCCGCGCACGGGCCCCCGACGCCCCCCCCACCCGCCCACCCGGGCGCGCCGGGACCCCGTGCGCGGCGGCGGAGGCCCGGGCGCGCGGGCGGCCCGAAAGGCGGATGGCCACGCAAAAGGGGGCCCCGCGGCCCCCTCTCGTCGTCGTCACGGCCCCTGCGGCCGTCAGTCCAGCGTGTTCAGCAGGCGCAGCGTCTGGGTGGTGGGCGAGAGCGCGTCGTCGACCACGCTCAGCACCTTGCCCGCCTGGGCCAGCTCCGAGTTGGCGGTGTAGATGATGTCGCCGTCCTCCATCGCGAAGCGCCGCGCGAGGAAGAACGAGCCCGGATCCGACAGGTCGAGCCCGTAGACGATCGGCGTCGTCGCGGCCCCCGCCTCCGGCGTGGCCGCGGGACCGGCCAGCGCCATCGCCACCTCGGGGTTCTCATAGCGGAACACGAACACCGAGCGCGGATCGGCGCGCCGGTCGTCGAGCCCGCCGGCCTCGGCGATGGCCTGGTCGAGGGTCACCACCTCGGTCGAGAAGTTGATCCGGCGCGCCCGCCCGTTGGCCCCCAGCGAGGTGAAGCTCTGCCCGATGTCGAGCGCCGCGATCACGTCGCCCGAGCGCACGCGCACGTTCTGCGCAGGCTCGCGCAGGATCCGCGCCAGGTGCGCCTCGGCTTGCACGTCGCCGCGGGTCAGACGGATCAGGGTCCGGTGCGCGGGCGTCCGCGAGCCGCCCGAGGCCGCCAGCACGTCCAGCACCCGCTCGCCCACCCCGTTCAGCTGCACCCGCCCGGCATTGCCGATCGCGTCGCCCAGCACCGTCACCGAGGACACCGGCGACTGCTGGATGGTGACGATCACCTGCGGCTCGATCGCCTTGCCCTCCAGCGCCGAGACGATGGCCGAGGCCACCGCGTCCGGCGTGCGGCCGGTGGCGCTGATCCGGCCCGCATAGGGCACGCTGATCCGCCCGTCGGGACCGATGCGCTGGTTGGGCAGGGCGGCGCCGCGGCTCTCGCTGTTCTGGGTCGAGAACAGACCGCCCTCGACCGCCTCCCAGATGGTGATGCCCACCACGTCGCCCACCCGCAGGACCTGCGCGTCCGCGGCGCCGCGGCCGGCGAGATCGGCGGGGGGCTCGGCGCGGCTTCGCTCGAGCACCTCGATCGCCGCGGGGTTCAGGATGGCGTAGGCGTAGGGCAGGACCGTCGCCCCGGGATCGGCGGCCGCCTGGCGCACCGTGTCGCCCGAGGGGCCCGAGGCCGGCGCGTAGGCGCAGCCCGCCAGGGCCGCCGCCAGCAGCGTCGCCGCCAGCGTCCGGGCCCCGCGGCGCATCCCGCCCTGAGCCGCCGACGCGCGCTCGACGCGTCCCGCTTCCGTTGCGCGCATGACGCCCTGTCTCCCGTTCCGCTCGTCCCTCGGTGCGCGCCTTCTGCCCGGCGCGCTGGCCCTCGCGTCTGTGTGCCCCGCGAAGGGCCCGCAGGCAAGGGCGCAGAGCGGGAAGCGGAGCGGCCGAGGCGCCGCCCTCGCGCGTGGGCGGCGGCGAGGAAACGGGATCAGTCGTCGCGGCGCCGGCGCATGAACAGGCCGAGCGCGGTCAGCGCCGCCCCCATCAGCCCCAGCGCGGCGGGCAGGGGGATCGGGGTCGCCTCGATCTGCGCCGGGTCCTTGGCCGAGTCCTGAGCCGAGATCATCGGCGTCCCGGCCAAGGCGGGCTCGCCGCAGCCGGGCGCATCCAGGCACGGCCAGGCGATCAGCGTGTCGTCCTGCGCCTCGCCGATCGCGGCGGGCGCATGGGACTCGGGGGGCTGCGAGGCTGCGCTCTCCCCCGGCGCGCCCGCCTGCGCGAAGTCCGGCCGGGCCAGGTCCTGCTGGCTCACGTCCTGCTGGGCAGCGAGCGCCACGCCGGCGGCCAGCGCCAGCGGCGCGCAGAGGATCAGCGGAATCGGACGGGCGCGTCGGGTCGGCACTGGAAAGCTCCTTCGTATCGCGACTCGGTCGCGAACCGGCGGCACCATGGCCCGGGGATCGTGATAGGATCGTGACGATCTGCGTGCTGCAGCGCCATAGGCTTATGCTGCATTGCGGGATGGAAGCGCAATCCCTGCGGCGCCGGCGCCACGCTCGCCCGGCCGGCGCGTCGCGCCGCGACCTTCGGGCCGTGTTGGAGCCGCGGCCTTCGGGCCGCCTCGCCAAGCCCCGCGGGGATGTGCTAACCGGAGGCTGACGACGTCGCCCGCGATGTCGGACGCCTGTCCGCCCGACGCCCGCCCGCGCGGCGAGGGCCGCCCGGACCTGCTGCTGGAGCCATGACCGCCACGAACGCCTCCGTCGCCGAATCTCCGCTGCGCGTGCACCTGCGCGTGGTGATCGCCCTGTTGCGCCGCGAGATGTCGACCAAGTACGGCCGCTCGGTCGGCGGCTATTTCTGGGCGGTGGCCGAGCCCTGCGGCATGATCTTCATCATGTCCTTCGCCTGGTCCTTCATGTCGCGCAGTCCCGACCTGGGCCAGAGCTTCGTGGTGTTCTTCGCCACCGGCTTCCTGAGCTTCAACTTCTATCGCAACACCGCCCAGGGCCTGTTCACGGTGGTGCGCAACAACTCGAGCTTGCTCAAATACCCCAACGTCAACATCTGGGACGCGATCGTCGCCCGCACGGTGCTGCAGACGCTGACCAACTGCATGGTGGCGGTGCTGATCCTGAGCCTCGCGGTGGGCTTCACCGGCGAGCGGATCTCGTTCGACTTCCCCCGCATCGCCGCCGCGCTGAGCGCGGCCACCGTGCTGGCGATGGGCGCGGGCACGCTGAACGCGGTGCTGTTCCACATCTTCCCGACCTGGGAGCGGATCTTCAAGATCCTCAACCGGCCGCTGTTCATCATCTCGGGCGTGCTCTACACGCCCGAAAGCAAGCTGATCCCGGGCCCGGCCATGGACCTGCTGGCGCTGAACCCGCTGGTGCACGTCGTCTCGGCCTTCCGCGAGGGGATCTACCCGGTCTATCACGCCCGCCTGAACCACCTGGAATACCCGCTGGCGCTGGGCCTGCTGCTGCTGTTCTTCGGCCTGCTGCTGCTGCGCCGCTTCAACGAAAGGCTGCTGGAGCGGTGATCCAGCTCGAGAACGTCTCCAAGTCCTTCCACATCAAGGGAGGCGTGAAGACCGTGCTGCACCAGCTCAGCATGACCATCCCGCGCGGGCGGTCGCTGGCGCTGCTGGGGCGCAACGGGGCGGGCAAGTCGACGCTGCTCTCGATGATCGCGGGCGCGATGAAGCCCGACACCGGGCGGATAATCCGCGGGTGCAAGGTCTCGTTCCCGCTCGGCTTCTCGGGCTCGTTCCACAAGGACATGACCGGGCGCCAGAACCTGCGCTTCGTCGCGCGCATCTATGGCGTGGACGTCGAGGAGCTGACCGACTACGTGCTCGATTTCTCCGAGCTCGGGCCCTATCTCGACCAGCCGGTGGGGGTCTATTCCTCGGGCATGAAGGCGCGGCTGGCCTTCGGCGTCTCGATGGGGATCAAGTTCGACACCTACCTGGTCGATGAGCTGACCGCGGTCGGCGACCAGAGCTTCAAGGTCAAGAGCCGGGCGGTGTTCCAGGAGAAGCTCGCCGCCTCGGACGTGATCATGGTCTCGCACTCGATGAAGCAGCTGCGCCAGTATTGCGACTGCGGGATGGTGCTGGAGAACGGGCGCGTCGAGGTCTATGACGACCTCGAAGACGCGATCTCGCGGCACATGAAGAACATGGAGCTCGGACGCGTCGGCGGCGCGGACGGCGGCGACCGCCGACAGCGCAAGCGCCGCGAGCAGGCGCGCGTGAAGGCGCGGATGAAGAAGCGCCGCGGCGCGCGGCGAGGATTGATCTGAAGATGGACCAGAACGACCGACGGCCCGGCGACGAGTCCGCGCCGAACCTGTTCACGGACCCGCTGGAGACGCAGGGCGCCGAGCGTCCCGACGGCACCGTCGAGACGCCCGAGGCCGAGCCGCCCGCCCGCCGGCGCCGCAACCAGGAAAAGCGCGCCCGACGCCTCGCGCGCAAGGCCGCCCAGGGCGGCGACACCGGCGGCAATGGCGGCGGCGGTGGCGGCGGCGGCGGCAACCGGGGCGGCGGCCGCGGCAACAAGGGCGGCGGTCGGGGCGGCGCGCCGGTCGACGATCCGCTCGACGACGATTTCGACGAGGAATACGCTCCCGCCGCGAGCGGGGGGGCGGCCTCGGGCGGCGCGGTGATGACCCAGTCCGACGCGCGCGAGGCGCGCAAGTCCGCCCGCCGCGCCCGCCGCTCCGGCGCCGGACCGGAGGTCTCCGAGCCCCGCGGCGACTCGATCATCGTCGACGTGCAGTCCGAGCAGATCGCCCGCCGCGCCCGGCGTCGGCGGATCTGGTCGCGCGTCTGGCTGTGGCTGAGCTTCCTGGTCATGGTCGCGGCCCCCTCGGGCACCGCGGGCTGGTATCTCAACACCGTCGCGGCCGACCAGTACGCCAGCCAGGTCAGCTTCGCGGTGCGCAGCCTCGAGGGCGGGCTGCCCTCGCCCCTGACCGAGTTCTTCGGCGGGGGCGCGGATTCCACCGCTGGCGACAGCGAGATGCTGTTCGAATACCTGCAGTCCCAGCCGCTGGTCGAACGGGTCCAGAACGACGTCGACCTGGTCGCGCTCTACAACCGCCCCGAGGGCGACTGGCTGTTCTCGATGGGCCAGGACCGCACCATCGAGGAGATGGTCGACTACTGGAACCGGGCCGTCACCGTCAGCTACGACACCGGCGCCGGCATCATCTATGTCGAGGCCCGCGCCTTCCGCGCAGAGGACGCGCAGGACGTCGCGACCTCGGTGCTCGAGGCGAGCTACGACCTGATCAACAGCCTCTCGACCGACGCCCGCCAGGACGCCGTGCAATACGCCGAGGCCGACCTCACGCAGGCCGAGGACCGGATCCGGCGCACCCGCCTGGCGTTGCAGGAGTTCCGATCCTCCCAGGGGACGGCCGACATCAGCTCGGACATCACCCAGCAGATGGCGCTGATCTCGCAGCTGCGCAGCGCACGCTCCCAGGCCCAAGCCGATTACGACAGCCGCAAGGACATGCTGGGCGCCGACAGCCCCACCCTGTCGGCCCTGCGCCGGCGGCTGGCCAGCCTCGACGCCCAGATCGCCGAGGAGGAGGCCCGGATCGCCGACGCGCCCTCCCTGCCGGGCGAGGTCTCGACCGCGATCCCCGGGGCCCGCCCGACGCTTGCCGAGGCCGCCGGCGAGCAGGAGCGTCTGCAGGTCGAGCTGGAACTGGCGACGAACATGTACACCGCCGCCCAGTCCTCGCTCGAGGCCGCCAAGGCCGAGGCGCGGCGCACGCAGCGCTATCTCGCCACCCACATCCAGCCGACGCTCGCCCAGGAGGCGGCCTATCCCCGCCGCATCGTCTGGACGCTGGCGGTGTTCGTGGGTCTGCTGCTGACCTGGTCGATTGCGCTGCTGGTCGTCGGCTCGATCCGCGACCGCAACTGAGGCTCCGGAACGCAGACCGGCGCGGCCCCGTCGGGGACCGCGCCGGTCGCCATGCCGGGCGGGAGCGCCTCCGCCCGGACATGAGGGGGTGGGGATGCCCTGGGGGCGGCGCTCAAACCAGGATTTCGGCCTCGCTCAATGCCTCGATGGAGATGTCGAGCCGCAGGCTGGTCGTCTCGTCGAGCGTCAGGCGCACGCCCCCGCCCGCCTCGGTCGCCAGGCTCAGCGGGTCGAAGGCCTCGCCGAAGCCGAACGCAGTCAGATCCAGCGAGTCCTCGGCCACATCGAAGTCGTGGATGCGGTCCTCGCCGTCGCCGGCGGCGAAAACGAAGCGATCCGCGCCCGCGTTCCCCCACAGGCGATCGTCGCCGGCGCCGCCGTTCAGCACGTCGTCGCCCTGGCCGCCCTTGAGCCGGTCGTTCCCCTCGCCGCCGAACAGCTGGTCGTCGCCCATGTCGCCATCCAGCCGGTCGTCGCCCGCCTCGCCCAGCAGCAGGTCGCCATCGTCCCCGCCGTCGAGCCGGTCGCGTCCCTCGCCGCCCGACAGCGTGTCCACGCCGGCGTCGCCGCGCAGCCGGTCGTCGTCCGCCCCGCCCGAGAGCGTGTCGTCGCCCTCGCCCCCGAACAGCCTGTCGCGTCCGGCCCCGCCCGCGAGGTCGTCGTCGCCCCCGCCGCCGCGGATCCGATCGTCGCCGCCGCCGCCCGCGAAGGCGTCGTCGCCGTCGTCGCCCTCGAGATCGTCGTCGCGACGCCCGCCGCGCTCGACCTCGGGCCGTTCGCCCTCTTCCTCGCCGCCGCGCGCGCCGAGATCAGCCTCGCGCAGGGCCAGGAGGCGGGAGACGTCGTCAGAGGTGGCGGGGCGCTCGGTCTCGACGCCCTCGACGTCGCGGGTCTTGTAGAGGTCGCCCTTCAACTCCTCCTCGGCCCCGTCGGGCCACGAGACCTTCAGCACGCGGAGCGTCAGCTTCCATTCGGCGCCGTCGGCCAGCAGCCGGGTCTGGATCTCGGCCCCGGCGCCGATCTCCATCAGGCGGGCGACATCGTCCCCGGTCGCCACGCGGCGCAGGTCCTCGTCGCTGGACTTGAGGCGGTAGACGCCGTCCTTCAGGCTCTCGCGCGTGCCGTCAGGGTGGCGGATGTCGATGCGGTCGGCGCTCATCCGGGCGCGGGTGACGTCTTGGCTCATCAAGCAATCCTTCGTGTCCTGGCTCGCGCTCAGTATCGGGCCAGGGGCTTTCCGAAGCGTTCGAAAGATTGGCAAACAAGCTCTGAAACGTCCGCGACGAAAACGGCCCGCGCTGGGGGCGCGGGCCGTCGGGAGTGTCGATGCGCCAGGCGCAGTCGATCACATGTAGTCGTATTCGTAGTAGGAATAGGACTCGGAGTTCAGCGCATACTTGTTCAAGATCACGCCGGCGATCGGGATCATCTCGCTGAGCTGCCGCTCGCAGTCGTCGAGGTTGCGCACCTTGGTGGTGCCGGCCGCGGCGATCAGCAGGGCGCAGTCGACATAGTTCATGAACGACATCGCATCGTCCGAGGCCAGCATCGGCGGCAGGTCGAAGATGGTCACATCGGGCTTGAGCACCCGGTCCATCTCCTTCAGCGCCTCGGCCGCGTCGGGATGCTGGAGCAGCTCGGCCGAGTGACGGAACGACTGCGAGGTCGGACCCACGGCGAGGTTGTCGCCCATGCGGATGAAGAACTCCTCCGGCCGCACGCCGCCCATCAGGTAGTCGCCCATCGACAGCTGGCTGTCGAGGCCGATGATCTTTCGCACCTGCGGCCGTTTCAGGTCGACGTCGCACAGGATGCAGCGCGTATTGCGCTGGCGCGCGAACGAAAAGGCCAGGTTGGTCGCGATCATCGTCTTGCCGCAGGACATGGTTGGCGAGGTGATCGCGATGGTCTTCCAGTTGTTGGCCTCCATCATGCGCAGGATCTTGGTGCGGAGGATGTCGAAGGGCACGTGGGCCGGATCGTCCTTGGTGAAGGTGACGATGCGGTTGCGCGTCAGCACCTCCTCGTCCGGCTCGATCTGCTGCAGGGCGAGCCAGCCCGGAGGCGTGTCGTGGCCCTCGAAGTCGGTGCGGGGCGGCGCCACGGGCTCCTCGCCCAGCGTGGCGATGCGGGCCTGCTTGGCGCGGTTGATGGCGGCCTTGATGCGTTCCATGGGTCTGGGGGCCTTTCAAAGGGACGCGACGCGGACGGCGGTCGCGCGCTCCGGCCGGGGCCGGAGCACGCAGGAGGGGGCGTCAGAGCCTCAGGCGGGACCGCACCAGGTCCATCAGGGAGTCGATCTTGGTCTTCTCGACGATCTTCGCGCCGACCAGGTCGAGCGGCATGTAGTAGGTGTGCACCAGCGCCACCGCGGTCACGATCGAGGCGACGGCGAGCACGATCACCGTCCAGCGCAGGCGGGTGCGGCGGCGCACCTCCTGGTCGGTGTAGATGTAGGGGATGACCGCCAGCGGCTGGATGTCGAGCGTCGAGATGATGTCCGAGGGCCGGCGGATCGCCCGGTTCAGGAACTCGAGCACGAACACCAGCCCGAGGCCGGCGCCGGTCCCGCCGGCGAAGCCCATCATCAGGATCTTCAGGCGGTTGGGCTTGTCGGGCGCGTCGGGCACCTGGGCCTGCTCGATCACCTCGAAGCGCTCGGCCTGCTGCTTGAGCTCCAGCTGCTCGCCGGTGGCCGAGACCGCCAGCTTGGAGCGGGCCTCGTCATACTGGCCCTGCAGGTTCTCGTAGTTCCGCTGCAGGGCGTTGAGCGCCATCTGGGTGTTGGGCGTCTCGGCGATCGAGCGCTCGAGCTCCGACTCCTGGCGCTCCAGCTCATTGAGCTCGTCGGCCATCTGGTCGAGCTGGGTGTCGATGACGTTGATGCGCTGGTTGGTCTCCTGCATCTTCTCTTCGATGAAGGAGGAAGAGGAGGTGCGCATTTCCTCCTCCTGCTTGGCGAGATCGGATTCGATCAGCGAGTCCATCGCGCGGATGCGGGTCTTCAGCGCCCGGATCTCGGGGTGGGTCTCGGACAGCACGGCGCTGCGCAGCTGCAGCTCGCGCTCGAGTTCCTCCTTGGCCCGCTCGCTGGGGGTCAGGGGGCGGGTGGCGTCGATCAGGCTGGTGGGGTCGTCCTTCAGCGCCATCAGCATCTTGCGCTGCTCGCGCATGTCCGCCATCTCGCGGTCGAGAAGCTGCATGCGCTGCTGCACCCGCTGCACCTGGTTGGAGCGGAAGTCGAGCGTCTCGGGCAGGGTGGCGCGGTTGGCGCGCTTGAACTCCACCATCTGGCTCTCGATGGCGGTCAGCTCGCCGCCCAGGCGCTGGCTCTCCTGCTCGAAGAACTCGTAGGTGTCGGCGGCGCGCGCGGTGCGCAGCTTCAGGTTGTTCTCGAGGATGCGGGTCACGTATTCGTTGGCCACGCGGGACGTGACGCTGGGGTCGCGGGCCGAGAAGGCGATCGAGAAGGTCATCGCCATGCCGCCGTCGCGCCCGCCGCCCAGCACCTCGCTGGTGAAGACCGACTGGCTGCGCATCTTGGCCACGATCTCGGTCGGGGTCAGGTCGCCCTCGGTGCGGAACACGTCGTACTGCGCCGCGATCTCGAGCAGGTTGTCGCGGGTCATCAGCCGCTGCTGGATGACGCGCAGACGCTCGGCCGCGTGGCTGCGCACGGTCGACTGCACGAGGTCGGTGGGGATCTGCTGGCTCTCGACCAGGATCCGCGCGCGCGAGGTGTAGGCCGCCGGCAGCAGCACCGCGGCCGCCGCGAAGCCCGAGAAGATCAGCACCGCCGTCAGCAGGAAGATCGGGAACCGTCGCAGCAGGATCGACAGCAGATAACGCGGATCGAGGTCGTTCAGCATGGCTCGCCCCTTGAAAGCCTTACGCGGCGGGTCATCCGTTGCGGTCCCATACGCCGTGGAACATGTTCGGGTCCTCCGGCGAGCCCTCCTCCGTCCGGGAGGGGCCGCTCGGGGAGGCGGACTCGGAAAGGCCCCAGCCGCCGGGCTCGGGGGGCCGCTGGCCCCAGCCCTCGGGCGCGGGCTCGTTCCAACCCTGGGCGCGCTGGGGCAGTCCCAGCGCGGCCTCGGCGCCGCCGCCGGTGACTGCGGCGAAGACGCCGGACTGGCGGCGATCCTCGAGCACCTCGCGCACCAGGGCGGCGTCGGCGACCGGGCGGTCCTCGGAGAAGGCGTAGACCAGCGCGTAGTCGCACAGCTGGTTGATCAGCCGCGGGATGCCGCGGCCGGCCAGGTGGATCAGGTGGCGCGCCTCGGGATCGATGATCTCGCGCTGGGCGCCGGCATGGCGCAGGCGATGCTGGATATACTCGTCCGCCTCGTCGGCGGTCAGGGCGCGCAGGTGGAACTCGGCCGCGATCCGCTGGGCGAACTGCTGGAGGACCGGCTGGCTGACCAGGTCGCGCAGCTCGGGCTGGCCCACCAGGATCAGCTGCAGCAGCTGGTCCTTGTCGGCGTTGATGTTGGAGAACATCCGCAGCTCTTCCAGCGCCAGGGGCGAGAGGTTCTGCGCCTCGTCGAAGATCAGCGCGGTGCGCCGGCCGTCGGCGTATTCCTCGATCAGGAACTCCTGGAACTGGCGGAACAGCTGCACATAGCCCAGGCCCGGCTCCACCGGCCGGTCGAGCGACATCAGCACCCAGTGCAGCAGCTCCCCCCGGTCGCCCTGCGCGTTGGAGATCAGCCCCACCGAGAAATCCTGGGGCATGTCGTCGAGCAGCTTGCGCACCAGCGTGGTCTTGCCCGAGCCGATCTCGCCCGTGATCATCGTAATCGGGGCGTGGGCGGCGATGCCGTATTCGAGCATCGTGTAGGCCTTGCGGTGCGGCGGCGCCCAATACAGGAAATCGGGGTCGGGCAGCAGCGAGAACGGCCGCTCGGTCAGGCCGAAGTGCTCATTGTAGAGGCGGGAGAGGTCACGCATCGCGCGACCCTCCGTTCAGAAGAGCCGCCGCGTCGCGGCGCCCGGCGGTCCGGGCGGTCGTCGTCGGGCGGCCGGGCGTCACTGGGTCACCCCCGGCTTGGCGGCGTCGCGCTTGCCGGCCTCGGAGTCGCGCTTGCGCAGGGCCTCGGCCTCGAGCGCGTCGATGCGCACCAGCACATCCTGGGCGCGGTCCTTCTGGGGGAAGTTCACCTGCTCCGACAGCTCGATCGCGCGCTGGATCTGCTGGCGGCCCTGGGCGAGCTGGCCGTTGGCGGCCAGCACCACGCCCAGGTGGTACTGGACCAGCGGGTTGGTGGGCAGGCCCTCGGCCGCGGCGCGCACGATCGGAAGCGCATCGGCGCTGCCGCCCGTCAGATGCAGCAGCCAGCCGTAGGTGTCCATCAGGTGCGGCTGCTTGGAGTCGCGGAACCGCTTGGCGATGTTGAACGCCCGCTCGACCTGCGCGGGGTCGTCGGCGCGGTGGTCGGCCAGCAGCGAGGCGAAGTTGTTGGCCACCACGGCGGAGTTCGGCCGCTCGCGATACAGCTCGGCGTAGATCGCGATCGCCTCGTCGAAGTCGCCGGCATACTCCTGCTGCATCGCCTGGGTCAGGCGCAGGGCGATGTCGTCGTCGTTCATCGCCACGCCCTTCTCGAGGGCGGCCGACATCTCCTCGGTGCGGCCCATCGAGTTGTAAATGCGCGCGAGGCTGGCGTAGGCGGCGGCGTTGTCGGGCTCGAGCTCGATGGCGCGCTGCAGGTCTTCCTCGGCCAGCTCCAGCTCGCCGCGGCCCGAAAGGATCGAGGCGCGCAGCACCAGGGCGGTGGTGTCGTCGGGGTTCTCGGCCAGGCGCTGGTCGAGGAACCCGACCGCGCGCTGGATGTCGCCGCCGGCCAGCAGCGCGCGCACCAGCGAGATCAGGCCCGCGTCGCCGTCGCGGCCGTCGGTCACCAGGCTCTCGAGGATGTCGGCGCTCTCGCCGAACTTGCGCTGGCCGAGCGCGGCGCCCGCCTCGATCCGGTCTGCGGCCTGGTCCTCGGGGTCCACGGCGCGCAGGCGCGCGGCGACCTGCTCGGCCGCGGTCCACTGCTGCTGACGCAGCTTGATCTGGGCCAGCGACATCAGCAGCGGGCGAAGGTCGCCCTTCCGCTTGATCGCGTCCATCAGCATGCTCTCGGCGATGTCGATCTTCTGCGCCTCGACCAGGGCCTGCACATAGCGCAGCACCACCGAGGGATCGTAGTCCGAGCGCTGCACCGCCTGGGCCATCCGCTCAAGCGCCAGCTCGCGGCTGCCGTCGCGCTCGTAGGCCGAGGCGAGCATCATCATCACCTGGACGTCGTCAGGCGCCACGTCCATCGCCACGCGCAGGTCGCGGATCGCCCGCTCGTTGTCGTCGACCACCAGATAGCGCGAGGCGCGCAGGGTCAGCGCCGCGGCGTTCTTCGGGTCGATCTGCAGCAGATCGCCCAGCAGCGCGTCGGCGGCCTCGTATTCCTCGTTGCGGATATGGATCTTGGCGCGCTCCATCGCCGCCTTGCCGCCGCCGTCGGTGCCCTTGTGCTCGGCCAGCACGCGGTCGAGCCGCTCGGCCGCCGCCGCCTCGTCGCCCTCGCGGATGTCGAGCGCGGCGATGGCGAGGTCGTATTCCACCAGCGAGTCGGGCTGCGCGGCCAGACGCACCAGCTCCTCGCGCGCCCGCGCCGGGCCGTGCGCCGAGTTCAGGAACCGCGCCACGTCGAGCGACTTCTGGAAGTCCTTGGGGTTGTTCTCGGCGATGGCGCGGTACTGGGCCTCGGCCGAGTCATACTCGTTGCGCAGCGTGTACCAGCGGGCCAGCGCCTCGCGGAAGCGGTCGGTCTTGGGGTAGTGCTCGACCAGCCGCTCGAGCTGCGGGCCGATGTCCTCGATGCGGCCCAGCTCTTCGAGCAGGCCCAGGCGGATCACGTTGAACGACAGGTCGCCCTCGTCGAGCGCCAGCCCCGCGTCGAGCACCTTGAGCGCCTCCTTGGGCTGATCCGCGTCCACGAGCCAGGCGACGCGCACCAGCCGCGCGGTGACCTGGGTGGGATCTTCCTCGAGCACCGCGTCGGCCATGGCCAGCGCTTCCTCGCGGTCGCCGCGCTTGTAGTCGATCGAGGCGCGGATGGCGCGGACGCGCACGTCATCGGGCCGATGCTCCATCGCCACCGAGACGTTGGCGTCGGCTTCGTCGAGCTGGTTGGCCACCAGCATGATCTCGGCCATGTCGATGCGCGCGTCCACGTGGTCGGGCTGCGTGCCCAGAATCGCGCGCAGCTGCCCGACGGCGCCGTTGATGTTGTTGGTCTGCTTGAAGAACTTCACCAGCTCGTAACGCGCGACGACGTTCTGGGGCTCCAGCTGGATCGCGTTGCGGAACTCGAGCTGCGCCTGGAAGGGCTTGCCTTCCTCCATCAGCGCGATGCCACTGTCGAGATGGGCCTGGGCCCGCTCCTCGGCCGAATCGCATCCGACCAGCGTGGTCCCCACGGCAGCCGCGAGCAGCACCGAGAAAGCCCTGGCACGAAGTTTCATGTCGCCTGCATCCCCAAACACGGAACCTCTCCGGTCTGCTGCCGGTCCGATTCCCCCAGAGCACGGCGCTCTCGCCTCCGTGCTTCGCACTCGCAATCCGACGACCCCGCGTTTCCCCACTGCGACGCCGCGAGTCGTCATGCCGCTCTCCCTACACCGTTTAACCTGCATTCAGCCGTAATTCCAAGCCGAACACGCTTGCAAACCGCGGCGAACCGGCACGTAAATGCTGATTCCACGGTCAATCTCTCGCGACCTCGGGCCGTGCGGGGGGCGGGCCTGGCTCGCCTGCCGCGCGTACGGGAGCCGCCGCCCTCGCCGCCGCTCGCGCGCGGCGTCTCCTCGGCGCCCGCGTCCGGCCGTTGCGGGGCGCCGCGCGGGCCGCTAGCCTCTCGCGGCGGCCGCGGGGGGGACCGGGGCGGCGTCAGGAGGCGTCATGGCGTTCGCAAGGCGGCTTTCAGCCCGACAGCTCGAGTCGCGGGTCGAGGCCCTGTCCTATCAGGGCGGTCCGCGCCCCGAAGGCGCGACCTTCGTCTATTCGTTCGAATCGAAGGCCGATCCCGAGGCGCCGTTCGCGGACAGCATCTCCCAACATCGCGGCTGGACCAAGGCGGGCAAGATCGCGGCGAAGGCGGCGATGGAGGCGTTCGAAGACGCGCTCGACATCGTCTTCCGCCCCGCCCGCAAGGGCCAGGAGGCCGACGTCAAGTTCTTCCGGGCCGACGACCTGGGCGGCGCCGGGGGGCTCGGCAGCTTCCGCTACCAGGGCGAGGACTGGGACGGCTATGTCGCCATGCGGACCGACACGGCGACCGACCACGGCCTGCTGATGCACGAGATCGGCCACGCCCTGGCCCTCAAGCATCCCGGCGACTACGGCGGCGCGCCGCGCCCCTACCTGCCGGCCCGCGAGGACACCACCGACCTGACCGTGATGTCCTACAACGACGGCCGCCACGATCCTGCGACGCTGATGCTCTACGACATCGCCGCGCTGCAGGACCGCTGGGGCGAGAACGCGCGCGCCCACCTCGGCGCCACCCGCTGGACCGCGCCCGAGCCGGGCGAGTCCGCCGCGATCTGGGACGCGGGCGGGCGCGACCGGATCGTCCACACCGGCCCCGCGGACGCGGTCATCGACCTGCGGGAGGGGGCGTTCTCCTCGCTCGGCGCGCGCGCCAACCTCTCGATCGCCTATGGCGTGACCATCGAGGCCGCGATCGGCGGGGGCGGCGACGACCGGCTGGTGGGCAATGCCGCGCGCAACACGCTCAAGGGCGGGGGCGGCGACGACGCGCTGCGCGGCGGCGGGCGCAAGGACAAGCTGGTCGGCGGAGCGGGCGAGGACCTGCTGGACGGGCAGGGGGGCGACGACCGGCTCAAGGGCGGGCCCGGCGTGGACGAGTTCCGCTATGCGCGGGGCGCGGGCGCGGACGTGATCGTCGACTTCGAGGCGGGCGAGACGGTGCGGATGGCCGGGATCAAGGCCTTCGCCAAGCTCGACATCGCCGACGAGGGCGGCGACGCCCGGGTGACCGCCAGAGGCGTCGACCTGCTGCTCAAGGACGTGGCGGCCGGGGATCTCGACGCCGGCGACTTCCAGTTCGTCTGACGCCCCCGGCAACGCGAACGGCCGCCCCGAGGGGCGGCCGTGGCGGCGCAGGCGCAGGCGCAGGCGTGCCTCAGTCGAGGGTCACCGCCTCGGCGTCGGAGGCCGCCAGCGGCGCCTCGTCGAAGGCCTGGCGCACGCTCTCGAGCGAGGGGGCCTCGGCCTTGACGATGCCCTTGCCCACGATCCAGGCGGCCTCGTCCACGATCAGCTCCAGCAGTTCGCGGTCCAGCTCGAGGCCGATCTCGACCTCCGACCAGATCGCCTCGAGCGCCGCCTTGGGCATGGCGCCCTGCAGGTTCGCGAGCACCGCGTCCTGCGCGGCCGAGGGATCGGCGGCCACGTCCTCATCGGCCTTGACCAGCGCGTGCATGAAGGCGCTGACCGCCTCGGGCCGGTCGCGCAGGGTCGCGCCGCTGGCCGACAGGATGTAGTGCGTCGTATAGCCCGGCGCCTTGAGCTCGACGTAGTCGTCGCCCAGCGCCTGCCTGGCCGCGGGGTAGAAGGTCGGGAAGGTGACCATCGCGTCGACGTCGCCCCGCGCCACCGCCGGCGCAAGGTCCGCGGGCCCGGCGTTGATCACGGTGGCCGTCACGCCGGCCCCCTCCAGCACCTTGGAGAGGTAATAGTCGACGTTGGTGCCCAGCACCGTGCCGATGTTGCGCCCCGAGAGGTCGGCGGGCGAGGCCAGCGGCCCGGCCTTTGCGTTGCCGATCACGCGCGAGCCGCGGAACCGCGCCAGATCGCCGATCACCTTGAAGTCCTGCGCGCGAAGCACGCCCACCGCGGCGGGGAACTCGGCCATGAAGGCGACGTCCACCTGGCCGCCGATCAGCGCCTCGAACCCCTCGCGGCCCGAGGGGAAGGAGACGATCTCGACGTCGACGCCGGCCTCCTCGAAGTAACCCTTGGCCAGCGCCACGTCGACCTGCGGGGTCTGGGGGTTGGGGGTCCAGGCGAAGACCAGCTTCTCGGCCGCGACGGCGGGAAGCGAGAGAGCGGGAAGCGACAGGGCGGCGGCCGCGACGGCGGCCAGGAAAGCGCGTTTCATGGTCGGTAGCTCCAGAAAGGGGACGTCGGGTCGATCAGCGGGTCATTCTGCGGGTCGTTCAGGCCGCGAGCCGGGCCGGCTCGCCGCGCAGCAGGTCCAGGATCCGGGCGCGGGCGGCGAGCTGAACCTCGTCGAACCGCGCGGCGGACCGGGGGCGCGGCTGGTCGAGGGCGAGGCTCTCGACGATCCGGCCGGGGGCGGAGGACATCACGTGGATGCGATCGGCGAGCACCAGCGCCTCGTCCACGTCATGGGTGATGAACAGCACCGTGGCCCGGTGCGCCCGCCACACCCCGGTCAGCAGGTCGTGCATCCGCGCGCGGGTCTGGGCGTCGAGCGCGCCGAAGGGCTCGTCCATCAACAGCGCCTTGGGCCCGCCCGCGAAGGTGCGCGCGATCGCCACGCGCTGCTTCATGCCGCCCGAGAGCTGGCCGGGATACTTCCGCTCCTGCCCCGCGAGGCCCACCTCGGCCAGCGCGGCGCGGGCGCGGGCCTCGAGCTCGGCCTTGGGCAGACCCAGCCGGCGCAGCGCGAACTTCACGTTGCCCAGCGCCGAGAACCAGGGGAACAGGGCGTATTGCTGGAAGATCACGCCGACCTCGGGGTCGGGGCCGGTCACCGGGCGGCCGTCGATCCGGATCTCGCCCTCCGTGGGGGCGAGGAACCCGGCCGCGGCGTTCATCAGCGTGGACTTGCCGCAGCCCGAGGGGCCGATGATCGCGGTGAAGGTCCCCGGCTCCAGCGTCAGCGTGGTGGGGGTCAGGGCCCGGGTCACGCCGCCCTTGCCCGGGAAGTCGATCGCCACGCGGTCGATCTCGACCCGACCGCGCTCGGGGGGGCGGGTCCCGGGGGCGTCTTCGGAGGTCACGGTCATCACGCCTGCTCCCAGTGCACGAGGCGCCGCGAGATGCGGTGCACGATCTGGTCCACGACCGCGCCGGCGAGGCCAAGCACGATCAGAAGGGCGAACATCCGGTCGGTGCGCACATACTGGCGCGCCTCCTGCAGCCGATAGCCGATGCCAGACGAGGCGCCGGTCAGCTCGGCCGCCACCAGGCTCAGCAGCGCCAGCGCCACCCCCAGCCGCAGCCCCGCCACGATGTGCGGGGCGGCCGCGGGGATCACCACCTGCACGAACTCCCGCAGGCGCGAGGCCCCGAGCGAGCGCGAGGCCCGGATG
Organism: uncultured Albimonas sp.; assembly: GCF_963977235.1. NCBI lineage: Bacteria > Pseudomonadati > Pseudomonadota > Alphaproteobacteria > Rhodobacterales > Paracoccaceae > Albimonas > uncultured Albimonas sp. The sequence continues at coordinate 303,848 of NZ_CAXBOD010000002.1, forward strand.
TAGATCTCCGGCACGTACTGCATGCCGTGATGGGTGTTGAACCACACCGTCAGGAACACCGTGTAGGCGATGACGAAGTGTTTCGAGCTTTCGCCGATGCCGAACCAGACGATGGCGACGGGCACCAGCGCGATGGCCGGGATCGGGCGCATCAGGGTCAGGAACGGCCCCAGCAGCGTCTGGAACATCGCCGTGCGCCCGGTGGCGAGCCCCAGGGTCACGCCCAGCGCGGCGCCGATGGCGAAGCCGATGGCCGCGCGGCTGAGCGAGATCGCGAGGTCCTGGGCCAGAACCCCCTGCTCGGCCATCTCGACGAAGGCCTGCACCACGGTCCAGGGGGCGGGGAACAGCGCCTCGTTCACCGAGCCCGAGGCCGAGGCCCCCGCCCAGATCGCCAGCACGAAGCCCAGGCTGACCGCAGGGCGCAGCGGCCCGGCCAGGGTGCGCCCGACCGCCGGCATCCGCGCGGCGAGGGAGGCGCGGGGCGCTTTCGCGTCCGCCCGATGGGCCGCAGCCGGGTCGCCCCGACCGGTCGCAGATGTGTCGCCCCGACCGGCCGCCGCCGGGTCGGCCCTGCGGGCCGCGTCCGGGGCGAGGTGTCGGGCCGGTTCCGCGGCAGGGGGGCGTTGATCGGTCATCCTCTCCACTAAAGCCATGGCACGTCCTTCCGATCATAGCGGTAGGCGCGAAACACGCTGTTGTGATGACCGCCGATCATCCGATCCATGCCCGGCTCGGGATAGGGGCCGAATTCGGGGATGACGAATTCCCAGACCACCTCGCCCTCGGGCGTCACCTCGAACAGGCGCCCGGTCGAGGATTCGGTGATGAAGGTGTTCCCGTTCGCCAGCCGCTGCGCGCCGCCCATGTAGGGCGAGAAGAAGCTGGGCGCGTTGGGGTCCCGGTATTCCCAGACAATCGCGTTGGTCGCCGGATCGACCTCGATCACGCGCGAGAAGTGCGAGGACACGCCCGGCCGCATCGTGCCGTTGTCGAAGACCAGCACGTTGCCGGTCTCCAGCTCGACCGGCGTATGCTGCTGGGCGAGCACGTCCTGTCCGATGACCCAGGCCACCGCCCCGGTGTCGCGACGCACCGCGATCACGCCCGAGGTGGTGCGCAGGCTCATCAGCACCAGCCCCTCGCGCGCGTCCCACAGTCCGTTGATCATCGGCCAGTGCTGCAGATCGAAGACCGGCTGGGTGGGGAAGTCCTCGGGGCGCAGATGCTCCCAGCTCCTCCACTCCCACACCGTCTCGCCGTCGCGGTTCACCTGGCGGACCACGTCGCCGTAGACCCGGGCGCCGGGCGCGCCGCCCAGGCGACGGACCGTGTCCTCGGGCAGGGGGTGGGCGGCGGTGTAGAGGATGTCGCCGTTGGCCAGCCACTGCGCGTCGTGGTGGTGGGCGGGGTCGACGTGGCGGCGGACGATCTCGCCGTCGGGCGCCACCTCCATGAAGTCGCCGCCGCGCCACAGCGGCCAGATCGGGTACAGGATCGGCCCCTCCTGGCAGGAGCCGTTGTAGCCCAGGTTCCCGTTGCCCAGCAGCACCGCATGGCGGCCGGGGCGCACCGGCAGGGTCCAGCGATGGACCTCGCGGCCCTCCTCGTCGATCAGCTTCGCCAGCCCGCCCGCGGTCTGCGGCGCATAGAGGGTCAGCCCCCCGAAGCTGCGCGCGGGATCGTTGCAGGTCAGCCCGGTCAGGCGCCTTCGGAAGGTCACCTGGTCAGGGGCCGCGCCGGATGCGACTTGCGTTATGGGGAGGGTGCGGGTCATCTGTCTCGGCCTCCAGTTGCGCGCTTGCGCGGCGGGCAAAACGATTTGTCAGGTCCAGAAAAAACGATTTTCTGGTCTGGTGTGAAGCAAAAACCGCCAGACGGCGGCATATTCCGCGTTCTGCACAAACTGTGTGCAGAGTTTGGGCGTTTGGCGAGCGGAATCTGATCGGGAACGGGTGCGCATGACTGCGAATCGGGAACGTAGGGTCACCATCCTGGATATCGCGCGGGAGTTGAACGTGGCCCCATCCACGGTGTCGAACGCTCTCTCGGGGCGCCGCTACGTGGACGCGGACCTGGCCGCCAGGGTGAAGGCCACGGCCGAGCGGCTGGGCTATCGGGCCAACCCGGTGGCGCGGCGGCTGCGCTCGGGGCGGGCCTCGGCGGTGGGGCTGTTCTCGGCGATGCCCTTCGCGGTGACCGGGGGCAGCTCCCGGCTGGGCTTCATGATGGAGATCGCGGCGACCGCCGCCGAGGAGACGATGCGCGCCGGCCTTTCCCTGATGCTGATCCCGCCGATGGAGGCCTCGCCCGCCGTCGACGACCTGCTGATCGACGGGGCGCTGCTGATCGAGCCGGCCCGCGACGACCCGTTCGCGAAGCTGATCGACGCCCGCGGCCTGCCGGTGGTGCGCATCGGCCGCCAGCCGGGGCGCGAGGACGCGCCGGCCGTCGACCTGCGCTCGGGCGAGACGGCGGCGCTGCTGCTCCACCACCTCGAGGAGACGGGCGCCCGCCGCATCGCCCTGATCACCGGCCTCGCCCGCCGCGCCAGCCACGAGGAGACCGAGGCCGAATACGCCCGCTTCGCGCAGGCCCGCGCCATGCCCCCCCTGCACCTGCGCCTCGACGAGACCGGCGGCGAGGCGCTGGGCCACGCCGAGGCGCTGCGCCTGCTGCAGGCCACCCCCGAGGTCGACGCGATCCTGGCGATGGTCGACGTGTTTGCCGCCGGCGCCTGCCGGGCGGCGCGGGAGCTGGGGCGCTCGATCCCCGGCGACCTGCGGGTGGCGACGCGCTACGACGGCCCGCGCTCGCTGGCCTCGAACCCGCCGCTGACGGCGGTGAACCTCAGCTTGCCCGAGGTGGCGCGCGAGGCGGTGAAGATGCTGATCCCGATGATCGAGAACCAGCCCGCCCCGACCCTCCTGCGCGCTCCCGACGCGCGCCTGACTGTGCGCGCCTCGACCATCGCCTGACGGCGCGCGCCTCGAGCGTCGCTCGGGCGCATCCGGCGCCGGGCCTGCTCAAGGAACTGCTCGACGCGACCGGGGCGGTCCCCCTCGGCTGACGGCGCTCCGCCTGCGCGCTCCGTCGATCCTCCGTCGATTCTCCGGCGTTCCGGCGCTGCGGTCGATCCCGCCGCCGCCCTGCCTGCAGGGGCGCGCGCCCGGTTTCCGCCTCTGCGTTTCGCACAGCGGGACTTGGCGCCGCAGCCTTCGTTTCAACGCCTCCCGGCGCGTGCACCGGGCGTTATAACAGGATAAGGAAGCCGAAAGACCTGCCGGCCGACAGGTTTCACAGGAGGAGCCAGCCAAGTGAGCGAATTCCGCGAGGACGAGAAGCATCCCGGCGTCTGGGCCGTGCGGACCCCGTCGAAGCCGGCCTTCATTCACCAGATCACCGGCGAGGCGATCACCTACGCCGAGGTCGAATCGCTCTCCAACCAGGTGGCTCACCTGGCGCGCAGCTTCGGCCTGAAGCGCGGCGACCACGCGGCCGTGTTCCTCGAGAACCGGCTCGACTACGCGCCGATCTTCTGGGGCTTCATGCGCGCGGGCCTGAAGGTCATTCCGATCCCCACCCACCTGACGCCCGAGGAGGTGGACTACCTGCTCAACGACTCGGGCGCGAAGATCCTGGTCACCTCGCAGGCCAAGCGGGCGGTGGCCGAAAAGCTGACCGGTCCCGGGCTGCTGCCGGGCGCGCGCTTCATGCTCGACGACGCGGGCGGCGGCTTCGCCTCGCTCGAGGCGGCGCTGGCGAGGCTTCCCACGCATCCGATCGCCGACCCCTCCGAGGGCTCGGAGATGCTGTATTCGTCGGGCACCACCGGCAAGCCCAAGGGCGTGCTGCGCCCGATGTCCGAGGCGCCCTTCGGCACCCCGACCAAGGGCATGGTGCTGACGATCGAGCGCTGGGGCATCGACCAGGACACCGTCTGGTTCCACCCCGCGCCGCTGTATCACGCGGCCCCCATCGGCTACGCCCTGCGGATCATGCGCTGGGGCGGCACGATGATCGTCGCGGGCAAGTTCGACCCCGAGGCGGCGCTGGCGACCATCGAGAAGCACCGCGTCACCCACTCGCAGTGGGTGCCCACCCATTTCGTGCGGATGCTGCGGCTGCCCGACGAGGTGAAGGCGAAATACGACCTCTCCTCCCTGCGCTGCGCGATCCACGCCGCCGCGCCGTGCCCCCCGCAGGTCAAGAAGGCGATGATCGACTGGTGGGGCCCGGTGATCGAGGAATACTACGCCGGCTCGGAGGCCAACGGCGTGGTCACCATCAGCTCCGAGGAATGGCTGAAGAAGCCGGGCTCGGTCGGGACCAACATCCTCGGCAAGACCCGGATCTGCGACGACGAGGGGAACGAGGTTCCGGTGGGCGTCGAGGGCACGATCTACTTCTCCGACGGGCCGAGCTTCGAATACCACAACGATCCGCAGAAGACCGCCGACAGCCGCAATGCGCAGGGCTGGACCACGCTGGGCGACGTCGGCTACCTCGACGCGGACGGCTACCTGTTCCTGACCGACCGCAAGACCTTCATGATCGTCTCGGGCGGGGTGAACATCTATCCCGCCGAGATCGAGAACCTGCTCGCCACCCACCCCAAGGTCGGCGACGTGGCGGTGATCGGCGTGCCGGACGAGGAGTTCGGCGAGTCGGTCAAGGCGGTGATCGAGCTGCCCGAGGGGATGGCCCCCTCCGAGGAGCTGGCCCGGGAGATCATCGAGTTCTGCCGCGCCAACCTCAGCCACGTGAAATGCCCCCGCACGGTCGATTTCGTCGACCGGCTGCCGCGGGCGGACAACGGCAAGCTCTACAAGCGCCAGCTGCGCGATCAGTACTGGCAGGGCCGCGACCGCCGCATCGCCTGAGGGCGAGGCGATCCGGGCCCCGCTCGCGGGCGGATGCAGGGGGCGGCCTTCGGGTCGCCCTTTCTCCGTTCAGGCGCCCCCGCCGCCAGGCCCCCGACGCAGGCCCGCGCGCCTCATCGCGCTCGCCCGGCGCCTTGCCCCGCGCGCCGGCCCTCCGATAGCCTGCCCTCGGACCGCGGGCGCCGCGGGGCAGGGGAGGCCGCGATGCTGACACCGTTCGGAACGGACCTGTGGCTGGCCGAGGGTCCGGTGGTCGAGGGCATGGCGGGGTTCCGCTTTCCCACCCGCATGGCGCTGATGCGGCTGGGGGAGGGGGGCCTCGCGGTCTGGTCGCCCGTCGCCCCGACCGAGGCGCTGCTGGCGCAGGCCGAGGCGCTGGGTCCCGTGCGCTGGCTGATCGCGCCCAACGACCTGCACCACCTGTTCCTGGGCAACTGGGCGCGGGCCTTCCCGCGGGCCCGGGTCCTTGCCGCCCCCGGCGTGCGCGAGAAGCGCCCCGAGCTGATCGTGCACGCCGTGCTGGGCGAGGATCCGGCCCCCAGCGCCTTCGAGGGCGCGCTCGACCTCGCCCCGATCCGCGGATGTCGCATCACCGCCGAGGTCGCCATCTTCCACCGCCCCAGCCGCACGGCGCTGTTCGCCGACCTGCTGCAGGCGCTGCCGAAGGGGTGGTTCCGCGGCTGGCGCGGGATCGTGGCCAGGCTCGACCTGATGCAGGAGGCCGAGCCGACCGTGCCGCGCAAGTTCCGCATGGGGTTCCGCGACCGCGCGGCGGCCCGCGCCTCGCTGGCGCCGGCGCTGGACTGGCCGGCCGAGCGGCTGGTCATCGCCCACGGCGCCCCGATGGAGACGGGCGCCGCCGCGCGCCTGCAACAGGCCTTCGCCTGGCTCTAGCGCCCTCGCCTGGCTCTCGCCCGGGCGCGCCCTCAGTCCGATTGCAGAGCCGCCCTCAGGCGGCGGCGGGGTCCGCGGCGGCGCGCGCGAAGCCCGCGACCTGACGGCCAAGCGCCTCGAGCTGGCCGCGCACCTTGGCGTCCTCGCAGTCGCCGTCCGGGCCGAACACCGGCTCGGCGGTGTTGACCGCCACGCCCAGCGGCGTGTTCCAGCCGCGCAGCGCATGCACCACGTCGCGCAGCGCGTTCATCGTGGTCACCGCGCCCTGCCAGCCGCCGCCGGTGGCCACGGCGCCCACCGCCCGCCCCTCAAGGTAGGGCCGGGCGTCGGTGCGCAGGTCCTCGATATAGTCGATGGCGTTCTTCACCAGGCCGGACATGCCGCCATGATAGCCCGGAGAGCCCAGGATCACGCCGTCGGCGCGCCGGATCGCGTCGACAAGGCGACTGGCCTCCTCGGAGCGGGTCTCGTCGTCGGGCGAATAGGGCGGCAGGTCGAGGGCGCGGCCGGCAAGGAGCACGGTCTCGCACCCCTCCGCCTCGGCGGCGTCGAGCGCGATGCGCAGCGCCTTCTCGGTCGAGGAGAAGTCGCGGAGCGTGCCGCCAAGGCCGACGATCAGGGGTTTTCGGGTCATGACGCGACCATAGGCGCGCCCCAACCGCCACGCAAGCGAGGCCCCGCCGGCAAGCGTCGCTGCGACGCAACGTCTGCGCCGCGCCGGTGGGGTGGGGGGAGGCGCCTGCGGGGCGCCTCCCGCGGGCTCAGGCGCCCTTGAAGTCGGGGCGGCGCTTGTCGAGGAAGGCGGCCACGCCCTCCTTCACGTCCTCGGTGCAGAACAGCAGCGCCTGGGTGTCGGCCTCGGCCGAGAGCATCTCGTCGAGCCCCATCGGACCCCGCCCCAGCGTCTGCTTGGAGGTGGCGACCGACAGGGGCGCCATGCGCGCGACCTCCTCGGCCATGGCCAGCGCCCTCTCGACCGCCTCGCCGGGGGCGCAGAGCTCCTCCACGATGCCCCAGTCGGCGGCGGTCTGCGCGTCGATGGTCCGCCCGGTCAGGGCCAGCAGCTTGGTGCGCCCCATGCCGATGCGCGCGGGCAGGGTCTGCAGCACGCCCAGGTCCGGCATCAGCCCCAGCTTGCCGAAGGGCAGCGAGAACTTCGCCTCGGACGAGGCCACCACCAGGTCGCACATCGCCGCGATCGAGAGGCCCGCGCCCACGGCATAGCCCTCGACCGCCGCGATCACCGGCTTGGTCCCGCCCTGCACGATCTTCACCAGCCGGTGCACGTCCTGCAGCCGCGCCCGGCCCGAGGCCGCGGTGATCCCCTTCATCGTCGAGATGTCGCCGCCCGCGCTGAAGCAGCCGCCGGCGCCGGCCAGCACCACGGCGCGCACCTCCGGATCGGCCTGCGCGTCGGCCATCGCCTGGATCAGCGCCGGGCGCAGGGCCATCGACAGCGGGTTGCGGCGCTTGGGATCGTTGATCCAGACCAGCGCCGTGGCGCCGATGCGCTGGGTCACGCAGACAGGGTCCTCGGCGCCCGGCTCGACCGGGGCCTCCATCTGATCCTTCATGGGGTCTCCTCCTTCGTCGGCCGGGTTGGCCCGGCCCGATTGCGGCAACAGGGGTCAGCGGCTGAGCATCGGCGCGATCGAGCGGCCCAGATGCACCAGCCGGGGGCCGACCTCGCCCTCCAGCTTGTCGCGGGTGGCGAGGAAGCCGGGGCCGGCGGCGTTGATCGCCATCGCCTCGGTCTTGTCGGGCGAGACCACGGGCACGGCCGCGGCGCGGATGTCGGACTGCCACTCGCCGTCGGCCACGCAGAAGCCGCGCTCGTCGACCTGGGCCTTGGCGTCGAGGATCCGGGACTTCAGATCGGGCCACTTGTCGCCGAGCTTGCGGGCCAGACGCTCGAAGATGAACTCGCGGTCGGGCTCGGCGATGCCGGCGAGGAACGCGCGCCCCAGGGCGGTGGTCGCCAGGTCCACCCGGTTGCCCACGTCCAGACGGATGGTCGAGACGGTGGCCGGGTGGCAGGCGTCCACGTAGATCATCCCCAGCCGGTCCCGCGCGCCCAGCGCGATCGACATCTCGGCGTCGTTGGCCAGCTTCTGCATCGGATCGCGCGCCACCAGCCGCACCCGCAGGCTGCTGATCACCGGATAGCCCAGCGTCAGCAGCGCCGCCGTCGGCTCGTATTTCGACAGCCGGCGGATCAGGCGCAGGTAGCCCAGTTCGGTCAGCGTGTGGGTCAGGCGGGTGATCGTGGCCTTGGGCAGGCCGGTGATCTCGGCGAGCTCGGAGTTGCCCAGCGGCGCCGGGCGGGCCGAGAACGCCCGCAGGATCTCGAGCCCCCGCGCCAGCGCCCAGACGAACTTGCGGTCATGGGCCAGTCGCTCGGACTGCTCGCCGTCCAGGTCGAGCGGCACGGCCGAGCGGGAGGAGACCGGCGCAGGGGCGATCTTTTCCTCAGGCTCTCCGGCGGGCTCTCCGGCGGCGGCGTTCCTGGACATGGGCTCTCCTCAACGTGAACTCTTCGCAGCCTTGTCCGATACGTCTGCGGTTGTCCACTTTCGCGTCGCCCGGACCGGATCGCTGATCGGGACTGCGCCGCGCTCACGCGGTCGAGAGGACCGATGGGCGGAACCCGGCGCCGCGCCCACTGGACCCCCGAAGGCTTTTGTCCGACACTGCGCGCCGACCGCCGCCCGGCCCTCGCCCCAACGAGGCGCCCGCAACGAGACGGCGCCCTTCGCCCGCGCGCCGCGCGGACGCCGAGAGAGGAGACGCTCATGTCATCGCCTTTCCGGTTCGACCCGGTGGAAATGCCCCAGGTCGAGCCACAGTTGCGCGCCGAGGTGCGCGAGTTCCTGGCCGAGTGGACGCCGAAGTTCACGCCCTGGAAGATCGGCCAGTCCTGGACCGGCTTCGACCGCGAGTTCTCGATGGCGGTCGGCGAGAAGGGCTGGATCGGCATGACCTGGCCCAAGGAATACGGCGGTCATGAACGCTCCGCCCTCGAGCGCTACGTGGTGATCGAGGAGATGCTGGCCGCCGGCGCCCCCGTCGGCGCCCACTGGATCGCCGACCGCCAGTCCGGCCCCCTGATCCTGCGGGTGGGAACCGAGACCCAGAAAACCACCTGGCTGCCCAGGATCTGCTCGGGCGAGGCGACCTTCTGCATCGGCCTTTCCGAGCCCGACTCGGGCTCCGACCTCGCCTCGGTGCGCACGCGCGCCACCCGCGACGGCGACGGCTGGCGGCTGTCGGGGCGCAAGATCTGGACCACGAACGCCCATCACTCGCAGGCGATGATCGCGCTGGTCCGCACCTCCGGCGGGCCCGACGACCGCCACAAGGGGCTCTCCCAGGTGCTGGTCGACCTGTCGCTGCCGGGGATCGAGATCCGCCGGATCGCCGACATGACCGGCGAGGCGCATTTCAACGAGGTCACCTTCGACGACGTCGAGCTGGGCCCCGACGTCCTCGTCGGCAAGGAGGGCAACGGCTGGGCCCAGGGCATGTCCGAGCTTGCCTTCGAGCGCTCCGGCCCCGACCGCTTCCTCTCGGCCTTCCCGCTGATGCCGCTGCTGGTCGACGAGATCGCCGCGAAGGGCGAGCCCGACCGTCTCGCCGCGCGCGAGATCGGGCGCACGCTCGCCGAGCTCGCCGCCCTGCGGGAGATGTCGGTGTGCACCGCCGGCATGCTCGACCGCGGCGAGGACCCGGCCCAGGAGGCCGCGGTGATCAAGGAAGTGGGCGTCACGCTCGAGCAGCGGATGCCCGAGATGGTGCGCGACCTCGCCCCCGGGGCCTTCCCCGGCGCGGTCGAGGGCGCGCTCTCCGAGATGCGGGCCTCGGTGGCGCAGCAGGCGCCGACCTTCAGCCTGCGCGGCGGCACCCGCGAAATCATGCGCGGCATCATGGCCAAGGGGATGGGTCTGCGATGAGCCTGGACACCGACACCGCGACGCTGCTCGCCGACCAGCTCGACCGGCTGTTCGCCCAGCGGGTCGACGCGAAGCTCCTGCGCAAGGTCGAGGCCGGAGAGCCCGCCGCGGCGCTGGAGGACGAGGTCGAGGCGCTGGGCCTGACGCTCGCGCTCGTGCCCGAGGAGGCCGGCGGCGCCGGTCTCGCCTGGTCCGAGATCTCGGGCGTGCTCGAGGCGCTGGGCCGGCACGCGGCCCCCTTGCCGCTGTCCGAGCGGATGGCCGCCGCCTGGGCGATGGCCGCCGCGGGGATGGAGGTCCCCGAGGACGCACCGCTCGCGACCTGGGACCGCCTGGCGCTGGCCGGCGGCAAGGTCTCGGGCGCCTGCGTGATCCCCTTCGGCAAGCCCGGGGCGCGGGTCCTGGGCACCGCCGGCGAGGGCGCGGACGCGCAGCTCGTCCTGCTGGAGATCCCGGAGGGCCGCGCGCTGCCCACCATCGGCCGCGACCCGCGTCTGGTGGTCGAGTTCGCGGCGGCGACCCCGCTCGCCTCGGCCCCTGCGCCGATGGACGGCGAGGCGCTGCCGGCGGCGCTGGCGGTGATGCGGGCGGGCCAGATCTCGGGCGCGCTCAACCACGTGCTGGCCGAGTCGATCGACTACGGCAACACCCGCGTCCAGTTCGGCCGGCCGATCGGCAAGTTCCAGGCGATCCAGCATCTGGTGGCCGAGCAGGCGGGCGAGTCGGCGGCCGCCAAGGCCGCGGTGCAGCTGGCGCTGCGGGCGATGGACGCGGCCCCCTCCTGGCAGGCCGCCGCGGTGGCCAAGATCCGCGCCAGCCTGGCCGTGGCCAAGGTCTCGGCCGTCGCCCACGCCGTCCACGGCGCCATCGGCGTGACCGAGGAGCACATGCTCCACCACGCCACCCGGCGCCTGTGGCAGTGGCGCGACGAGGCCGGCGACGAGAACGCCTGGTCCGAGCGTCTGGGCCGCGCCGCCGTCGCCGGCGGCGGCGGGGAGCTGTGGAAGACCGTGGTCGCGCTCTCGGGCGGCCGCTGAGACGACGCCCCGAACCCGAGGCCGGCCCGAACCCCGGGCCGGCCGCTCCTCGGCCCCGACAGATCGCCGGGCCCGACGCGCGCCCCGGGCCCAACGCGCGCCCCGGGCCCGACCTGGGGCCTCGCGCGGGCCCTCAGGCCACCGCCGTCATCCGCAGCTCGACCAGCGCGCCGGGCAGGGCGAGGGCTTTGACCTCGACGGCGGTCCAGGCGGGATAGGGCTCGGCGAATCTGCGCTCCAGGGCGGCCATCATCAGGGGCATCTGCGCGGGCAGCCCGCCCTCGGGCCCGGCGACGTGAAAGGACGTCAGCTCCGCCACCGCGTCCCAGTCGCGCCCCGCCTCGGCCAGCACCCGGGCCTGCAGGTCGAAGGCCGCGGCGATCTGCGCCGCCGCCCCCTCCGCCAGCTCCGGCGGGCTCAGCGAGACCAGCCCCAGCTGCCCCGACAGGTGCAGCATCCCCCCCGCCCGCACCGCCGGCGAGAACCGGTAGCTGCGGTAATGAGCCATCGTCGGCGGCGTGATTCCCTCGCGCATGGCGCAGTCTCCCTCGTGATCGTTCGCGTTGACGTCGCGGCGCGCCGGCGAACCGGCCGCGCGACCCTGCATGACGGTTGCCTCCGCCGTTGAAACCCTCTATCCGGGCGCCGGCGAAATCCATGGGTCCGCCGCGCGACCCGACGAAGTGAGGAATGACCGCGATGGCGAAGGCGAAGTTCGAGCGCAACAAGCCGCACGTGAACATCGGGACGATCGGGCACGTCGACC